>JBAQKO010000118.1:0-1917 GCA_049301075.1 Rhodoferax sp.
CACCTGGGCCAGCACATCGGCGGCGGCCGCACGCTGGCCTGGGGGCAGGCCCAGGGCCACGTTGTCGGCCACGCGCTTCCAGGGCAGCAGGCGGGCCTCCTGAAACATGATGCGGGTGTCACGCGACAAGCCCGACAGCGGCTGGCCATCGACCAGGATGCTGCCGGCCGACGCCGCCTCCAGCCCCGCCACCAGCCGCAGCAGCGTGCTTTTGCCGCAGCCGCTGCGCCCGACAATGGCCACAAACTGGCCCGGCTCGATGCGCAGCTCGGTGTTGCGCAGCACTTCGCGGCTGCCGTAGCGTTTGGACAGGCCCCGCAGGGTCAGGGAGACACCGGCGCGTGCCGTTGGGGTGTTTTCAGTGGTCAAAATGGCCTCCAGCGCGCGCAGTACCTGCGTCAACAGCTATGAAATCAGGAGCAAAAACGGAGAGGATCATGGAAGTGCTCACGCCGCGTTCTGGTAACCGGGGTGCCAGCGCAGCCAGTAGCGCTCCAGGCCGCGGGCAAACCAGTCGGCCAGCTTGCCCAGCAGGGCGTACAGCAGGATGCCCACCAGCACGATGTCGGTCTGCAGGAACTCCCGCGCATTCATGGTCAGGTAGCCGATGCCGGCTTGCGCCGAGATGGTTTCGGCCACGATCAGGATCACCCACATCAGCCCCAGCGAGAAGCGCAGGCCCACCAGGATGCTCGACAGGGCACCCGGCAGAATGATCTGGGTGTACAGCTGCCAGCGGCTCAAGCCATAGCTGCGCCCCATCTCGATCAGCCCCGGGTCCACCGTGCGGATGCCGTGGAAGGTGTTGAGGTAGATCGGGAAGAACACCGCCACCGCAATCAGGAACAGCTTGGCCGTCTCGTCGATGCCAAACCACAGGATGACCAGCGGAATCATGGCCAGCGCCGGGATGTTGCGCACCATCTGGATGGTGGAGTCCAGCAGGGTCTCCGCCAGACGCACCGAGCCGGTGAGCAAGCCCAGCAGCAGGCCCAGGCCACCGCCCACGGCCAGGCCGAGCAGGGCGCGCCCGGCGCTCACCTGGACATGCGTCCACAACTCACCGGACTGCGCCAGCGTCCCGGCGGCGGTGAGCACATCCAGCGGCGCCGGCAGCACGCGGGTGGACAGCCAGCCCGTGCTGGACGCGATGTGCCAGGCCACCAGCAGGGCCAGCGGCAGCAACCAGGGAATGAGGCGTTGCAGCCCCGCCCGCAGGGCCGCCCATGCGGCTGTTGCCGGCACGTCCCCATCGTCGGGCAGGATGGTCCACGGCTGCTCCGGGTGCACGCTGCTGGCGGGGCTGGTCTGCAGTTCTTGGAGGGTATTGCGCATGCCAGTCCTTTCAGGGTGTCAGGCCGCTCAGCGCAGGTCCACCGGCGCGGCGTGCAGTAGGTTGAGCTTTTTTGGGATGAGCCGCAGGTCGTAAAAGGTGTCGGCAACGGCCTGCTGCTCGGCCAGGATGGCCGGTGTCACCGGGAGCACGCCGTAGACGTGGCGGCTCAGGTACAGATCGACCACGCCTTTGTCCAGCCCCAGAACGCCGGCCAGCTCGGTCACCGCCGCGGCGTGGTTTTTCGCCGCCCAGTGGTCAATGGCCTGGATCTCTTCCAGCAGGATGCGCAGCACATCCACGTTGGCCGAGGCGTAGTCGCGCGAGGTGAAGTAATAGAAGCGGTTGTTCACCGTGCCGCTGGCGTCCACCAGCACGCGGGCGTCCAGCGACTTTTGTGCGGCGGCCAGGAACGGGTCCCAGATCAGCCAGGCGTCCACGGCGCCCCGTTCGAACGCGGCGCGGGCGTCGGCCGGTGCCAGAAAGATGGGCTGCACGTCGCTGTATTTCAGGCCGTGTTTTTCCAGCAGCTTGACCAGAAAGAACTGCACGTTGGATCCTTTGTTGAGGGCCACTTTCTTGCC
>JBAQKO010000119.1:0-2653 GCA_049301075.1 Rhodoferax sp.
CAATGTGCACCAGCACGTCGGGGTGGGCGCGGTTGAAGTCGCCCAGCCGGGGAATCAGCCAGCGTGCCGCCAGCGTGGGCACCGCCGCCAGGGTGATGGAGCCGCCCGCCCCCTGGCCCGACATGGCGTCCAGCGTGTCGCGCTCCAGCGCCTGCAGGCGCGGCGCGATCTGCCGGGCGTACTGGCTGCCGGCCTCGGTGAGCGCCACGCCGTGGCGGGTGCGGCGAAACAGGGGCACGCCCAGGTAGGCCTCCAGCGCCGCAATCTGGCGCGAAATGGCGCTTTGCGTCAGCGCCAGTTCCTGGGCGGCGCGGGTGTAGCTCTGGTGCCGGGCGGCGCTGTCAAAACAGGCGAGCGCCTGCAGGGACGGGATTTTTCTGCGCATGGTGGGTCCAATATACCCGTTTTATGCGTTTTCTGGGTGGGGTCGGCGCTCCTGAATTCGTAGCTATATGCGCAGCGTTTATAAGGAGTAAATGCAATTTACGTGGGTAAATTTAGGTTCGTTTGCGGTTTTTATATATGCGTCACATGCATATCTGATTGCCAATAAGTCGTTTGCCAAGGCGCTCTCCCCGGGGCTACTATGCCAATCAGTCGGTCTTGCCGGGTTGCGCTGGCAGCGCGCCACCAGCCCGGTTGGCTTGTTTTACCTTTATCTGGAGATTTCCCCATGGCCCACGCATCGTTCAACTGGCAAGACCCGTTTCTGCTCGACAGCCAACTCAGCGACGACGAGCGCATGATCAAGGAGGCCGCAGCCGCCTACAGCCAGGACAAGCTGCTGCCCCGCGTGACCCAGGCCTTCCGCGACGGCACGACCGACCCCGCCATCTTCCGCGAGATGGGCGCACTCGGCCTGCTGGGCCCGACGATTCCCGAGCAGTACGGCGGCCCCGGCCTGAACTACGTGGCCTACGGCCTGATTGCCCGTGAAGTCGAGCGCGTCGACTCCGGCTACCGTTCCATGATGAGCGTGCAAAGCTCCCTGGTGATGGTGCCCATTTTTGAATTCGGCACCGAAGCGCAGCGCCAGAAGTACCTGCCCAAGCTGGCCAGCGGCGAGTGGATTGGCTGCTTCGGCCTGACCGAACCCGACCACGGCTCCGACCCCGGCTCCATGGCCACCCGCGCCCACAAG
The DNA here is from genome assembly GCA_049301075.1 of Rhodoferax sp. Taxonomy (GTDB): domain Bacteria; phylum Pseudomonadota; class Gammaproteobacteria; order Burkholderiales; family Burkholderiaceae_C; genus Allorhodoferax. Next base: position 1,142 of record JBAQKO010000119.1, read on the forward strand.
GTGGCCGGCGGCTACCAGCTCAAGGGTTCCAAGATGTGGATCTCCAACAGCCCCATTGCCGATGTGTTCGTGGTCTGGGCCAAGGAAGTGTCCGAGAGCGGCCAGGTCGGGCCGATCCGCGGCTTCGTGCTGGAAAAAGGCATGAAGGGCCTCTCCGCCCCCGCCATCCACGGCAAGGTGGGCCTGCGTGCTTCCATCACCGGTGAAATCGTCATGGACGGCGTGTTCTGCCCCGAAGAAAACGCCTTCCCCGAAGTGCAGGGCCTCAAAGGCCCGTTCACCTGCCTCAACAGCGCCCGCTACGGCATTGCCTGGGGCGCGCTGGGTGCCGCCGAAGACTGCTGGACGCGTGCCCGCCAGTACGTGCTGGACCGCAAGCAGTTCGGCCGCCCCCTGGCCGCCAACCAGTTGATCCAGAAAAAGCTGGCCGACATGCAGACAGAAATCGCGCTGGGCCTGCAAGGCTGCCTGCGCCTGGGCCGCATGAAGGACGAAGGCACGGCCTCGGTCGAGATCACCTCCATCCTCAAGCGCAACTCGTGCGGCAAGTCGCTGGACATTGCCCGCCTGGCGCGCGACATGATGGGCGGCAACGGCATCAGCGACGAGTTCGGCGTGGCCCGCCACCTGGTGAACCTGGAAGTGGTGAACACGTATGAGGGTACGCACGACATCCACGCCCTGATCCTGGGCCGTGCCCAGACCGGCATTGCAGCCTTCGGCAACTGATCCGCTGCATATGAGCGACAAACCCGCTGCCCTGGCGCACCTCAAGGTCCTGGACCTGTCCCGGGTGCTCGCCGGTCCCTGGTGCACCCAGATCCTGGCCGATCTGGGCGCTGATGTGGTCAAGGTGGAGCGCCCCGGCGAGGGCGACGACACGCGCCACTGGGGCCCCCCGTTTCTGAAAGACGCGCAGGGCAACGACACGGCGCACGCCACCTACTTCACCGCCTGCAACCGCAACAAGCGCTCCATCACCATCGACATCGCCAAGCCCGAAGGCCAGGCGCTGATCCGCCAGATGGCGGCGCAGAGCGACGTGCTGGTGGAGAACTTCAAGGTCGGTGGCCTCCAGCACTACGGGCTGGACTACGCCAGCCTGCAAGCCGTCAACCCGCGCCTGATCTACTGCTCCATCACCGGCTTCGGCCAGACCGGCCCTTACGCGCCGCGCGCCGGCTACGACCTGATGATCCAGGCCATGTCCGGCATGATGAGCATCACCGGCCGGCCGGATGACGCGCTCGGCGGCGGTCCGCAGCGTGTGGGTGTGGCGCTGACCGATCTGTTCACCGGGGTGTATGCGTCGACGGCCATCCTGGCCGCTATCGAGGTGCGCCACCGCACCGGACTGGGCCAGCACATCGACATGGCCCTGCTGGACGTGGGCATGGCCATCCTGGCCAACCAGGGTGCCGGCGTGCTCAACACCGGCAAGGTGCCGCAGCGCCAGGGCAACAGCCACCCCAGCCTGGCACCGTACCAGGACTTTGACACGCTGGACGGTGC
>JBAQKO010000120.1:0-2511 GCA_049301075.1 Rhodoferax sp.
TCCAGACGTGGCCGTTGGACAGACGGGCCCAGCGCTGGCCCGCATCCAGAATGTGGTCCACCGCACCACTGACACACACCGTTCCCCCGGTGCGACGCGCGAGTGCCTGGGCGGCACCCAGTGCATCGCCGGCGGCGGCACTGCTGTCCACCCCGCGCGTCTTGATGGCCGCACCGGCCGTGCTCATGATCTCGGAGCCGTTGCCACGGATGACGCTGGGCGCAGCCACCGCCAGCAGATCCTCCAGTGTCTGGTTGCGGTAGGGCGTGGCGCCGGCACCCACCGGGTCCAGCACGGTCGGGATGCCGCGCTGCGCGGCTGCGGCCAGTGCCAACTTCATGCTGTCCACCCAGTAGGGGTCCAGCGTGCCAATGTTGAGGACCAGCGCCTGCGCGATTCCCACCATGTCGCGCACCTCCTCATGGGCATGGGCCATCACGGGTGAGGCGCCCGCGGCCAGCAGCACATTGGCGTTGAGGTTGATCACCACCAGGTTGGTGATGCTGTGAACCAAGGGTGCGCGCTCGCGCACCGCCACCACATCGGACCAGAGATCAGCAGCGCACAGGGAAGAAGTCATTTTTTGCACAGGAATGGAATAGAACAGGGCATGCCGGATGGTCCGCCACACCCCCCGAACGGGCCTGGGGGATTATCGCGGAGTTGCCGCTGCGGCGGGCGGGCGGGCCACGGCCCCGCCTGCAGGTTTGGGCGGACGGCCGCTATAATCAGCCGCTGTTTCCAAGCCCCAGACATTTCGAGGACACCATGAGCGAACACAGCGGCCCCATCAAAACTCCCAAGCAATTGTTGTCAGCCGCATTCTTTGCGTTCGTGGTGCCAATTTTCGTGATCATTGGCTTGGTGTACTCGGTGACCTCGGGCAACAAGCCCGCCGCCGGCGCCGTGAATCCGGAAAAGGCACTGGCCCAGCGCATCCAGAAGGTGGGCATGGTGGAAATCCGTGACGCGAACCGCGAAATGAAGACCGGTGAGCAGGTCTTCAAGGCGCAGTGCTCGGCCTGCCACGCCACCGGCGCAGCGGGTTCGCCCAAGTTTGGTGATGCGGCGGCCTGGGGCCCCCGTATCAAGACCGGTTTCGACGCCTTGCTGAACTCGGCGCTCAAGGGCAAGAACGCCATGGGCGCCCAGAGCGGTGGTGATTTTGACGACTTTGAAATTGCCCGCGCCGTGGTCTACATGGCCAACGCCGGCGGCGCCAAGTTCGCAGAGCCCGCCAAGCCCGCTGCCAAATAACAGCGCCCTGGCTCCCACCCCGAAAGCCGACGGCATCGTCGGCTTTTTTATTGCCTGTCAGCAGGTGGCTTGCCCTGTTTTTTGGGCAAGAATTACGGCATAGCCCCCGCAGCCATTGCGCAGACAGCTACTATTTTTGTAGCATTTTCTCTTGCAACGCCGCCGGGCTGGGCACATAGCCGTAGCTTGCCGGCAGGTCCTGGCGGCGGACCTCCTGCACCGTCCATGCGCCGGACTCCACGGCCAGTGCGGCCTGCCCCACATCCTGCGTGTGAACCAGGCCTAGGCCCAACGGGGTATCCAGATACAGCCAGCCCGCTTCGTCCATCAGGCACGCCGTGCACGTGGTGGCCTGCCCGGTGTGGGCGTGCAGCGAAAAATCGGACTGCACCCGCCACACCCAGGGCGTAGCCTCCAGCTCCACATACACGCGCTGGGGTCCGTTCTGGAAGTACCAGCAGCCCCGCGCATCCTGACCGTAGTTGCGTTGAATAAAGTCCACCAGCTTCTCGTGGCGCAGCTGGGACCCCTTGGCGCCGGGGCGCCCGCTGGCGAAGGCGCCCAGCGCCTGCACCGGGTCGTCGCGCATGTACCAGTTGCCCCGTGCATCCAGTCCCAGCCAGCCGTAGCAATCGGGGACGTTAGGCCATTTGGCCATGGCCTGTTTAACGATGTCATCCATGGTGTTCTTTCGATGAAGGGGGAACGTGCTGCAGCAGCCAGCGACCGACCGCGTCGGGCAGGGCATGTACATGCCCCGGCCAGCGCCCCTGCGGGAAGCCGACGTGGCCGCCGTGCGCCGGCTGCCACAGCGTGACGTGGGTGCCCACCTCGTCTTGCGCCGGCAGGCAGCCGGCCGGCACGAAGGGGTCGTTGCGGGCATTGACCACCAGTGCCGGGATGCGGATGCGGTGCAGATGGGGCTTGGCGGAAGCCCGGCGCCAGTAGTCTTCCGTGCTCTGGAAACCGTGCAGGGGCGCGGTGAATGCGTTGTCGAAGGCATAGAGGTCCCGGGCAGCCAGCAGGGCTGCGCGATCGAACAGCCCGGGGTGCTGGGCGAGTTTCTGCAGGGCCTTGGGTTTCATGGTCTGCAGGAACATGCGGGTGTAGACCATCCGGTTGAAGCCCCGGCCGATGGCATGGCCACCGGCGGCCAGATCAAGGGGCGCGCTGACCGCCGCCACGGCAGCCACCGTGCGCGCGGCTTCCGCCCCCGCCTCCTGCGCCCAGCGCAGCAGGGCATTGCCGCCCAGC
>JBAQKO010000121.1:0-7713 GCA_049301075.1 Rhodoferax sp.
GTGGTGCGCAGTGCGTGCGCCGTGTCCATGGGCGTGGCACGCAGGGCGTCAAAGAGCTGTTCGATGGCCTGCCGTGTGGGGGGGGCGGGCGGCAGCAGGGACAGCTGCTGGGCATAACGACGTCGGATTCGCTGACCGAAGCGAGAGCCCTCGGACAGGTCTGGGAGGCCATTGGCGGTCATAATTCCTGACATGGTTTCACTATCGCGATGACTGAATTTCCACCCATTCCCCCGTTCTGGCTCAAGGCCGGCGCAAGCGCTGTGCGGCTGGCCCTGTGGCTGCTTGTTTCAGCGTGGGTGGTACTGGCCATGGTCTGGGGTGGGCTGCATTTTCTGATTGTGCCGCGAATTGCGGAGTTTCGCCCGCTGCTGGAGCAGCAAGCGTCGAGCCGGCTGGGCGTGACGGTGCACGTCGGCGCCATCACGGCGCGCTCCAATGGGTTGATTCCGGCCTTCGAACTGCATGACGTCAGTTTGCTGGACGACCAGGGGCAGGTGGCCTTGCGCTTGCCGTCCGTGCTGGCGGCCCTGTCACCGCGTTCGGTGCTGGGCCTGGGGTTTGAGCAGCTGTACATCGACAGCCCGGTGCTGGATGTGCGGCGCGACACCCATGGGCAGATCTGGGTTGCCGGCTTTGCGCTGCCCAAGGGCGATACCGGCGACAGTGCGGGTGCTGACTGGGTGTTTTCGCAAACCGAACTGGTGATCCGCCACGGCACGGTCAACTGGAGCGATGCCTTGCGCGACGCACCGCCCCTGAACCTGACGGCGGTCGATGTGGTGTTGCGCAACCAGCACCGCAGCCATGCCCTGCGGGTGGACGCCACGCCGCCGGCGGAATGGGGCGCACGCTTTAGCGTGGCGGGTGTTTTCAAGCAGCCCTTGCTGTCGCGCCGCGCCGGCGCGTGGCGGGCATGGGAAGGGCAACTCTTTGCTGACCTTCCCCAGGTGGATCTGGCACAAATGCGCCGCCATGCCGATCTCGGCGTGGATGTCACGCGCGGTGCGGGCGCGGTGCGGGCCTGGATCGACGTCAACCGCGGTGCTTTTACCGGCGTGACCACCGACCTCGCGCTCAATGGCGTGCACGTCACGGTCGATCCCCGCTTGCAGGCGCTGGCCTTGCGCTCGGTGACGGGGCGCCTGGGCGCCCGGGCGGTGGATGGCGGGCAGGAATATTCCACCCAGGCGCTGCAGTTCGATACCGACGATGGCTTGCACTGGCCAGGTGGCAATGTCCGCCTGGGCGTGTTTCCGGGCGATGGGCGCACGCCCGCGCGCGGAGAGTTGCTGGCCGACCGGCTCGACCTGGCCGCCATGGCGCAAATTGCCGATCGCCTGCCCCTGGGGGATGGCGTGCGCGCCACGCTGGCCGGGCTGGCCCCCCGGGGATTGGTGGAGCAGATGCAGGGCAGCTGGCAGGGGCCTGTGGAAGCCCCCACGCGTTTCACCGCCAAGGGCCGTGTGACCGGGTTGGCACTGGCGGCACAGACCGTGGAGCAGGGCGCCCGTCCGGGCATCCGGGGGGCAGATATTGATTTTGATCTGACCCAGTCGGGGGGCAAGGCCACCCTGGCCGTGCGCGACGGCGGCATCGACTTGCCGGGCCTGTTTGAAGACCCGGCGCTGCACTTTGACCAACTCGACGGCGAGGTGCAGTGGAAACATGAGGGCGCGCGCACCAGCCTGAATGTGTCCAGCCTGCGTTTCAGCAACGCCGATGCCCAGGGCGAAGCCCAGGTCAAGTGGCAGACGGCCGACACCGGCCCCCGCTTTCCCGGCGTGCTCGATTTGCAGGGCAGTATGAGCCGGGCGGCCGGGACCCGGGTGTACCGCTACCTGCCCCTGGTCCTGCCCCAGGACGTGCGCGACTACGTGCGCGACGCCGTCGTGGCCGGCACGGCATCGGACGTGAAATTCAAGGTCAAAGGCAATCTGCAGGATTTCCCCTTTGCCACGGCCAAGCAGGGCGACTTCCGCATCTCGGCCACCGTGGCGGACGCCACCTACGCCTATGCACCGGCGGCCTTGCTGCCCAAGGACAGTTTGCCCTGGCCGGCGCTGACCCGGCTCTCGGGTGAGTTGGTGATTGACCGCGCCGTGCTGCAGGTCAAGGGGGCGCACGGCGCACTGGCCGGTGCCGCCGGTTTGCGCATCACCAAGGTGGACGGCGTGGTGGACCACCTGTATGGCGGGGCGACCGTATCGGTGGCGGCAGAGGTGCAAGGGCCGCTGGGTGAGGTGCTGGGCGTGGTCAACGACTCCCCCCTGGGGACGATGACCGGCAAGGCGCTGGCCCGCGCGACCGCCGGTGGCAACGCCGACTACCGTTTCAAACTGGGCTTTCCCATCGCCGCGGTGGAGCGCGCCACCGTGCAGGGCACGATCACGCTGGCCGGCAATGAACTGCAGATGAGCCCGGATACGCCGCGCCTGACCCGCGCCCGTGGTGCCGTGGCGTTTTCTGAAACCGGTTTTTCGGTCACCGGCGGGCAAGCCCGTGCGCTGGGCGGCGAGGTACGGATCGAGGGGGGCCTGAGCACCCGCAGCGATGCGACACCCATCGTCGCCGGCAAGGCCGCGCCCCAGGTGCTGCGCCTGCAGGGCGTGGCCACGGCCGAAGGCCTGCGCCAGGCCCGCGAACTGGGGTTTGCGGCGCGGTTGGCCCAGTACGCCAGTGGTTCCACCCCGTACACCGCGGTGCTGGGCCTGCGTGGTGGCGTGTCCGAGTTGACTATTGCCAGCAACCTGTCCGGTCTGGCCTTGAAGCTGCCGGCACCGTTTGCCAAAACGGCGGACTTAGCCCTGCCCCTGCGGCTGGAAACCTCGGCCGTGCGCTCGACGTTGCCGGGCAGTGCGGCCGGCGCAGCCCGGTTGCAGGACCAGTTGCAGCTGGACGTGGGGCGCCTGGCCCGCATCGTGTACGTGCGCGACGTGTCGGGGCCCGATGCCCGAGTGCTGCGCGGTGCCATCGGGGTGGGGCTGACGGCCGATGAAGCGGCTCCGCTGCCCACCGAGGGCGTGGTCGCCAATGTGAGCCTGACCAGCGTGGACCTGGATGCCTGGAGCGAGGTGTTGTCCCGTGCGTCGGGCGTGGACCTGTCGGTTGGCACCCTGGCGGCGCAGGGCGCCAACGCGGGCATGGGCTATTTGCCGACCAGCATGGCCTTGCGCGCGCGGGAGCTCACTCTGGCCGGCCACAAGCTCAACAACGTGGTGGTGGGGGCCGGGCGCGAGGGCCTGCTGTGGCGGGCCAATCTGGATGCGTCCGAACTCAACGGCTACGTCGAGTACCGCCAGTCGTCCGGGCCGGCTGCGGGGCGACTGTACGGGCGGCTGGCGCGGCTGGCCATCGGCCAGAGCACCGCCCAGGATGTGGAGAGCCTGCTGGACCAGCAGCCGACCAGCATTCCCGCGCTGGATGTGGTGGTGGAAAATTTCGAGCTGAAAGGCAAAAAGCTGGGCCGTGTGGAGATTGACGCCGTCAATCTGGGCGCGGGCACGGCCGGCGCAGCGCGGGACGCCGTGCGGGAGTGGCGCTTGAACCGGTTCAACATCATCACGCCCGAGGCCGTGCTCACCGCCAGCGGCAACTGGACCAACATCAATGCCCAGAGCGCACCGGCTGCGGGGCGCAGCATCAAGGAGCGGCGGCGCACGGTGATGAATTTCAAGCTGGACCTGAACGACGCCGGCGAGTTGTTGCAGCGCTTTGGCATGACCGGCGTGGTGCGCAAGGGGCGCGGAAAAATCGAAGGCCAGGTGGCCTGGTTGGGGTCGCCCATCACGCTGGACTATCCCAGCCTGAGCGGCAATTTCAATGTGAACGTCGAGAACGGCCAGTTCCTCAAGGCCGACCCCGGTATCGCGAAGTTGCTGGGGGTGCTCAGCCTGCAGTCCCTGCCGCGGCGCCTCACGCTCGACTTCCGCGATGTGTTTAGCGAAGGCTTCGCCTTTGATTTCCTGCGCGGCGACGCGACCATTGCCCAGGGCATCGCCCGCACCAACAACCTGCAGATGAAGGGCGTCAATGCCGCCGTGCTGATGGAGGGGCAGGCCGACATCGCCAAGGAGACGCAGAACCTCAAGGTGGTGGTAGTGCCGGAAATCAACGCCGGCAGCGCCTCGCTGATCGCCACCTACATCAACCCGGTTGTCGGGCTGAGCACCTTCCTGGCCCAACTGCTGTTGCGCAAACCCCTGATCGAAGCCGCCACGCAGGAGTTCCTGGTGGACGGGACCTGGGTCGATCCCCGCGTCACCCGGGTCGAACACCGCTCCGGCACCGCCGTCAAACCCGAGGAGTCGAAATGAAGGTCGCAGCCATCCAGATGGTGTCCACCGCCGATGTGGCCCACAACCTGCAGCAGGCCCGCGCGCTGTTGGAGCAGGCGGCGCAGAGCGGTGCCGAACTGGCTGTGCTGCCGGAGTATTTCTGTCTGATCGGCCAGCACGATGCCGACAAGCTGGCCATCCGGGAGGCGTATGGCAGCGGTCCCCTGCAGGCCTTTCTGGCGGCTGCGGCCCGTGAGACCGGCCTGTGGCTGGTGGGCGGAACCCTGCCGCTGACCGCGCCGGAGCCCGACCGGGTCTACAACAGCACTCTGGTCTACAACCCGCAGGGCGATTGCGTGGCGCGTTACGACAAGATTCACCTGTTCCGTTTTGACAATGGCACCGAGTCGTACGACGAATCGCGGGTGCTGAGCCGGGGTGCCCTGCCCACGCGGTTCGAGCTGCCTTCCCGGGATGGCCACCGCTGGCAGGTGGGCTTGAGCGTGTGCTACGACCTGCGCTTTCCCGAGCTGTACCGCAGCTACGCCCAACAGGGCGTGGACCTGATCCTGGTTCCCAGCGCCTTCACCCACACCACGGGGCAGGCGCACTGGGAGGTGCTGCTGCGGGCCCGTGCCATCGAAAACCTGGCCTTTGTGGCGGCGGCGGCGCAGGGGGGCGTGCACCCCAACGGGCGCCACACCTGGGGCCAGTCCATGCTGATCGACCCCTGGGGCCAGGTGCTGGCCGAACGCGCGCAGGAGGCCGGTGTGGTCTGCGCGGAACTCAACCCGGACACCCTGGCGCTGCGGCGGGCCCAGTTGCCCGCCCTGCAGCACCGGGTGCTGTGACCGGTATGGCGCCGCTGCACGCCGTGTTTGCTATGGATTCAGGAGCTGTTTGCGCAGATTTCATGCGATCTGAGTGGCTTATTGGTCCAGATTTTTGCTGGTGGGTCGTGTTGCAGTGTCGTCCTGCGTGTGTGGCAGCTCGCCATTTTTACGGCCCGAGAACATGGTCCACCAAATGATTCCAATGAGTATCAACCCTGCGCCCAGGGCTTCCAGAAATAGCAATGTCATGAACCGGCTCCTGGCCTGTGGATGGATGGCCCTGATTGTAGGAACGCTGGCCGCTTGCGGCAGCGCGCCACGGCTATCGCCCCCGCGGGCCGAGGGGGTACGCACCGTGCCGCCGGAGGTATCGGGCATCGTCGTCCAGCCCCGCAGCCGCTGGGTTCCTGCATCCTGGAGCGATTTGCCGGGCTTTGCCGACGACACCCTGTTTGAAGCCTGGAATGCCTGGCTCAAGAGCTGCGAGCGTCCGGTGGCTCCGCAGGCGGCCCTGTGCGGCGAGGTCCGCCGGCTGAGCATCGGCAGCGTCGAGGAGCAGCGCGCCTGGATACAGCAGCGCCTGCGGCCCTACCGCGTGGAGTCCCCGCAGGGCGATGCCAATGGCCTGCTCACGGCCTATTACGAGCCGGTGCTGGAAGCCAGCCGGGAGCCCAGTGCCCGCTTCAGCGTGCCGCTGTACCAACCGCCCGCAGGGCTGGCCCAGCGTAAGCCCTGGTTCAGCCGGCAGGAAATGGATACCCTGCCCGAGGCCCAGGCCGCCCTCAGGGGCCGGGTGATTGCCTACCTGGCGGACCCGATCGACGCCCTGGTGCTGCAGATTCAGGGCTCCGGGCGTCTGCGCGTGACCCAGCCCGACGGCAGCGCGCACTGGGTGCGGCTGGCCTACGCCGGCACCAACGACCACCCCTACCGCAGCGTGGGGCGCTGGCTGATCGACCAGGGGCTCATCAAGGACGCCTCCTGGCCCGGCATCAAGGCCTGGCTGGCGCAGAACCCGCAGCGCCAGCAGGAGCTGCTGTGGAGCAACCCGCGCATGACCTTCTTCAAGGAGGAACCCTTGGCCGACATGGACGCCACGGGCGGCCCGCGGGGTGCCCAGGGTGTGGCGCTCACACCGGGGCGCTCCATCGCCGTGGACCCCGGCAGCATTCCCTACGGTACACCGGTGTGGCTGGCCTCCCAGGGCGCGCAGGTGAACCTGCAAAAACTGGTGCTGGCGCAGGACACGGGCAGTGCCATTACCGGCGCCGTTCGGGCCGATTACTTTGCCGGCTGGGGCAGCGAGGCCGGTGAACTGGCCGGGCGGCTGCGCCAGCCCCTGCAGCTGTGGGCGCTGTGGCCAAAGTAGACCGGACCACGTTACTATCGGGGTTATGGGGGGTTATAGCCCCTTCACGGCTTCAATAACGGGAAACACCCATGAACACATCCATACGGGACATTGACGAGCGGACCAACTTGGCGGGCAACAGCATGTTCGAACTGCTGCTGTTCCGTTTGGGCGAAGCCCCGGGTACCGACCGGCGCGAACTGTTTGGCATCAATGTGTTCAAGGTGCGCGAGATTCTGGTCATGCCGGAGATCACCGCCATGGTCAACATGCCGCCCACCGTCATGGGCGTGGCCAACATCCGGGGCCAGATGATTCCCGTGATCAACCTGCCGGCCGTGGTGGGATGCAAGCCCACCAAGGGCCTGGGCATTTTGCTGGTGACCGAGTTCGCCCGTACCACCCAGGCCTTCGCGGTGGAAGAGGTGAACGAGATCGTGCGCCTGGAGTGGAAGCATGTGCTGTCCGCCGAGGGCAGTGGCGGCGGTCTGGTGACCAGCATTGCGCGGCTCGATGGCGCCGCCGAGAACACCCGCCTGGCGCAGGTGCTCGACGTGGAGCAGATTCTGCGCGACGTGATGCCGCAGGAACCCAAGGCGAGCGCCAGCAACCATGACACGGTGCCCGTGCGCCTGCCGCCCGGCACCGTGGTGCTGGCCGCCGATGACTCGGCCGTGGCCCGCATGATGGTCGAGCAGGGCCTGCAAGCCATGGGCGTGCCCTACATCATGACCAAGACCGGCCAGGAAGCCTGGGACATGCTGCAGTCCATTGCCACCCAGGCGGCGGCCGAAGGAAAGACCGCCCACGACAAGGTGGCCCTGGTGCTGACCGATCTGGAGATGCCGGTGATGGACGGTTTCACCCTGACGCGCAACATCAAGCAGGACCCCCGCTTCAACACCATTCCGGTCATCATCCACTCGTCGCTGACGGGCACCGCCAACGAGGGGCATGTCCGCAGTGTGGGCGCCGATGCCTACATCGCCAAGTTCGTGGCCGAAGAGCTGGGCACCACGATTCGCCAGGTGCTGGCGCGCTAACGCGGGCGCCGTTTAACGCACGGTGAGCCGGACCTGCAGGGTGCTGGCGCGCTGATCTGCCTCGCTGGCACTGCCGCCCAGACCGGAGCCGCTGCTGCGGCTGTCCTGGTCGCTTTCTGCCACCGTTACCCATTCCCCGAGCGGCAGCACGAGTGTGCTGGCCGCGCTGGACACCGGGGTGGCGCCCATTGGCATGCCGGGTGTTGGCG
>JBAQKO010000122.1:0-9366 GCA_049301075.1 Rhodoferax sp.
GGATGGCATTGGATTCTTCGATGTGGGCGTGCTGCATTGGGATTCTTTGCTACGTGGCAATTGGGGGTGACAGTAACTGCCGTGAAGTCAATGCGTTTCTGGATGAGCACATTGTGCATGTTGCTCAGTGCATCCGGAAACGCAGACAACTGGAAAAGCAACTCAAAAGCCTGCGCGAAACGTGCGTGGTCGCGATCAGTGCGGCTTGAGGCAGTGGCAATAGACGAAGCGCTGGACAGTGCCCCACGGCGTCTTGTGCTCTTCGCTGGCGTGCTCCAACAGTTCAAAGTTCGGGCCGAATTGTCCGTGGAGTTCGCCGGGCGCGTAGCGGGCAACCGGCAGTCCGCTGCACTGCTCGGGGCCGTCGGGCGCAAAGGTCGCGACGATCACATGCCCACCAGGTTTCACGGATCGCATGACTTGCCGGACATACGCCATACGGTCGTCCGGGTCGGTCAGGAAGTGGAAGACTGCGCGATCGTGCCAGATGTCATAGGCCTGCTGGGGAAGTTCGACATTGCGGATGTCGCCGACGATCCAGCGGACGAGATCGCCTTTTGCGCCGAGCCGGGTTTTCGCCACGGCTAAAGCGCTGGCAGACAAATCAAGGACGGACAGGTTTCGAAAGCCCTCGGCCAGCAAGTCGTCTATCAGGGTTGACGCGCCCGCGCCGACGTCGATGATGTTCGAGTCGGGATGGGCGCCGATGGAGCGGATGATTTCAAGCGAGCGCGTGGCGTGCTCCTGGAACCAGCTTACGTTGTCCGTTGACTTGGTCGTGTAGACCGTTTCCCAATGCTGCTGGTTGTCCACGTTGCCTCCTGGTTGCCAAAATTATGCCGCCGTTGCGTTTTCCTCGCTGGGGCGTCGTTGGAGCGCCGGGCATGTAGGCGCGCGGGTCGCGGCCGGTGGATTTGACAATTCGCAAGGGTCGCGGGCCGCGTGGTCGTACAACGGCGAAAGCCGGCCCAGGTTGTCTGCGGGGTGTGCGTTGCCTTTCGCGGAGGAGCCCGTGGCTGTGCGCCAGAACAAAGAAGGAGGCACCGCCATGACCCTGATCCTGAGCTCGGCATCGTTTGCGCACGAGGGCCCGATCCCGCAGCGCTATACCTGTGACGGCGATGACGTGTCGCCCCCGCTGCGCTGGAGTGGCGTGCCGGCCAACGCGAAAAGCCTGACGCTGATCGTCGATGACCCGGACGCACCCGACCCCCGGGCGCCCACCATGGTTTGGGTGCACTGGGTGCTCTACAACATTCCGCCGCAGACCGCCGGGTTGGCCGCTGGCATGCAGGCGCCGCTGCTGCCGCAGGGTACCCTGCAGGGCTACAACGATTGGCACTCGACCGGCTACGCGGGACCGTGCCCGCCCATGGGCAAGCACCGCTATTTTTTCCGGGTGTTTGCGCTCGATGCGGTGCTGCCGGAGCTGGACAAGGCCGACAAGGGTGCGCTGGAGAAGGCCATGCGGGGTCACGTTCTGGCACAGGCCGAGTTGATGGGCTGGTACCAGCGGCCGCAGTAGCCGGCAGCGACGTCCGGCGGCTTGCGAAATCGCAAGGGACGCGTGCGCGTGCGGGCTAGCATTTCAATTTGCCGCAGTGTCGGTACGGTTCTGGTTGTAAAGGGGAGGGTTCATGACCCGTAAAACGTTGGTCCTGTTCCTGTTGGCGGTTGGCTTGGTGGTGGCCGCCACGTCGGCGGCCGTTGGCATTGTCCCGCGGGGGTGGTTCTCGGGCCGGGATGCCTCCGACCCGGGTGCGGGTTACACGGTCGCGCCGATCCCGATTGCGGCTTTGCCGGCGGGTGCCACGCCCAACTTCCGGGCGGTTGTGCAGCAGTCCGCACCGGCCGTGGTGGGCGTTACCGTGACCGGGGCGGCGCCGGGGGTGTCTGATGGGGGCACGCTCGATCCGGGGGACCCCTTCTATCTCTTTTACCGCGGGATTCCCGAGTTCCTGCCGCGCACGCCGCAGCCGCGGGTGCCGGCGCCGTTTCGCAACCAGGGTTCGGGGTTCATCATCAGCGCCGACGGGCTGATTCTGACCAATGCCCACGTGGTGCGTGACGCCCGGCAGGCGACGGTGCGCCTGGCGGACCGGCGTGAGTACCGGGCCCAGGTGCTGGGGGTGGACACCGTGAGCGATGTGGCGGTGTTGCGCATTCAGGCCGCGAACCTGCCCGTGGTGCGCCTGGGAGACGCCCAGCAGATGCAGGTGGGCGACCCCGTGCTGGCCATGGGTGCGCCGCCGGGCCTTGAGCCGGTGGTGACCCAGGGCATTGTCAGTGCCCGGGGGCTCTCCCTGCCTGGTGACACGGCGACTCCTTTCATCCAGACCGATGCAACGGTGCAGCCCAGCAGCTCAGGGGGGCCGCTGCTCGATGGCAGCGGTGCCGTGGTGGGCGTTCATGCCCAGATTCCCCTGCAGTCTGGTGTGTACCAGGGCTCGTCGTTTGCGGTTCCCATTCAGGTGGCTTTGAAGGTTCGGGATCAAATTGTTGCCAGCGGCCGGGTACCCCATGCCTGGCTGGGCGCCCGGGTGCAGGACCTCACCCCGGCGCTGGCGCAGGCGCGTGGCCTGGATCTGCCCGATGGCGCGCTGATTGCTTCCGTTGTGCCCGGCAGTGCAGCGGCGAAAGCGGGGTTCAAGGTCGGTGACGTTGTGACGCACGTCCACGGCCAGGCCATGATCCGTTCCTCGGACCTGGTCAGCCGGATCAGCCAGGCCTTGCCGGGCGATGTGGTGTTGTTCAAGGTGTGGCGTGACCGCCGCATGCTGGAATTTCCGGCCACGCTGGGCCGTCTGGAAGAGGGGGCGCGCACCCCGGTTGCACGCGAGGCTGAAGGGGGTGCCGTTGAAGCCGGCCAACCAGGTTCCCGGCGGGGGCGCAAAGAAAGCCGGCGCGGCGGTGTTGCTGATCCAGCGCAGCGGTAAGCGCGTAGTTTGATCCAGGACAGGGCAACAAGGGTAGCCACTAATGGGCAGCCCGGGGTGCTGGCCCTATCATGGGACCAATTTCATTCCGTTCTCCCAAGAATTCATTGTGGCGATTCATCCCGATAGCGTGCAACCCACGCCTCCCCCGTCCACGCACGCCACAGACCGCGCAGTTTTCGACTCCGATGACGCCTCGTTTTTCGGGGTGGTTTTCAACCAGAGTCCAGAGGCCATTGCCGTTACCCGCGTACGGGACGACGTGATCGTGGCGGTGAACGACGAGTGGCTCAAGTACACCGGTTATGAGCGCCATGAGGTGGTGGGCCACACCGCCGTGGAGATCGGGCACTGGGCTGACACCGCCGCCCGCGAGCAGGCGTTCTATCCCCTGAAGATGGGGGGGCGCCTGACCGACGTCGATGTCACCGTGTTCCTGAAGGACAACATGCCCCGCATGGTGCGCATCAACGCCACGCGGGTGTCGGTCCAGGGCGAGGCCTACATCCTGGTGTATGCGCGTGACGTCACGGCAGAAAAACTGGCCCGGGAGGCGCTCCAGGCGGGCGAGAAGGCGCTGGAGCAGGCCAATGAACGGCTCAACCGCCAGGTCAAGCTCTACGAGATGACCGAAACCGTGGCCCGGGTCGGGCACTGGGTGGTTTACCCGGGGGACCCCACGGTGCACCTGTCCCACGGCTATTCCCAGGTGGGCGGCCTGGGGGAGACGCAATCGGCACCTGTCGGCGCGCACCTGCGCCGGGTGGTGAAGGAAGACCGCGACAAGGTCAAACAGGCCCTCAAGCGGATGACGGGCGAGGTGGTGGAGTACCGCTGGCAGCAGCCGGACGGCCACACCATCTGGCTGCGCTCGCGCATGCAGCGGCAGATCGAGAATGGCGTTGTGAAGGCGGACCTGGGCGTGGTGCAGGAATTCACGGCCGAGCGCGAAGCCCTGCAGGCGGTGAGCAACCAGCTGGCTTTTGTCCAGAAGATCACCAGCCGCGCGCCCAGCATGCTGTATGAGTTCCAGTGGTGGCCCGACGGCCGGTTTAGCTTCCCCTTCGTCAGTGCCGCCGTGCAGTCGCTGTTTGGCCTCACCGAGGCCGAGGTGCGCGCCGACCCGCGCCGGCTCCTGCACCGGATCCTGGCCGAGGACCTGCCCCATATCGTGCAAACGGGGCGGGAGTCGATGGACACGCTGGCCATCTGGCAATGTGAGTTCCGCGCGCGGGATGCCGGCGACGCGGTGCGCTGGCTGCTGGGCAATTCGCAGCCGGAGCGGCAAGCCGACGGCTCGGTCCTGTGGTGTGGGTCCATTGGCGACATCACCGCCCAGAAAGAGGTGGTCGCACGCCTGCAGGACAGCGAGGCGCGCTTTCGCAGCCTGACCGAGTTGTCCTCCGACTGGTACTGGGAGCAGGACGAAAACTACCGTTTTATCCGGGTGCAGGGCAGCATGGACGTCGCCCGGACCTTGCGGGCCGACCAGGTCATTGGAACCACGCGCTGGGGGGATGATGTGGTTGGTGTCAGCCCGGAGCAATGGGCCGCCCACCGTGCGGCGCTGGACGCGCGCGAAACGTTTCGGGATTTTGAAATGCAGCGCCGGGGCCAGGATGGCCTGCTGGTCTGGGTTTCTATCAGCGGCACCCCGGTTTTTGATGCGGATGGGGTATGCCGGGGTTATCGGGGAACCGGGCGCGACATCACGGCGCGCAAGCAGGCGGAGGCCGATATCGAGCGGCTGGCGTTTTTCGATGCCCTGACCGGCCTGCCCAACCGGCGCCTGCTGATTGACCGGCTGAACCATGCCGTGGAGTCCGGTACGCGCCGGGGCAGCTATGGCGCGCTGCTGTTCATTGATCTGGACAACTTCAAGATGCTCAATGACACCGTGGGCCACCACATGGGCGATGAGCTGCTCAAGCAGGTGGCCGCGCGCCTGGGTGCCTGCGTGCGCAGCATCGACACGGTGGCCCGTCTGGGCGGTGACGAATTTGTGGTCATGCTGGAGGAGTTGAGCGAGAACGCACTGGAAGCCGGAGCGCAAGCCGAGGCCGTGGGCAAGAAGATTCTGGAGGCCCTCAACCGGCATTTCGAGCTGGGCGGCCAGCAGCACCACAGTTCCCCCAGTATTGGCGTGACCCTGTTTTTCGATCACCAGCAAAGCGTGGACGAGCTGCTCAAGCGCGCCGATCTGGCCATGTACCAGGCCAAGGCGGCCGGGCGCAATACCCTGCGCTTCTTTGACCCGGCCATGCAGGCCGCCGCCTCGTTACGGGCCGAGTTGGAGACGGACCTGCGCCAGGGCCTGCTGCGCAACGAATTCCGGCTGTACTACCAACCGGTGGTGGATGAGCGCAGCCGCGTGACCGGTGTGGAGGCCCTGTTGCGCTGGCAGCATCCGCGGCGCGGACTGGTGGCGCCCGGCGAGTTCATTCCGGTGGCCGAGCAGAGCGGCCTGATTCTGCCGCTGGGAGAGTGGGTGCTGAAGGAAGCCTGCGCCCAGCTGGTGGCCTGGAGCACGCAGCCCGCCACCCGCAACCTGAGCATGGCGGTGAATGTGAGCGCGCGCCAGTTCCGCCACCCGGAGTTTTCCAGCCAGATACTGACCCTGCTGCGCCTGAGCGGCGCCAACCCCTACCGTCTGAAGCTGGAGCTGACCGAGAGTCTGTTGCTGAGCGATTTTGACGATGCCATCGTCAAGATGAGCGAGCTGCGCTCCATTGGCGTGGGCTTCTCGCTGGATGATTTCGGTACCGGCTACTCCTCGCTGTCGTACCTCAAGCGCCTGCCGCTGGACCAGCTCAAGATCGACCAGTCGTTCGTGCGCGACGTGCTGACCGACCCCAACGATGCCGCCATTGCCCGCACCATCCTCAACCTGGCCCAGAGTCTGGACCTGGGCGCCGTGGCCGAAGGGGTGGAAACCGCCGGCCAGCGCGACTTTCTGCTGCGCAACGGCTGCAAGGCCTTTCAGGGCTTTTTCTTTGGCCGGCCCGTTCCCATCGAGCAGCTGCGGCTGGACGGGGCGCTTTAGAACGGTGCGTCGTTGGGGGCGTCGCCGGACGCCGCATCGGGCGCTGCCTCAGCCGGCGCCTGGGCGGCCTGGCGCAGCGTGGCCTTCTCGCCCGCGCTGGCGAACTTGCTGTATTTGCCCAGAACGCTCACCAGCTGCCCGTAGATGCGCGGTGCGCCGGCCAGGCATTCGCCTTGCTCCAGAAATTCGGATTCGCCGGTGAAGTTGCCCACCAGGCCACCGGCTTCGGTGATCAGCAGCGAGCCCGCGGCCACGTCCCAGGGTTGCAGGCCGGTTTCAAAGAAGCCGTCGGTGTAACCGGCTGCCACATAGGCCAGATCCAGTGCGGCAGCGCCGGGGCGGCGCAGGCCGGCCGTGCGCTGCATCACATCGCCCATCATGGCTAGGTAGTTGCTGAAGTTGTCGCCCGGACGGAACGGAAAGCCGGTGGAAATGAGGGATTCCCGCAGCTGCGTGCGTTTGGAAACGCGCAGGCGGCGGTCGTTGAGGTAGGCGCCGCGGCCCTTGGTGGCCGTGAAAAGGTCGTTGCGGGTGGGGTCGTAAACCACGGCCTGTTCGATCTTGCCCTTGACGGCCAGCGCAATGCTGACGCAATAGATGGGCAGCCCGTGGATGAAGTTGGTGGTGCCGTCCAGCGGATCGATGATCCACACGAATTCGGAGTCTTGGGCGCCATGTTCGCGCCCGGATTCTTCGGCCCAGATGCCGTGGCCCGGATAGGCCGTCAGCAGGGTTTCTATGATCGCCTGCTCTGCCGCCTGATCCACTTCGGTGACGAAGTCGTTGGCCTTCTTTTGGGACACGCGCACCGATTCGATATCGAGCGCGGCGCGGTTGATGATGGAACCGGCGGCGCGGGCGGCCTTGACGGCCACGTTGATCATGGGGTGCAGATTGAGCGACATAAATTGTGGTGAAGAGCTGGGTGGATCCGTACGGCGATGCGGGCGGCGACAATAGGCCCATTTTACCGGTTCCCATGCATACCCGATTTATTCTCATCCAGACCAGCCACGCGGGCAACGTGGGTGCTGCGGCACGCGCCATGAAAACCATGGGTTTTGACGACCTGGTGCTGGTGGCGCCACGCTGGGCCAACGTGCTGCGCCGCGAGGAAACCATCCAGCGCGCCAGCGGTGCGCTGGACGTGCTGGAGAAGTGCCGCATTGTCGAGACCCTGGACGAGGCGCTGGACGGCATCTCCCACCTGTGCGCCACAGCCATGACCCCGCGCGACTTCGGTCCGCCCACCACCACGCCGCGTGCGCATTTCGAATTGCTATCAAAATCGCAGCACGCTGCGCAGGCAGAACCTGGCCTGGGTGCCAATTTGGCAGGTCAAACGGGGGTGGGTTTTCTGTTTGGCTCCGAGCGTTTTGGCATGCGCAACGAAGACGTGTACCGCTGCAACGTCTGCCTGAGCATTCCCAGCAACCCCCGGTTTGGCTCGCTCAACATTGGCGCGGCGCTGCAGGTGATCGCCTATGAATGGCGTCTGGCCCTGGGGGGCTTTGGCGCACAGCCGGCAGCGCCGCAGCCCACGCGGGCGGACATGGCCCAGGTCAGCGGCATGCTGGCCCACCTGGAGCAGGCCCTGGTGGCGCTGGAATTCCTGGACCCGCAAGCCCCCAAGAAGCTGATGCCGCGCCTGAACCAGCTGTTCAATCGGGCGGCGCTGGAAGAGGAGGAAATCCACATCCTGCGCGGCATTGCCAAATCCATCCTGCGCCTGTCCCAGTCCAAATCCGCGCCAGTGGCAGGCGATTCCCTGAGCGGATAGACTTCTAGCCATGTTTTCCCGCCTACGCTCCGACATCCAATGCATCCTGGACCGCGACCCTGCCGCGCGCACCACCTGGGAGGTGCTGACCTGCTACCCCGGTTTGCATGCGGTGGTGTTGCACCGGCTGGCGCACGGATGCTGGACCCATGGGTTCAAGTGGCTGGGGCGGTTTATCTCGCATTGCGCGCGCGGGCTCACCGGTATCGAAATCCACCCCGGCGCCATCATCGGCCAGCGGGTGTTTTTTGACCATGCCATGGGCGTGGTGGTGGGCGAGACCGCTGAAATCGGCGACGGCTGCACCATCTACCAGGGGGTGACGCTGGGCGGAACCTCTCTGTACAAGGGCGTCAAGCGCCACCCCACCCTGGGCAAGGACGTGGTGGTGAGCGCCGGTGCCAAGGTGCTGGGGGGCTTTGAGGTGGGTGACGGCGCCAAGATCGGCTCCAACGCGGTGGTCATCAAGCCGGTGCCGGCGGGCGCCACGGCGGTGGGCATTCCGGCGCGCATCATTCCCAGCAAGACCGGCGAAAGCGCCGATGTCACCAGCACGGACCGCAAGTTCACCGCCTATGGCATCACCCAGGAGGACGACCCGGTGAGCCAGGCCCTGCGCGGGCTGATCGACTCAGCTTCGGGCCAGGAGCACCAGATTGCCATGCTGTGGCAGGCGATCGAGAAACTGTCGGCCAACCGCACCGCCACCGATTGCGTGCCGGGAGATGCGGCGCGCAAGGAATGCTTCGAGGCCGAACGCCTCAACCAGCTGGTTGGGAAGTAGCGAAGGCGCGGATTGCCGTCTTGGGCCGGAATGCCTTGCACACCGTGTCGTTGGTCTGCAGGTAGGGGCCGCCAATCAGGTCGATGCAGTAGGGCACGGCGGCAAAAATGCCGGGCACCACGGATTGCCCGTCGGCGTCTTTCAGCCCTTCCAGGGTTTCCGCAATCGACTTGGGCTGGCCGGGCAGGTTGATGATCAGGCTCTGCTCGCGGATCACGGCCACCTGGCGCGACAGGATCGCGGTGGGCACAAATTTCAGGCTGATCTGGCGCATCTGCTCGCCAAAACCGGGCATCTCCTTGTGCGCGACGGCCAGGGTGGCTTCGGGGGTCACGTCGCGCGGGGCGGGGCCGGTGCCGCCGGTGGTGAGCACCAGGTTGCAGTCGGCTGCTACCAGTTCGATCAGGGTCGCGCTGATGGTTTCGCGCTCATCCGGAATCAGCCGGGTCTCGAAGGTCAGCGGGTTTTGCAGCGCGCGGGCCAGCCAGTCCTGCAGGGCGGGCAGCCCTTTGTCTTCGTACACGCCGCTGGAGGCGCGGTCGCTGATGGACACCAGGCCAATGCGGACCGGCTCCAGGGCGGGAAGCGCGGCAGGGCTCATGCGTCGGCTCCCGGGTTGTGGGGCAGGTCGGAGGTGTCGGCCGTGGTGTCGGGCACATCGGGGCCCTGCGCCAGCTGCTCGCGCACCAGCTGGAAGATGTCGCGGTAGGCGCGGCCATGGCGCAGCGCTTCACCGGCTTTCTCGGGCTTGGCGTCCTTGCGGGCCTGGCGGATCAGGGCGCGCAGCTGCTGGCTGTCGGTGCGGGGGCTCACGTTCATCCAC
>JBAQKO010000123.1:0-5609 GCA_049301075.1 Rhodoferax sp.
CCCAAGTGGCGCAGGGTCTTGCCGACGTGGAGATGGACGGCTTTGCCCACGCCAACCCGGCCACGCTGTCGGGTGGACAGCGCGCCCGCGTGGCCCTGGTGCGCGCCCTGCTGGCGCAGCCGCACGCCCTGCTGCTGGACGAGCCGTTTTCCAAGCTGGACGCCGCCCTGCGCACACGCATGCGCGAGCTGGTGTTTGGCCTGGTGCGCCAGCGCCAGATTCCCGCCCTGCTGGTCACGCACGACCCCGGCGACGTGGCCGACCCGCAGCACCTGACCCAGCTGGATTGAACCGGACCTGCCATGCTCGACCGCTTTGCCACCGCCCTGATCCGCCCCGCCATGGACGCCACGGCACGCGTACTGGTGCGTGCCGGTGTGCGGGCCAACACCATTACCGTGGCCGGTTTTGCCATCGGCCTGGGTGCTGCAGTTTTAATAGCTATTCACGCTTATTCCATGGGCCTTGTGGCCCTATTGGTATCCAGAATCGGCGATGCACTGGACGGCGCCGTGGCGCGCCAGACCCACACCAGCGATGCCGGCGGCTTTCTGGACATTGCGCTGGACTTTGTGTTTTACGCCAGCATTCCGCTGGCCTTTGCCATAGCCGACCCCGCCACCAACGCGCTGCCCGCCGCCGCGCTGCTGGCGGCATTTGTCGGCACCAGTTCCAGCTTTCTGGCCTTTGCCGTGCTGGCCGCCAAGCGCGGCCTCACCAGCCTGGCCTACCCCGACAAATCGTTCTACTTTCTGGGCGGGCTGACCGAAGCCACCGAAACACTGCTGTGCTTCACCGCCATGTGCCTGTGGCCGCAGCATTTCGCGCCG
Source organism: Rhodoferax sp. (assembly GCA_049301075.1). GTDB lineage: Bacteria > Pseudomonadota > Gammaproteobacteria > Burkholderiales > Burkholderiaceae_C > Allorhodoferax. The sequence continues at coordinate 831 of JBAQKO010000123.1, forward strand.
CTGGCCTGGGTGTTCACGGCCCTGTGCGCCGTCACCACCGCCACCCGCATCGGCTGGGGCTGGCGCACGTTTTCCTGACCGCGCCGCCCACGGCGTGGCGGCTCAGATGTTTTCCCCATAAGCGCCATCGTTTTCTGTCGTTTGAATTTTGCGCACCCCAAAATAGACTGCAAACCCTCTCGCGTGCATTCGCGTTGTTCAATTTTTGGAGGGTATCCATGCAACCGTTTTTTCTGAAATCCATCCGCCTGCTGTACGCCGCTGTGGCGCTCGGCGCGGGCGTCACGCTGACCACCTTCGCACCGGTTGTGCGGGCCACAACCGCGGCGGTGGACGGGGCGTCCGTCGAGTTCTACCGGGACTGGATCGTCACACCGCAAGCGGCCTTTGACCTGATCCAGCACGGCGCGCTGGTCATTGACGCGCGGGGCCAGGATCTGAAAAAGAAATCCGGCCCTCTGGCCGGCGCCGTGGCGCTGGAATGGCAGGATCTGGCCGAGCCCAACCTGCCCACCAAGGGCCGCCCCCTGCCGGTGGAGCAGGCCAGCAAGAAGCTGCAAGCCCTGGGTATTTCCAGCAATCGCCCGATCGTCGTCGTAGCGGACGCCGTCAAGGGCTGGGGTGAAGACGGCCGGGTTACCTGGCTGCTGCGGGCATGGGGCCACACGCGTGTCGTCCTGGTCGACGGCGGCATTGGCGCGCTGGAGCATATCGGCAAGCTTGCCATTCAACCAGCCGTAGTGCCGGGCGATTTTGTGGCCCATGCGTCAGCGCTTGAAATCAAGAAGGAAGAAGTCAAGGCCAAGCTGGAACGCAAGGATGTGGCGTTCCTGGACGTGCGCGAGCCCCGCGAGTACCAGGGCCAAACTCCCTACGGTGAAAAACGCGGCGGGCACCTGGCCCCCGCCAAGCACCTCTTCTTCAAGGACCTGCTGGACAAGAATGGCCGGCTGCTGCCCCGCGGAGAGATCGAGAAAGTTCTGGAGGCCAAAGGCGTAACCCGGGACAAGGAAATCGTTTCATACTGCACGGGCGGCATCCGCTCCGGCTGGGTGACCACGGTGCTCAACGACATGGGCTACAAGGCCCGCAACTACGCCGGCTCCATGTGGGAGTGGTCGGCACAGCCCGCCGAACAGTTTCCGCTGCAGAAATAATCGGGCCAGGTCCGTGCGCTGCGCGCCAGCGCGCGGCCTTATGTGAAGTGAAAGTTTGAACATGCAATTGAAAAGTACCCGTGCCGGCGCCCTTGCCGTGTTGGCCATCCTGCTGGTAGCCGTGTTGCTCTACGGTCTGGTGGAACCCCTGCGCTCGGCGGTCAACAACGCCGTGGCCATTTTGACCTTGCCCGACCCGCAAACGGCCATCGCCGCCTTCCGGGACTACCTGCTGGGCTTTGGTGCCTGGGCTGCCGTGGTGTCGGCAGCCCTGATGGTGTTCCAGTCGGTGGCCGCACCGCTGCCGGCCTTTGTGGTGACCTTTGCCAACGGCCTGCTGTTCGGCTGGGCCTGGGGGGCCTTGCTGTCGTGGACGAGCGCCATGCTGGGCGCCGTGCTGTGCTTCTGGATCGCCCGCGCACTGGGGCGGCCCGCGGTGGAGAAACTGGTGGGCGGCAGCCACGCGCTGGCCACATGGGATGTGTTTTTCGAGCGCTACGGCAACCGGGCCATCCTGGTGGCCCGCCTGCTGCCCTTTGTGTCCTTTGACATCGTGAGCTATGGCGCGGGGCTGACGTCCATCTCGCTGTGGAATTTTGTCTGGGCCACCGGCCTGGGGCAGCTGCCAGCGACCCTGCTGTATTCGTACCTGGGCCAGAACCTGACGGGCTCCATCCAGGTCCTGTTCTGGGTGTTTTCCATCACTATTGCCCTGTTTGTCATCGGCTCCGCCATCGGGCCCCGTGTGCTGCGCAGAATCCGTGCGGCACAGGCCTGCCGGGCCGCCGCAGGCGGGTGCAGCGCTGCCAAACCAGACGACCAGGCGGTGCAGCCATGATCAGCAAGGAAAGAATTCGCCTGCTGGTTCGCCTGGCCATCACCCTGGGCCTGCTGGCGGCCCTGCTCTGGACGCTGGACCTGCGCCAGCTGCTCGCCCGCCTGGCGGGGCTGACCTGGCAGGGATCGGTGCTGGCCTTTGGCATGGTGCTGCTGGCCATTGCCATTTCCGCCTGGAAGTGGGGACTGATCCTGCGGGCACGCCAGCACCCGCTGCCCTACCGCACGCTATTGCGCCTCTACTTCGTCGGCCTGTTCTTCAACAACGTGCTGCCCACCGCCGTGGGGGGCGATGCCGTGCGGGCCTGGGGGACCACAAAGGAAACCGGCGAGGTGCCCGAAGCGATTGCCTCGGTGGTGTCCGAACGCCTGATTGCCGGTGTGGCGCTGGGCTTTACCGCGTTGCTGGGCCTGCCCTTCATGGACGCGGACGCCCACACCGTGCGCATGGTGCTCATCTTCCTGCTGATCGATGTGGGCCTGGTGGGGCTGTTCCTGGTGCCCAAGGTGGCCGAGGGGATGGTGGGAAAAACCCTGCCGGACCGCTTTGCCCAGGTCAAGGGCGTGGTGACGCAGACCGTGCAGGTGGTGCGCGACACGTTGCGCCAACCGGGTTTGTTCCTGGTCATCTTGCTGCTGTCGATTCTGTTTCAGGTCTGCGTGGCCGGCGTGAATGCCGCCATCTTCTACGCGCTGGGAGCCCCCGTGTCGCTGGCGCAATGCATCATCTTCACGCCCATGATCTTCACGGTGGCCATGCTGCCGATCTCCATTTCGGGCCTGGGCGTGCGGGAGGCCGCGTACTGGTATTTTTTCTCGCAGGTCGGCGTGACCCAGGGCGATGCCATTGCCACCTCGCTGCTGTTCTTCGTAGTGGTGGGCCTGTGCAGTCTGCCCGGCGCGCCGCTGTTTGTCTTTTCCAAAAACAGGCTGCAAGCAGCTTGACGTATTCAGGAGTTCTGCTGTGAATGGAGTTGTGTGGATCGCCGCTGCCGGACTGGCCGCCTTTGCCTTCTGGCGCCTGACGCGCTATTTCTGGCTGAAAATTTACTACCGCTGGCGCGGCGTGCAGGACGTGGACGCAGGTTCCGCCCATGCACTGCAGCACACCGGAGGCGTGCCGGTGCTGGACGTGCGCGAGCCGTTCGAGTTTGCAGCGGCCCATATTGAAGGGGTGACGCTCATTCCGCTGGGCCAGCTCGCCCACCGGGCCGGCGAACTGGCGCACCTGAAGCAGAACACCCTGCTGATCATCTGCCGCGGCGGGGTGCGCTCGGCCAAGGCCTGCCTGATCCTGCGCCAGCTGGGCTTTGCCGCCCCGCGCAATGTGGCAGGCGGCATGAACGACTGGAAACGTCTTCAACTTCCCTACGTTGCACAGGCGGCCAACGGGCCCAGTTGACCCCGGCGCGGGAGGGAGCGCCACTCGTGGAACAATACGGCCCATGACTGCCGCAACCGACCCCGCGCCCCACGGCGCCCCGGATAGCACCCTGCAACGCCCCCGCCAGCTGGTCTTGCTGGGAGCCGGCCACGCCCATGTGCATGTGCTGTCCACCCTGGCAGAGCACCCCCTGGCGGGCGTGGAGGTCACCCTGGTAGCGCCCTATCCACGCCAGATGTACTCGGGCATGGTGCCCGGTTTTGTGGCCGGGCACTACACACTGGAAGAATGCGTCATTCCGCTGGAGCCCCTGGTGCAGCGCGGCGGAGTGCGCTGGCTGCAGCGCAGCGTCCAGTCACTGGATGCGCAAGGCCAGACCGTGGAGCTCGATGACGGCAGCCGCCTGCCCTTTGACTGGGTGTCGGTCAACACCGGACCCATACAGGACCGCGAGCAGATCGAGCGCGAGATTCCCGGAGCACGCAAGCACGCGCTGTTCATTCGCCCCATCGAAGCCTTTAGCGCCCTGTGGCCCCAGGTGGCCGCGATGGGCGACGCACGCCCCTTGCGCATTGCCGTGATTGGCGCAGGCGCCGCCGGGGTGGAAATAGCGCTGGCCGCGCGCCACCGCCTACCCCACGCGGCCGTCACGCTGCTCAGCGGCGACACCCCGCCCGGCGCCAACTATTCGCTGCGGGTCCAGCAACGCCTGCTGCGGGTCCTGAAGGCGCGCAAGGTCACGGTGCTGCAGGACAAGGCTGTGGCGCTCAAACCCGGGGCCGTGCATCTGGGCTGCGGCGCCGACCTGGCCTGCGATGTGCCCCTGCTGACCACCGGCGCGCACGCGCCCGGCTGGCTGGCTGGTAGCGGCCTGGCACTGGACGCCGAGGGTTTCATTGCCGTGGACATGTACCAGCGCTCCACCAGCCACAGCCGGGTATTTGCCGCCGGCGATGTCAGCACCCGCATGGACCAGCCCCTGGCGCGCAACGGCGCCTACGCGGTGCGGGCCGGTCCGGCCCTGCTGCACAACCTGACCGCGGCCATGACCAGTGCCGCCCTCAAACCGCACCAGCCCCCCACCTCCACCCTCAACCTGCTGGCGTGCGGCGACCGCTACGCCGTGGCCAGCTGGGGCCGCACCAGCGCGCAGGGGCGCTGGGTGTGGTGGCTCAAAAACTGGATCGACCGCCGCTTCCTGGCGCGCTACACGCGCCTGGGAACCTGACCCGCAGCTAGACGACGTGCAGGTGCGCGCCGTTGGGCGCGGCGCCCGCGGGCAGCACCGAGCCGATCTCCGTGGCGGCCGCAAACCCGTGGCGGCGGAACACCTCCAGCACGGCCTCCACCGCATCGGGTGCGCAACTCACCAGCAGGCCCCCGCTGGTTTGCGGGTCGCTC
>JBAQKO010000124.1:0-5016 GCA_049301075.1 Rhodoferax sp.
GGCCCGGGCCGCCCCAGCCTGGGTGTGGTGGCCCGTGAGGTCACGCTGTTGCCGCGCCATTGGGACTGGCTGGGCCGGCAAACCGGCGGCGCCTCCGTGGCCTTGCGCAAGCTGGTGGAGACGGCGCGCCGCAGCCAGGAAGCCGAGGACCGGGTGCGCCAGGCCCGCGCCGTGGGCTACAAATTCATGTCGACCATGGCTGGGCATGCGCCGGGGTTCGAGGAAGCCAGCCGGGCCCTGTTTGCCGGCGACCACACCGCCTTCGAGACCCACACCGCCGCCTGGCCGGCGGATGTGCGCACGCATCTGATGCACCTGCTGACCAACGCCTTCGTGACCCCATGACACACCATACGCCCCCTCCCGCCTTTGCGCCGCCACTGTGGCGCAGTTATGTGGCCTTTCTGGTGCCCATGATCCTGAGCAACATCCTGCAGGCGCTGTCCGGCACGGTGAACAACATCTACCTGGGCCAGATGCTGGGCGTGCAGGCCATGGCCTCGGTGTCGGCATTTTTTCCGGTGCTGTTTTTCCTGATCGCCTTCATGATCGGGCTGGGCTCCGGCGCTGCGGTGCTGATTGGCCAGGCGTGGGGGGCGCGCGAGGTGAACCGGGTGCGCGCCATTGCCGGCACCACGCTGACCGTGGGCCTGTGCGCGGGCCTGCTGGTGGCCGTGTTTGGTGGCACCTACACCGAGATCATGTTGCGTGCGCTGGGCACGCCGGCCGACATCCTGCCGGGTGCCACGGCGTATGCCCGCATCATGCTGCTGGCCGCGCCGGGGGTGTTTCTGTTCCTGCTCACCACCTCCATGCTGCGCGGCGTGGGCGACACCAAAACGCCGCTGCTGACGCTGCTGATCTCGACCATCGTCGGGCTGCTGGTGACGCCGGCGCTGATACGCGGCTGGCTGGGTTTGCCGCAGATGGGCGTGGCCAGCGGTGCCTATGCCGCCGTGGTGTCCTACCTGGTGGCGCTGGGCTGGACGGCGTGGCATTTGCGCCGGAAGCATCACGTGCTGGCACCCGACGCGCTCTTTGTGCGCTACCTCACCATCGACCGTGCCATCCTGCGCAAGGTGCTGCGCATCGGCCTGCCCACGGCGGTATCCATGATTACCATCTCGGTGGCGGAAATCGCGGTGCTGTTTCTGGTCAACCGCTTTGGTTCACAGGCCACGGCCGCCTACGGTGCGGTGAACCAGATCGTGTCCTACGTGCAGTTTCCCGCCATCTCCATTGCCATCGCGGCGTCCATCCTGGGGGCGCAGGCCATTGGCGCCGGGCGTGGCCACACGCTGGGCCACATTGCCCGCACCGGGATTGTGCTGAACCTGTTGCTGACCGGCTCCCTGGTGCTGCTGGGCTACCTGTTTTCGCGCAGCATCGTCGGTCTGTTCATTACCGATGCGGCGGTGGTGGAGCTGGCACAGACGCTGCTGCACATCATGCTGTGGAGCAGCGTCATCATGGGCATGTCCATGGTGTTGTCGGGCCTGATGCGCGCCAGCGGCACGGTGCTGGTGCCCACGGTGCTGAGCATGCTGGCCATTGCCGGGGTGGAGGTGCCGGTGGCCTGGTTGCTGAGCACGCCGTATGGGCTCAACGGCATCTGGGCGGCGTATCCGGTGGCGTTCCTGGCGATGCTGGGCATGCAGACCACGTACTACCGTACGGTGTGGCGCAAGAAACCCATCCGGCGACTGTGAGCCGCCGGGCGCACCGTCAGCTGCCGAGGTAGGCGTCCTGCACCCGCGGGTTGACCAGCAGCTCGCGGCCGGTTCCCTCCAGAATGATGGAGCCCGTTTCGATGACGTAGGCGCGGTCGGAAATCTTCAGCGCCTGGCGCACGTTTTGCTCGACCAGGAAAATCGTCAGACCGGCCTGGTTGATGTCGCGCAGGGTGCGAAAGATGTCCTGCACGATGATGGGCGCCAATCCCATGGAGGGTTCGTCCAGCAGCAGTACGCGCGGCTTGGCCATCAGTGCGCGGCCAATCGCCAGCATCTGCTGTTCGCCGCCCGACAGATTGCCCGCCAGGCCGCCGGCGCGGTCCTTGAGCACGGGAAACAGGCCAAACACATAGTCGAGGTCGGCAGCCCGGTCGCCTTTGTCCCGGCGGCTGTAGGCGCCGAGTTCCAGGTTTTCCTGCACCGTCAGCGTTGTCAGCGTGGCCCGACCTTCGGCAACCTGCACCATGCCGCTGGACACAATCTTGTGCGGGGCCATGCGGGTGAGGTCCTGCCCATCGAGCAGAACGCGGCCCGCCGCCTTTTTTACCAGGCCCGAGAGGGCCAGCAGGGTGGTCGACTTGCCGGCGCCATTGGCGCCCACCAGCGTCGTGATCTGGCCTTCATGCAGCTCGAAGCTGATGACCTTGACCGCTTCGATATGGACGTAGTTGACTTTCAGGTCGCTGACCTGCAACAGGGGTGCGCTCATGCTGTGGCTCCCCGGTCGTCCATGGTGACTTCGTCGTCTTCGCGGCCCAGGTAGGCCTCGATCACCTGCGGGTCATTGCGTATGGCATCGGGATTGCCGCGCGCAATGATGCGGCCGAAATTCAGCACAGCGATGTCGCTGCACAGGCCCATTACAAAACGCATGTCGTGCTCAATCATGAAAATGGCGTAGCCACGGTCGCTGATGTTGCGGATCTCGTGCATCAGCTCGACTTTTTCGCTGCTGTTCATCCCGGCGACCGGCTCATCCAGCAGCAGCAGCTTGGGGTCGGTTGCCAGCGCCCGCGCCAGTTCCAGCTTGCGCTGCTCGCCGTACGACAAATTGTCGGCCAGGTCCGCCGCCTTGTGGTCCAGGCGGACCCAGGACAGCAGTTCGCGCGCGCGGTCACGGGCGCGCCGCTCCTCGCTGCGAAACAGGCCCGTGCTGGCCAGCAGGCCCAGGGCGCCGTACTGCAGCTGCGCATGCATTCCCACCATGACGTTTTCCAGCAGCGACATCTCCTTGAAGATGCGGATGTTCTGAAACGTCCGGGCAATGCCCAGGCGGGTGATGTCATGGGGCTTGCGGCCGGCCAGATTCTGGCCCAGAAAGGTAATGTTGCCGCTGGTAGGCGGCAGCAGGCCGGTGATGAGGTTGAAGACGGTGGTCTTGCCTGCGCCGTTCGGACCAATCAGTCCAAAAATGCCTTTTTGCGGGATGTCGAGGTTCACATCCTGCAACACCTTGAGGCCACCAAAGTGGCGCGAAACGGCTTCCAGTTTCAGGGACGTTGCGGTGCTCATGCGCGGCTCCCTTTCCGGCTGAACCACTGCCTAAAGCGTGCCGGGTCCCAGATGCCCTTGGGCAGGAACAGCACGATCAGCACCAGGATGAAGCCGTTGACGACCAGGCGGAAATCCTGGAAGGCGCGCAGCGCTTCGGGCAGCAGGGTGAGGATGACGGCGCCGACCACCGGCCCGGTCAGGCTGCTGATGCCGCCCAGAATCGTCATGGTGAGAATCTCCACGGCGCGGTCAAAACCGTATTCGCCGGGACTGATGAAGAACGTCAGGTGGGCGTTGAGCACGCCGGCCAGTCCGGCAATGGCTGCGCCCAGCACAAAGGCCAGCATCTTGTAGGCGCTGACGTCGATGCCCATCAGGCCCGCAGCGGTCTCGTCTTCCTTGATCGATTCGAAGGCGCGGCCGACTTTGGAGCGGCGCAGGCGCCACAGCACGGCCAGCGTGCACACCAGAGCCAGAGCCACATGCCACCACTGGGTCGATTGCGCAATGCCGTTGAGGCCGAGTGCGCCGCCGGTGAGTGATTCGGTGTTGAGCACCACAATGCGCACCACCTCACCAAAGGCCAAGGTTGCCATGGCCAGGTACACGCCGGACAGCCGCAGGGTGGGCTTGCCCATGACAAAGGCCATCAGCGCCGGTGCCGCCATGCCGACCAGCAGCACGACCGGAAACGGCAGGCCGTAGTTCATGGTCAGGATGGCCGAGGTGTAAGCGCCAATGCCCATGAACGCCGCGTTGGCGATGGCCAGCATGCCGCAGGATAGGGTGAGGTAGATGGAAAGGGCCAGCAGCGAGTTGGTGCCCAGGGTGAGCACCAGGTTGCTGTAGACCGCCCAGAAGTTGTCGAACCATTCCATGTTCAGAGACTGCCGTTCAAACGGCAGGAAAATTGTGCGGGAGAAAAGGGCATGTCAGACCTTGCGTTCCTGGAGCCGGCCAAAAAGGCCCTTGGGTCGCACCAGCAGGATGAGAAAGAGCAGGCCGAAGGCGACCGCATCACGCATGCTGGAGCCCACGTAGGCAACGGACAGCACCTCGGCAAAGCCCAGGAACAGGCCGCCTATTAGTGCGCCGCGAATGTCGCCCATGCCGCCCAGGATGATGACCGCAATGCCCTTGTGCAGCATCGGCTGGCCCATGAGCGGAAAGAGCGCGTTCGAATACAGGCCAATCAGCACCCCTGCCACGCCACCCAGACCGGCAGCGGCAAAGGACGTGAAAAAGAAAAGCCCCTCGACGTTGATGCCGACCAAGTAGGCCGCTTTGGGGGACTCGGCAATGGCGCGCAGGGCCCGGCCGAACTGGGTTTTCTTCAGGGCCAGCAGCAGTGCAGCCATCAGCCCAAAGGACAGGAAAATGATGCCCAACTCCAGCGCTGTCAGCTGCAGGCCGCCGAGCGTCAGGACTTCTTCGGGTACGAGACCGGGCGGAAAGCGCAGGCTTTCGGCGCCGAAAATGCCCTGGATGCTGTTGTTGAGAATGATGGCCACACCGATGGTGGCGATCATGGGAATCAGGTGGGGCGCATTACGGGCCCGCAGCGGCCGAAGCACCAGCACATCCACGGCCAGCCCGAGCAGGCCGCAAAACACAAACGCAAACAGCAGCGCTCCCCAGAGCGGCAAGGCAAAGCGCGCAACGGCCTGTTCTGCGGCATAGGCACCGACCATGAAAATCGCGCCATGGGACAGGTTGATGACGCCCAGGACCCCGAAGATGAGGGTGAAGCCGAGCGCAAACAGGGCGTAGACGCACCCGAGTGACAAGG
>JBAQKO010000125.1:0-3331 GCA_049301075.1 Rhodoferax sp.
CACACGCTGTGGGACAGCCACAGCGTGGCACAGGCCAAAGCCGCCGGCTTGCGCACCGTGAGCTACACCGTCAACCACGAAGACGAGGCGCAGCGCCTGCTGGACCTGGGAACGGACGGCCTCATCACCGACCGGGTGGACGCTTTCAGCCCGGACTAAGCCCGCCGGCGTGCCGCCCACCACTGGCAGCTGGCCGCTGCGGCCACCATGGCGCCGTAGGAGGCCATCTTGCCGTCGTGACCGAAAAACCAGAGCCCCAGCGCCAACGCCACCGCGCCAGCTATTGAATTGATAGCAACCTGCGCAATAACAGTGCGAATTCGCAGCCTCTTTTTATCGAAAATGGGCGTCGCCACGGCCAGCACCAGCCCCACCGCCACAGCGGGAGCCAGGAAATTGAGCAGGTGGTTCAGCAGGTCCAGAGGGCCCATACAGACGGGCGCGCGGGCCCCGAGGTTGGTTGTGGTGGCGACGATTTTATAATTGGGTATAACGTGCATATATGGCAGTCTGGACTTTAGGCATCAACCACACCACCGCACCGCTGGATTTGCGGGGCCGGTTTGCGTTCGCCATGGACCAGATCGAGCCCCATTTACGCGGGCTGCGCCAGTCGCTCAACCGCATGCCGGAAGCGGCCATTGTCTCCACCTGCAACCGCACCGAGATCTACTGCGCCGGTGAGCAGTCCGAGCTGGAACCCACGCTGGACTGGCTGGCCCACTCAGCCGGCATTTCCCCCGAAGTGCTGCGCTCGCACACCTACAGCCTGCAGGACAGCCAGGCCGCGCGCCACGCCTTCCGGGTGGCCAGCGGGCTGGATTCCATGGTGCTGGGCGAGCCGCAGATTCTGGGCCAGCTGAAAGACGCCGTGCGTGCCGCCGATGCCGCCGGAGCCCTGGGTACCACGCTGTCGCAGCTGTTCCAGCGCTCCTTTGCCGTGGCCAAGGAAGTGCGCACCTCCACCGAGATCGGCGCGCACTCCATCAGCATGGCCGCCGCCGCCGTACGCCTGGCGGGCCAGTTGTTTGAAGACCTGGGCAAGGTCAAGGTGCTGTTTGTGGGCGCCGGCGAGATGATCGAACTGTGCGCCACCCACTTTGCGGCCAAGAATCCGAAATCCATCGCCATTGCCAACCGCACGCTGGAGCGCGGCGAAAAGCTCGCCACCCGGTTCGGCGGCGAGGTGATGCGTCTGGCCGACCTGCCCGAGCGCCTGCACGAATTTGACGCCGTCATCAGCTGCACCGCCAGCACCCTGCCCATCATTGGTCTGGGTGCCGTGGAACGGGCGCTGAAAAAACGCCGCCACCGCCCCATGTTCATGGTCGATCTGGCCGTGCCGCGCGATATCGAGATTGAAGTCAAGGCGCTGGAAGACGTGTACCTGTACACCGTGGACGATCTGGCCAGCGTGGTGCAAACCGCGCAAGCCAGCCGCCAGGCCGCCGTGGCGCAGGCCGAGGCAATCGTGGACGCCGGCGTGCAGAGCTTCATGCACTGGGTGGACCAGCGCAGCAGCGTGCCACTGATCCAGCAGCTCAACGCCCAGGCCGATGTCTGGCGCGCCGCCGAACTGGCCCGCGCCCGCAAGCTGCTGGCCAAGGGCGAACCGGTGGACGCCGTGCTGGAGGCCCTCTCCAAGGGCCTCACGCAAAAAATGCTGCATGGCGCCATGGCCGAACTGCACACCGGCGACGCCCAGGCCCGCGAGCGCGCCGGCGCGGCCATTTCGCATTTCTTCTTACGCAACAGCCGTTAGGGCTCCCCCGATGAAACCTTACCTCCGCGCCCAGATGGAGCGCTACGCGGTGCGCCTTTCCGAGCTCGAATTTTTGCTCTCCCGCGAAGACATCATGAAAGACATGGCCCAGTTTCTGGCCCTGTCGCGCGAGCACACCGACGTGGCCGCCGTGGCCAGCCGCTGGACCCGCTACCAGCAACGCGAGGCCGATCTGGCCGGCGCCCAGGAGATGCAGGCCGACCCGGAAATGGCTGACATGGCCGAAGAGGAAATTGCCAGCGCCACCGCGGAACTGACGCAAATTGAAGGCGAGTTGCAGCGCATGCTGCTGCCCAAGGACCCGGACGACGCCCGCCCCGCGTTTGTGGAAATCCGCGCCGGCACCGGTGGCGACGAATCCGCATTGTTCGCCGGCGACCTGCTGCGCATGTACATGCGCTATGCCGACCGCTGCGGCTGGAAGAGCGAAATCGTCAGCGAGTCCCCCAGCGAACTCGGGGGCTACAAGGAAGTGGTGGTGCGCATGGAAGGCCACCACAACGGCACCGGCGCCTACGGTGCGCTCAAGTTCGAGAGTGGCGGCCACCGCGTGCAGCGCGTGCCCGCCACCGAGACCCAGGGCCGCATCCACACCAGCGCCTGCACCGTGGCCGTCTTGGCCGAGCAGGACGAAGCCGAGGCCATCAAGATCAACCCGTCGGACCTGCGCATCGACACCTACCGCGCCAGCGGCGCCGGCGGCCAGCACATCAACAAGACCGACTCGGCCGTGCGCATCACGCACATCCCCACCGGGATCGTGGCCGAATGCCAGGACGGGCGCAGCCAGCACAGCAACAAGGCGCAGGCGCTCAAGGTCCTGACCGCCCGCATCCATGAAAAAGAGCGCAGCGAGCGCGCCGCCAAGGACGCCGCCGAGCGCAAGAGCCTGGTCGGTAGTGGCGACCGCAGCGACCGCATCCGCACCTACAACTTCCCGCAGGGACGCCTGACCGACCACCGCATCAACCTGACGCTGTACAAGCTGCTCGCCATCATGGAAGGCGACCTGGACGACGTGGTGCAGGCCCTGCAGGCCTACGAGGCGGCCGAGCAACTGGCGGCGCTGGAACTGAGCGCCAACCGCTAATCGGCATTTTTACATGCCAAATCGTGCTGCAGCCGCCGTATTCATTGCGTAACCAGCTATTGAATTCATAGCATATGCCACTCCCAACCGATACCCCGGCGGCGTCCGCCACGCTGGCGCAGGGCCTGGCGATGGCGCAGGCGCAAGGCCTGGATCGCATCGACGCCCAACTGCTGCTGCTGCACGCGCTGGGCCAGCCGGCCCATGAACGCGCCTGGCTGCTGGCGCACGACACCGACCCATTGCCCCCGCAGGCACAGGCCACGCTGGCACAGGCGGCACGCCGCCGCGCCGCCGGCGAACCGCTGGCCTACATCACCGGCCACAAGGAGTTTTACGGGCTGAACCTGGCGGTGGACGCCCGGGTGCTGGTGCCCCGCCCCGATACCGAAACCCTGGTGGAATGGGCGCTGGAGGTGCTGGCCGCCCGCCCCGCCGCTGCCGTCCTCGACCTGGGT
>JBAQKO010000126.1:0-4809 GCA_049301075.1 Rhodoferax sp.
CCGCAAGGTGGTCGATGTCGCAGTGGGTGTGTTGCTGCGGCCGGACGGTGACTTCCTGCTGACCTCCCGGCCCCCGGGCAAGGTCTACGAACACTACTGGGAGTTTCCCGGCGGCAAGCTGGAGCCCGGCGAGACCGTGGAGCAGGCTTTGCGCCGCGAATTGCAGGAAGAAATCGGCATCACCATAGGCGCCGTCCAGCCCTGGAAAATCGAGCTGGTGGACTATCCGCATGCGCTGGTGCGGCTGCATTTTTGCAAGGTGTTTGCGTGGACGGGTGCCTTGCAGATGCGGGAGGCCCAGTCGTTCTCGTGGGAGCGCCTGCCGGTCCAAGTCCAGCCGGTTCTACCCGGAACCGTTCCGGTGTTGCAGTGGTTTGCCGAAGAGCAGCAATACCAGGGTGCTACATATTCGATAGCGGTTAACGCAGCAAATTAGGGCGCTAGCGCCTAATTGATGGTTCAATTCGGCGTGTGTGCCGGCTAATGCCGAGGGGTTTCGTCAAACATCAGGTCGTCTGGAGCCGCCTGCGTGGGAACCCGGAAGGTTTCGCTGGCCCAGGCCCCGAAGTCCATGTTTTTGCAACGGTCGCTGCAAAATGGCCGCGCCGGGTTGGACGGGCTGTAGACACTGTCGCCGCCGCAGGCGGGACAGCGCACGATTCGGTGCGGGCTTGCGGCGCCTGTGTTGCCGTGGTCAGTTGGATCCATGAGGGCGATCTCCCGCAGTTTCAGGAGCAAAGGGCCAGTTCAAAAGCACCGTCGGTATTGCTGGAGTGCAAGCGGTCATCTTCTTCGTGGCGCATGAGGCGAATGGAGACCATCAGGCGGTTGCCGCTGATTTCAGGGATCAGGTTCAGTGCGGGGTCCAGTGCCAGGCGCAGCAATTGGAACGTGCGCCCTTGCGGCAGATTCTGCTGAAACTGGCCACCGACGGCGATGACTTTCTGTGGCGAACCGGAGTCCCGCAACAACTTGAGTAGCAGATGGATGGATTCGGCCAGCGGGGAGAGGGAAGCGGCCCAGCGTTGCAGATCGCCCTGGCGCGCAGCAGCGCTGCCATGCTGCCAGGCAAAGTAGGCCGGCAAATCAAATTCACATGTGCCACCCGGGATACCCACCCGGCTGCGGATGCTCATGAGCCAGTCGTTTTCCGTGAGCGATTGACCTGCCTTGCCCGGTTGCCCGTTCAGGGCACTGAAGCAGCGGTCCAGTTGCTGGATGATGTCGTCGAGCACCCCTTCCGCAATGGCCGGGTTGCCGCGGTAGCCATTCAGGATTTGCTTCTGCTTGTCCAGGTCCTTGAGGACATCGGATTTCAGGTCGGCGCGGGCACCGACGTCCATGACCTCAAAGATGGTGGTGATGGCAAAGTGGTGGTCCAGCGCGTCGACGCGGGACATCAATTCCGCCAGGCGCAGAAACAGGTGTTCCAGACGCAAATAGGTGCGAATGCGCTCGTTGAAGGGGTATTCGTAAAGGATCACGCTGATTTTTCCGGTGGCCGAATCATAGCCCGAACTGGGGCCCAATTTCCTGCACCTGTTGTGCAAGTTCGTCCATGGTAATGCCATCGTTGAACACCACCATGTCGGCTGCAGCCAGTCGCTGCGCGCGGGAGGCTTGTGCAGCCAGAATTTTGCGTACCTCCGCTTCGCTCAGGCCATTGCGCGCGGCGACGCGGGTGATCTGGGTGGCTGGCGTGCAGTCAACGACCAGAATGCGATCCAGCATCTTCCGCCAGCGCCCGGATTCCACCAACAAGGGGATATCAAACACCAGGCAGGTTGCCCCACCGGTTTGGGCCTGCTGTGCCTGCAGGGCAATCGTCTGTCCGACCAAGGGATGCACAATGCTTTCCAGCCGGGATTTGGCGGACGGATCCGCGTAAACCAGGGCGCGCATCTGGTCGCGGTCCAATGCACCCTCGGGGGTCAACATGGTGGGGCCGAAAGCAGCCTTCAGCATGGCGATGGCGGCTCCGCCGGCTGCGGTGGTGGCTCTGGAAATGGCGTCCGCATCAATGATGACCGCTCCATGGCGTGCCAGCACGCCGGCAACGGTACTTTTGCCGCTGCCAATGCCTCCGGTCAGGCCCAGTCGGACCGCAGCGGCGCCCATGTTCAGAGTCCGATGGCCTGGCGCAGCGCGTTGGGCCCGAGAATGAGGGCGGTCAAGCCCGCTCCGGCAAGAAAAGGGCCGAAGGGGACATAGCCGCCCTCCCGCAGGCCGGTGCTGAACTTCATGGCGATGCCTACGATGGCGCCGATGATGGAGGCCAGCAAAATCATGGGAATCAGGGCCTGCCATCCAAACCAGGCACCCAGGGCCGCAAACAGCTTGAAGTCGCCATAGCCCATGCCCTCCTTGCCGGTCACCAGTTTGAAAAGCCAGTACACCGACCAGAGGGAAAGGTAGCCGGCTACTGCGCCCCAGAGCGATGCATGCAGTCCGACCGGCGTCCACTGCAGGGCGGCGGCCACCAATCCCAGCCATACCAGTGGCAAAGTCAAATCGTCCGGTAGCAGGGTGGTGTCCCAGTCGATGAGTGCCAGCGCCAGCACCGTGGCGGAAAATACACACCAGAGGGCTCCGGTGGCCGTTGCGCCCCATTGCCAGACACTGAAGAAGAACAGGCCGCTGGTGGCCAGCTCCACCAGCGGGTAGCGTACGCTGATGTGGGCTTTGCAGGCCGAGCAGTGCCCGCGCAGCAGCAGGTAGCTGATGACCGGCACGTTCTCGTACCAACGGATCGCGTGTCCGCAGTGCGGGCACCGGGAACGCGGCACCATCAGGTTGAACGGTGCGGCCGTTTCTGGCGGTTTCCCTGCCATTTCGGCGCACTCCGCTGCCCATTGCCTCTCCAGCATTTTGGGTAGGCGGTAAATGACGACGTTGAGAAAGCTGCCGATCAGGAGACCCAGTACGGCCGCGACGGTGGATTCAAGTCCTTGCAGAGTCAGCGTCATCAGACCACCTGGCCGAGCTTGAAAATGGGCAGGTACATCGCCACCACAATACCGCCGATCACGGTACCCAAGATCACGATGATGATGGGCTCCATGAGGCTGGAGATGCCCGCCACCATGTCATCCACTTCGGCCTCGAAGAAGTCGGCCGCCTTGCCCAGCATGTGGTCAATGGAGCCGGACTCTTCACCGATAGCGCACATCTGCAGCACCATGGAGGGGAAAAGGTTGGCGTTGGTCATCGCCGCGGTGAGCGCCGTGCCGGTTGAAACTTCCTGTTGGATCTTGAGCGTGGCCTCCTCGAACACGTTGTTGCCAGCTGCGCCACCCACCGAGTCCAGGGCTTCCACCAGAGGCACGCCGGCGGCAAACATGGTGGACAGGGTGCGCGTCCAGCGGGCAATACACGACTTCTCCACCAGTACGCCAAAAATGGGCAGCTTCAGCATGATGCGGTCCATGACGGCCTGCATTTTCTTGTTGCGTTTCCAGGACTCCATGAAGAAGTACACGCCGCCGCCGATGCCGCCGAAGATCAGGTACCAGTACTGGATGAAGAACTCACTCATCCCGATGACAAACAGCGTGGGCATGGGCAGTTCGCCCCCGAAGGACGAGAACACCTGCTTGAACGAGGGAATCACAAAGATCATGATCACGGCCACCACGACGAACGCCACGACCAGAACGGAGATGGGGTACATCAGGGCGGACTTGATTTTGGATTTGATGGCCTCGGTTTTTTCCATGTACACCGCCAAGCGGTCCAGCAACTGGTCCAGAATACCGGCCGACTCGCCGGCTTCCACCAGGTTGCAATAGAGATCGTCAAAGTACAGGGGGAATTTCCGGAAAGCGACGCTGAGCGATGTCCCCGTCTCCACATCGGTGCGAATATCGTTGAGCAGCTTGGTGACACGGGGGTTGGGGTTGCCGCGGCCGACGATGTCAAAGGCCTGGAGCAGGGGCACACCCGCCTTCATCATGGTGGCGAGCTGTCGCGTGAAAATGGCAAGGTCTTTGGGCTTGATTTTCTTGCCAGCGCTCATCTTGCGCTTCTTGATCTTTGTCGGAGTGACCCCCTGCCTTCTGAGCGAGGCCTTAATCTGGTTCTCGCCCGCGGCGCGCATTTCGCCCCGGACCTGCTTGCCGTTGCGATCCTTGCCTTCCCACTCAAAAACGGCTTCCTTGCTGTCTGCTGTCTTGGCAGTTGCCATATAGTCCCCTGGGTTACTCTTTATTCGTTGGTGACGGCCAGAACCTCTTCCAGCGAAGTCAGTCCCTGCTTGACTTTGTGCAGGCCGGATTGTCGCAAAGAACGCACGCCTTCCAGCTGTGCTTGTGCCGCGATTTCCATGGCGCTGCCATCCCGCAGGATGATGCGCTGGATTTCATCACTGATTGGCATGACTTGGTAAATGCCGACGCGTCCTTTGTAACCGTTGTTACACATGGAGCAGCCCACGGCGCGGTAGGGCTTCCAAGTTCCGTCCAGTTCCGATTCCTGAAATCCGGCCGCGAGCAGTGTTTCCCGGGGAAGTTCTGCCGGTGCCTTGCAGTGGGCGCACAGGCGTCGGGCCAGGCGCTGCGCGGTGATCAACATGACGCTGGATGCGATATTGAAGGGTGCAATGCCCATGTTGCGCATGCGGGTCAATGTTGCAGGCGCGTCGTTGGTGTGCAGCGTGGACAGCACCAGGTGCCCGGTTTGTGCGGCCTTGATCGAGATATCCGCCGTTTCCAGGTCGCGAATTTCTCCGACCATGATGATGTCCGGATCCTGGCGCAGAAAGGACTTCAGCGCAGCGGCAAAGGTCAGGCCGGCCTTCTCGTTGACATTGAC
>JBAQKO010000127.1:0-3442 GCA_049301075.1 Rhodoferax sp.
GGAAAGTACCGAATAGCAGCACATGGGCCACGCTGCCCGTGGCCAGCAAATGGGCCAGGGCCCACGCCATGACACCCAACACCATGGGGTGGTGCACGCGCGCCCGGATGGCATTGCGCGGTACATAGGCGGCCACCAGCAGCACAAACGCCACCAGCGTCAGCAGGGACGCCGCATGGCGCATGCCCAGCGGAGGACTCCACAGCATCACCGGGGTTTCACGCGCCATACCGAAGCCCCAGACGATCAGAACCAGACCCAGCAGTGACAGCACGGAAACGACCGCCTTGTAGGCCGCCTCCCCCACCCGCTCGCGCGTTTGGGTCCGCCAGGGATCGGCCACGATGCGCACCGAATGCACCCCCAGAAAAATGAACAGCCCCAGAATCAGAAAGCCCATGTTGCTACTCCTTGAAACGGCATCCTGGTAGTCCCTATAACCATCAGGCCCCGATCACCCGGTTTTTGCCGGCCCGCTTGGCCAGGTACATGGCCTGATCGGCCCGTTTGATGGCCGCGGCACCGGTTTCATTGGCCGCCAGTTGCGCCACGCCGGCGCTGAAGGTGATCAGGATCTTTTCGGTCCCCGCCAGGAAAAACCGCTTGGTCAGTTCGCGCTGCAAGCGGGTCATGGCCTCGATACCCCGGTCCAGCGGCGTATCGGGCAGCAAAATGACAAACTCCTCGCCACCATAGCGGGCCAGGCTGTCCTGGGGCCGCATGCATTCGCGGGCGATGGTCGCCAGATGGGCCAGCGCCAAGTCGCCGGTGGCGTGCCCCAAGGCATCGTTGAGCTTCTTGAAGTTGTCGATATCCAGCAACGCCATGCACAGGGGCGTGTCCTTGCGCCGCACACTGGAGATTTCGCGGTCAATGGCTTCGTCCAGCCCCTTGCGGTTGAGCGCGCCGGTCAATGAATCGTGGCGGGCCTGGGCACTGACGCGGTCCAGCTCCTGGTGCAGTTTGGCCAGCTCGGCATCGGTGTGGTTGGCACGTTCGCGCATCTCCTGCAACTGGTCGCTGGCCGTCTTGCTCTCGCGGGCCATCTCGCGCGTGGCACCCACCACTTCCTGCAGGACGGGTGCAATCTCGGCCAGGGATTTGGCTTGCTCGATCTGGCGCGCATTTTCTTCCAGCTTTTCGTGGAAATATCCGGCCGAACGGGCCATTTCGGAAAGCCGGTCAATAAAGGTGGCCAGCATGCGGCGCATATCGTCCTGCGCCTGCAGCGTGCGTTCCTTGGCGTCTTTCTGCTTGGCGATCACGTCCTTGAGCAACTGTTCCACGTCATCGAGGCGCCGCAGTGTCAGGGGTGGAGTGGCCGCGGCCATCAGCGCTTCCATCTGACCTTTGAGCCACAACTCGTCCTGGCTCAACTCGGCAATATTCTCAAACACCAGGTGCAGCAGCTTGAGCAGGGTCTTTTTGATTTCAGCCTGGTCTTCCGCGGCAAAAGACAGGCGGTGGCTGTAGTGCACCAACATGGCCTTGACGGCCACCACATCGGCACCAGGTTCGCGCATGGCGTTAAGCAGGGTCTGTGTCTGCTCGGCAAAGCGCGGATCGTCGCCACCCAACGCTGGCTGCGCATACTCAATCAGGCGGCCAATCTGTCCCAGAAACTCGGCCGTCAAGGCCGGAGCGGTCAACGGTGCTGCGGGCACCACCGCCACCGGCGCAGCCAAAACAGGGGGGGTGCTTTCGCCGCCCGAGGCCGGAACAAATCCGCCGTAGGCCACCAATGCGGTCTTCACACCATCCCAATTCAGGCGATCAATGGCGTATTCCAGCAAGCCACGCTGTTTTTGCTGGCCTGGTGTCTTCGCAGGCAGCGCCTGGGCAATGTCCCGCAGGACATCCGCCGGAAAAGGCGGCATCTGGGGAATGCCCGCTATTTCGTTGTAGATCAGCTGGTAATTGGTCGGCGTCGGTGCCAATTTACGGACCGTGAGCTGTTTGAGCGTTTCACGCGCAATCTCGAAAGGTTTTTTATCGCTCATAACACCACATTCGCTATGCATTTAATAGCTATTCACGCAATATTTGCGCTGGCTACCGCTCCATTTGACCACTAAAAACGACCCACGCCGCAAATCCTCAACGCACACCCAGAAACGCTTTCACAGCAGCGACCGTTTGTTGCGGATCTTCCTCATGGGGCACATGGCCCAGACCGTCGAACACCACCAACCGGGAACCGGCAATATCGGATGCAAAACGGTTTCCATTTTCCAATGGAATCAAGCGGTCTTTGGCGCCCCAGAGAATCAGGGTGGGCAGCTTCAGCGCCTTGATCGGTTGCGTATCTCCATACCCAGTCAGCGCCAGCCGCTGGGCCAAGGCCTGGCGGTTACCGGCACGCAACGCCAGCTCGTAATACCGATCCACCAGAGCCGGCGTCACCTTCTGCGGGTCCCCATACACATTGCGCACACTGCTTTCCACCATGCCGCGCGGCAGCACATATTCCATCAGCAGACGCAACCCCGGCAAGCGAGCCACCCGAAACCCCAGCGGCACCGATTCCGAACGCATGGGGTACCCCGCAGCATCCACCAGTATCAGCTTGCCCACCCGTTGCGGCAGGGCCGACGCCGTTTCCCAGGCAATCTGCCCACCCAGCGAGTTGCCCGCCAGCACACAGGTACGCACGCCCAAAGCATCCAGCATGGCGCCCACAAAACGCACATACGCAGCCAGGGAATAATCGCCTTGCGGATCAGGACCGGTCAGGCCAAACCCCGGAAGATCAAAACGGATCACCCGGCGCTGGCCACGCAAGCTGTCCACCCACCCATCCCAGGTGTGCAGACTGGCCGACGTGCCGTGCAACAGCACAATGGGCATGGGGTCATCCCGCGGCCCCTCATCACGCACATGCACCTGCATGCCATTGACCGCCATGAATTGCGACGGTGCAGTGGCCCAGCGTGCGGACAAATCCTGCACCGGCCGGTCGGGCGCCCAGGTCGCCAACACGCCAGCCAACGCAAAAACGCCACAGGCCAGCAACGCCACACCCAGTAAACGCAGGATCAGTTTCATGGATGGGAACTCTACACGCCTCTTTCCGCTTTCTGTCAAATAACAACCCTGTGCATAGTTTCTGCATAAAGTGGTGGTTATCCACAGGCTGGCCAACCTGGGCCAGGTTGTTCATGAATCGGGTACAACCACAAAGCGCGGTCACCCACAGGGGTTAAAACCCCGCAAGTCCTTGATCGGAAAAGATAAATAGGCCTTATCCACAGTACGGGGGCATCCTTATCTACTACTACTATCTTATAGATAAGAAAAGAGAGAGATAGAGAACAACCAACGCACGATGAAATTTAATTTTCTCCATCTGTCGTCTTCGTGCTCCCATTGGAAAAGAAGCCAGGGGATTTGAAGGTTTACCGTTCGCAATCAAGTAAGATTTACCGTCTCCAGAATCCGCTGC
>JBAQKO010000128.1:0-3192 GCA_049301075.1 Rhodoferax sp.
CATCTTCACGGATGGCCTTGACCATGTCGGTGCCGATGTAGCCCGGGCTCACGGTGTTGACCGTCACACCCTTGGAAGCCAGTTCCTGCGCCAAGGCCATGGTGAAACCGTGCATGCCGGCCTTGGCCGCTGAGTAGTTGGTTTGCCCGGCCTGGCCCTTTTCGCCGTTGACGCTTGAGATGTTGATGATGCGGCCCCAGCCCTTTTCCACCATGTCGGCCACCACCTGTTTGGTGACGTTGAACATGCTGTTGAGGTTGGTCTCAATCACGGCGTCCCAGTCCTCGCGGGACATTTTCAGGAACATGCGGTCGCGGGTAATGCCGGCGTTGTTCACCAGCACGTCAATGGAACCGTGCTCGGCCTTGGTCTTGGTGAACGCCTCGACGGTGGAATCCCAGTTGCCCACATTGCCAACCGAAGCGTAGAAGGTGTATCCCAGCGCCGCCTGCTCGGCAATCCATTTGCCGTGGTCGCGGGTCGGGCCACAGCCGGCCACCACCTTGAATCCCTCTTTGAACAGGCGCTGGCAAATGGCGGTACCGATGCCACCCATGCCACCGGTCACGTAAGCTACTTTTTGACTCATTTTTGACTCCTCGTTGTTTTCTTGCTTGATACCTCACGGGGTAACCGCCGTGCAGCGACCCCGTCCCTCCTTGGGCTGCTGTCAGCGCTCAATCGTCAGGGCCACGCCCATGCCACCGCCAATGCACAGGCTGGCAATTCCCTTCTTCGCACCGCGACGCTGCATTTCGTGCAGCAGGGTGACCAGAATGCGGCAGCCGGAGGCGCCAATGGGGTGACCAATGGCAATGGCACCGCCATTGACGTTGACCTTGCTGGTGTCCCAGCCCATCTCGTTGTTGACGGCGCAAGCCTGTGCGGCAAATGCCTCATTGATTTCCAGCAGATCCAGGTCCTGTGCCTTCCAGCCCGCGCGCGCCAACGCCTTTTGCGAAGCGGGCACCGGGCCCATGCCCATCAGGGCCGGGTCCAGGCCGCTGGTGGCAAAGCTGGCAATGCGCCCCATGGGCTTGAGTCCCAGAGCCGCAGCCTTCTTGGCCGTCATCACCATCACGGCAGCCGCACCGTCGTTGATGCCGGAGGCGTTGCCCGCCGTCACCGCACCGGCCTTGTCAAACGCGGGGCGCAGGCCTGCCAGCGCTTCGGCGTTGGACTTGCGGTTGATGTATTCGTCGGCGGCGAACACCAGCGGATCGCCCTTTTTCTGCGCAATGCTGAACGGGACGATTTCGTCCACGAAGCGGCCGGCGTCCTGCGCGGCGGCGGCCTTCTGCTGGCTGGCCAGCGCCAGCGCGTCTTGCATCTCGCGCGTGATGCCATACTTCTTGGCCACGTTTTCGGCGGTGATGCCCATGTGGTACTGGTTGTAGACGTCCCACAGGCCGTCGACGATCATGGAGTCGACCATCTTCCAGTCGCCCATGCGCTGGCCGTCGCGCGAGCCCAGCAGCACGTGCGGGCTGGCACTCATGTTTTCCTGGCCACCGGCAATCACGATCTCGCTGTCACCATAGGCAACCGCCTGCGCGGCCAGCATGACCGATTTCAGGCCGGAGCCGCACACGGCATTGATAGTCAGTGCCGGTGTTTCCTTGGGCAGTCCGCTTTTAATCAGGGACTGACGGGCCGGGTTCTGGCCCACGCCCGCGGCCAGCACCTGGCCCAGAATCACTTCACCCACCTGCTCGGGCGCCAGACCGGTGCGCTCCAGCAGATTCTTGATGACGGCCGCGCCCAGGTCCGTGGCCGCGGTCTTGGCCAGGGTGCCACCAAACTTGCCCACAGCGGTGCGGGCGGCTGAAACGATAACGATGTCTTCCATATTTCTCTCCTGGGTGTCTGAAGGGCTCAGGCGCGGACCTTGACGTAACTGCCAGGGGCCGGCTGCAAAGCCTTGTATTTTCCCTTACCGTAGGTCTTGGGCGCCGCAATCTGCTTGCCGGCATGGCCTTTGAGCCAGTGCGCCCAGTCCGTCCACCAGCTGCCGGGGTGCTCCACGGCCCCTGCCAGCCAGGCGGCATGGGTTTTGGGGAACTTGCCGTCGCTGCGAATCCAGTGGCTGCGCTTGTTCTTGGCCGGCGGGTTGATGACCCCGGCAATGTGGCCCGAAGCCCCCATGACAAACCGCTTCTTGCCCGGCAACACCTGGGTGGAGGCGTAGGCCCCGCCAATGGGCACGATATGGTCTTCGCGCGAACCGTAGATGTAGACCGGGATATCCACCCGGCCCAGGTCAATTTTCTGGCCGCACACGACGGCCCGGCCGGGCTTGACGAGGTTGTTTTCCAGGTAGGTGTTGCGCAGGTACCAGGCGTAGTAGGGGCCGGGGAGATTGGTGCAGTCCGAATTCCAGTACAGCAGGTCAAACGGTGGTGGTGTCTCACCCTTCAGGTAGTTGCCCACCACGTAGTTCCACACCAGGTCATTCGGGCGCAGGAAGCTGAAGGTGGAAGCCAGGTCCTTGCCCTTCATGAGGCCGCCCTGGCCCATTTCCTTCTCGCGGTACTGCACGAAGGCTTCGTCGATGAAGACATCCAGCACACCGGTGTCGGAAAAGTCCAGGAACGACGTCAGTAAGGTGGCACTGGCCACCGGTTGCTCGCCGCGCGCCGCCAGCACGGCCAGTGCCGTTCCCAGCATGGTGCCGCCCACGCAAAAACCCAGGGCGTTGATGGCAGGTGCGCCACTGATCTCGCGGACCACGGAAATCGCCTTGATCACCGCGTGCTCGATGTAATCGTCCCACGTGGCCTGGGCCAGCGAGGCGTCCGGGTTGCGCCAGCTCACCACGAAGGTGCGGTGCCCCTGCGCCACTGCGTAGCGCACCAGCGAGTTATCGGGTTGCAGATCGAGGATGTAGTACTTGTTGATGCAGGGCGGCACCAACAAGAACGGGGTTTCGAACACCTTGGCCGTCAGGGGCTTGTATTCGATGAGCTGGAAGTACGGGTTTTCAAACACCACCGCCCCTTCGGTGGTGGCCACGTTCTTGCCCACCTCGAACACGCTCTCGTCGGTCATGGAAACGTGACCCTGACGCAGGTCATGCACCAGGTTGTGCAGGCCCTTGGCAATGCTTTCGCCCTGGGTTTCCACCGCCCGTTTTTGCGCCTCGGCGTTGAAAGCCAGGAAATTGCTGGGGGCGGCGGCGGCCATCCATTGCTC
>JBAQKO010000129.1:0-1786 GCA_049301075.1 Rhodoferax sp.
AGTCAGCAGGGCGCGGATGATTTCCACCCGCTGCATCTCGCCCACGCTGAGCGTGTGCACCGGGCGCGCCGGGTCCACGTCCAGCCCGTATTCGGTGGCCTTGCCGACAATGGCCGCCGTGACCTGCTCCAGCGAGTTGCGCGTCAGGCCCAGCCACACGTTCTCGGCCACGGTCATGGTGTCGAACAGGTTGAAATGCTGGAACACCATGCTGATGCCGTTGGCCCGCGCTTCCTTGGGGTTGCGAATCTGCATCACCTGGCCGTTGATGCGCACCGTGCCGGCATCGGGCTTGACGGCGCCGTAGATGATTTTCATCAGCGTCGATTTACCGGCGCCGTTTTCACCCAGCACGGCATGGATTTCGCCGGGCATGACGGTCAGCGAAACATCGCTGTTGGCCACCACGCCGGGGTAGGCCTTGGTAATGCCGGTTAACTGGAGTCTGGGAGTTGCCATGCTGGAGGAAATCCTGCGCTTTGTTTGGGGTTGCAGGCGCTCACTTTACACGCTCGTGCCGACTATGCCGGCCAGCGCCTGCATAGCGTGAAATTGTGCTCTATGCTAGTGCCCATGGATACACAACCCCTGCGATTCGTGCGCCGTGGCCAGATCGTGACCCTGCCCGCCGTTGCCCCCCACCGGACCCTGCTGGAGGTGCTGCGCGAAGACCTGCACGGCAGCGGCACCAAGGAAGGCTGCAACGAGGGCGACTGCGGCGCCTGCACCGTGGTGGTGGCGCAGGCCCAGGGCGACCGCTTGCAGTACCGCGCCATCAACAGTTGCATCCGCCTGGCGCATTCCATCGACGGCATGGCGCTGTGGACGGTCGAGGATTTGACCCAGGCGGACGGCAGCCTGCACCCGGCCCAGCAGGCCATGGTGGACTCCCACGGCTCGCAGTGCGGCTTTTGCACCCCCGGCATGGTGATGAGCCTGTTTGGCCTGTACCAGAACCACGCCGGCACGGCCATCACCCGGGAGCAGGCCCAGCAGGCGCTGTCGGGCAACCTGTGCCGCTGCACCGGCTACCGGCCCATTCTGAACGCCGCGCAGGCCATGCAGGCGCTGCCCCCCGCGCAAGTCAACGAGACTGACGTGCTATCAAAACTGAAGCTTCTGGCGCAGGAAAAACGGGCCTCTGAGGCCGATTTGGCCTATATTTCTCCGCACACGCTGCCCGAGCTGCTGGCGGCCCGCGCCCGCTACCCCGAGGCCCAACTGGTGGCCGGCAGCACCGACGTCGGGCTGTGGGTCACCAAGCAACACCGGCAGTTGGGGCGCGTGCTGGACCTGACCCGCGTGGCCGAGCTGCGCCGCGTGCAACAGTACCCGCACCACATCGCCCTGGGCGCCGCCGCCACGCTGACCGATGCCTTTGCCGCCTTGGTGGCGGACCGGCCCCAACTGGCCGCATTCACCCAGCGCTTTGCCGGCCTGCCGGTGCGCAACAGCGGCACGCTGGGCGGCAACGTGGCCAACGGCTCACCCATTGGCGACTCCATGCCCCTGCTGATTGCCCTGGGCGCCAGCGTGGTGCTGATGCGCCAGAGCGGCAAGAAACAAGCCCACCGCGAGCTGGCGCTGGAAGACCTGTACACCGGCTACCGCCAGAACGTGATGGCCAAAGACGAGGTGCTGGCCTGGATCAAGGTGCCCAAGCCCACGGCGACCGAGTATGCGCGGGTGTACAAGGTGTCCAAGCGCCTGGAAGACGACATTTCCGCCGTCTGCCTGGCGCTCAAGCTGCACATCGAGCAGGGCGTGGTAACCCACGCCTCCATCG
>JBAQKO010000130.1:0-1900 GCA_049301075.1 Rhodoferax sp.
GCGTGATGTTGGGCGTGCGCCGCACGGTCTCGATCAGCGTCTTCTGCACCGCCGCACCGGTGGCGTCGGTCACATGCACGATGCGCCGCGCGCTGTGGCCGCCTTCGCGCGTGAGGTGCAGGTGGCCGTCTTCCTGCGAGAACGGCACGCCCAGCTGGCGCAGCCAGGCAATGCTCTCCGGCGAATGCTCCACCACAAAGCGGGTGGCCGCCGGGTCGGACAAACCGGCGCCGGCCACCAGCGTGTCCTGCACGTGGGCGTCAAAACTGTCGCCCTCGGCCAGCACGGCGGCAATGCCACCCTGGGCCCAGTTGCTGGAGCCGTCGCTCATGGCGCGCTTGGTCAGAATGGCGACGCGGTGGGTGGGCGCCAGGTGCAGGGCAGCCGACAGGCCAGCCAGACCACTGCCGACGATGAGCACGTCAAACCGGTGCTGGGTGGGTGCGGGTGATGGGGTCATGAGAGAAAGGAAAGAATTCGGCAGGCACAGAAAATGCTACAAAATCAATAGCTATCTGCGCAGTATTTACAAGGGGCAGAGGCTGATTTTAGGGCAAATTTTGCGCCAGCAGGCGCTGCACATTGCCGCCCATGATGGCGCGGATGTCATCGGTGCTGAAACCCGCGGCCATCAGGCCTTCGGTGATTTGGGGCAATCCGGTCACGTCAAACGGCGTGCGGGTCGCACCGTCAAAATCGGACCCGAGCGCCACATGCGCCACACCGATGCGGTCTGCCGCGTAGCGGATGGCTTTGACAATGCCGGCCACCGACGGATCGCACACGGCCGCGTCCCAGTAGCCGATCCCCACCACACCGCCAGTGGCGGCGATGCGCTGCAGGTGCGCATCCGTCAGGTTGCGCGGCCCCGGGCAGGTGCCCGCCACCCCGGTATGGGACACCAGCACGGGCCGGCGCGCCATGGCCAGCACGTCGTCGATCAGGGGCTTGGAGGCGTGGGCCAGGTCAATCAGCATGCCCTTGGCCTCCAGCCGCTGCACCACCTGGCGGCCAAAGGGGGTGAGGCCGCCCTTGTCGATGCCGTGCGCGGAGCCGCCCACCTCGTTGTCAAAAAAATGCGTGAGCCCGGCGATGCGAAAACCCGCATCAAACAAGCGGTCCACGTTCTCCAGCTTGCCCTCCAGGGGATGCAAACCTTCGGTGGCCAGCACGGCGGCCACGCGGTGGGAGTCCTGGCTCCAGGCCTTGACGAAGGCCGCCAGGTCGTCGCGACTTCGGAGCACGACCAGCTGGCCCTGGCTGTCCCGTGCCGCCTTGTGCAATTTCTCGCTCTGGTACAGGGCACGCTGCAACAGGCTGCTCCAGGTGGCCACGGGCCAGCGCTGGGCCATGGCGAGCATGGTGATGCTGTCGGTGTCGGACCCGTTGCGTTCGTAATTCAGGCCCTTGGGCGTTTTGGTGACCGTGGCGAACACCTGCAAGGCCATGTGTCCCTCCAGCCCGCGCGGCAGGTCGACATGCCCGCGGCTGTAGCGTTGCAGCAGGTCGCGGTTCCACAGCAGGGCATCGTCATGCAGGTCGGCCACGAACAGGGTGTTGTGCAGTGTGGTGGCCGGCGCGCCGGCCGTGTAGGGCGGAGCCGTGATCACCGTGTTCATGCGCCCATCGACGAGCGTGGGCACGTTGAAGAAAACCACCAGTCCCAGCGCCAGCAGGGCCAGCACCGCAACAGCGCTATTGCGCACGATCCGTTTGTTCATGTCATGACCTCATTTGGCAAGCACGGACAGCACATCGGCCAGCAGCCGGCAGCCATCAAACTGGCTGCGCTTGAAGGTCCAGCCCAGGCGCACCACCACCGCCTGGCGCGACGGCACGACCGCCACCATCTGGCCCCAGTGTCCGCTCATGGCCACGGTGTCGGGCGGCACGCCGGGCA
>JBAQKO010000131.1:0-3586 GCA_049301075.1 Rhodoferax sp.
GCATGAGATAGCGCTTCTCGCTGACATCCCGAAACACCAGCACGCACCCGATGGCCGAACCATCGGCCTTGGTGATGGGCGACGCCGTGTAGTCGATGGAGTAGCGCTTGCCGGACCGGTCCACCAGCGCCTGGTTGGCGGCGTGCACCACGGCGTTGTCGCGCAGGACGTTGCTCCAGACTTTTCTGGCCACGGGCTGCCCCGGGTCCTCGGTCAACTCAAACACGTCGCCCAGGCGGCGGCCCGCCGCCTGGGCCAGCGTCCAGCCGGTCAACTGCTGCGCCGCCGTGTTCAAGGTCTCCACACGCCAGTGCAGGTCGGTGGTGATGACACCATCCCCGATGGACGACAGCGTGACTTCGGCACGCTCCTTCTCCAGCATCAGGGCGCCCTGCGCCTGCTTGAGCGGGGAAACGTCCACCAGGACGCAGATGACGCCGGCCGCCACACCGTCTATGGTGGTGAAGGCCGCCTTGTAGTAGATGGTTTGGATGACCTTGCCCGCGTGCGTGGTCACGCTGAGCTCCTGCACGGCGCGCTCATCAGGCAGGCGCTCAGCCGCTGCGGAACCCGGCGTGCCGATGCGGTCCATCTTGCTGAAGATGCCCTGCATGGGTCGACCCACCAGATCCTCGGCCCGGACCCCAATCAGACTCTCCCACGCCGTGTTGACGCGCAGGCAGACACCCTGCGCATCGGCCACGAACATGGGAATCGGCAGCGCATTGGACAGCTGCAGCGTGAAATGCAGCTGCTCACTGAGCTTGCGCTGGCTCGCGCGCAGGGACTCCACCAGCACCTGCACTTCGTGCGCCATGGCGTTGAAGGTCTGCGCCACGGCACGCCCCTCATAGGTGCCAATGACGTCCATCCGCGCGTTGTAATCGCCGCTCTTGAACTGGTTGGTGGCGTGCGCCAGACGCCGCAGCATGGCGCCATTGCTGCGCAACAAAAGGGTCAGCAGAAAAAACACAATGAACGTGATGGCCGCCGTCATCTTGACCTGGGTGACCAGGGCCGTCCACACGCCATTGATGCCGCCCACGACGGAGGGCATCAGGGTGAGTGCTGCGTTCTCCTCGCCCGACAGCACGACCAGGTAGGTGATATCGGGGGGCTGCGGCGGCACAAACCGCAGGAACCACACCGGATACAGGGGCGCAGGCAAGTCCGGGTTGGTGACCTCGACCAGCGTGGTGGGCGTCTGCCAGCGGATGGTGGCAATGTCCGGATTGGAGCGCACCTCGTCGTCGATGACACGCTGCAGCCGCTCCCGGTCACCCTTTTGGGCGAACTCCGCCAGAGCGGGAATGAGCGAGTGGCGAATGTGGCTCAGCTCGCGGGTGCTGCGGTTGCTGATTTCCCGAAAGGACGCATCAATGTACAGCTGGTAACGCAGGCCGGAGAACAGCAGGATGAGGATCAGGATGGGTATGTACATCCTGACGTACAGCCGCGAATTCAGCCAGGTCAAAAATGCGCGCTGGACGGCTTTCATGTTGGTCGCCGGTTCGTCGCTGGATACCGTATTGGCGACCAGAACACCGCCGCATCACGGTGGCTGGAATGCATGCCCATGTTTACCCTCCCTGTTGAACATTCGGCTGCAACGCACGGCAACACCCCCACATGACACAACCCGGGCATTTTGTAGTTATAGGCCCGTGGCGGAATTTATCAATCAAAGCCTCTTGCCATGCGGGTCAGCGAAGGTTGTCACACTGCGCAACTTCCGTCAAATGCTATTTTTTTCATAGCTTGAGACGCAATATACACAAGGTGGACCCTGCCCAAGGCCACCGGGCCGGCTGCATCGGCGTAGAGACCCTTTTTATAAGATGCATTTAATTTGCATCTTATTGCGTATTTTTCTAGAATGAAGACCAGTCGGTGCCCTGCCTTGTGCCCCGCACCATCCCTGTTGCCTCACCCGAAAGAACGCCCATGAACATCGACCGCTTCAAGCACCAGCACGTTGAAATCCTGTCGTGCATAGCAGCCCTGCGGACCCATGCGCACCGCGGCATACGCGATAACGCCGCCGAAATTTCCCGTCTGATTGTGGCCATGAGTTCCACCATCAAACTGCACCTGGCCGTGGAAGACTCGGTGCTGTACCCCGCGCTGAACAACAGCAAGGATTCCGCGCTCGCGGCCATGGGGCAGCGCTTCCAGAACGAGATGAAGCACATTGCGGCGAGCTACCTTGCCTTCTCCCGCAAGTGGAACAGCGCCGCCAGCGTCTCGAACAGCCCGGAGGAATTTCGCGCCGATGCCAACAGCGTTCTCAAGGTTCTGTACGAACGCATGCAAAGGGAAAATACCGACTTCTACCCCGTCATCGAGGCACATTGATTCCCTTTGCACCGCGTGCACAGCCCTTGCGGGCTGGCACGGTTAGTGGGGCACGGAAACCGATTTCCAACCCGCGTGGTCAAAGTACTTGCCGTAGGTGTTGAGCCCCTGGGCAATCTGCACCACGCCGGACGCCCGGCTCTTGCCCTGCTTGCCCTCGGCCTTTTCCGCGCCATTGAGCATGTCGCCAATCACGGTGTGCAGCTGGGCATCGGCCTTGGGGTCGAGCTTGCAGTGTTCCACGATGTACGCCACCTGCGCATTCACCTCTTTGCTCAAGGCCTCGTAGTCGGCCGCCGTGGCCTTGCCCGCGTGGGCCTTGGGCAGCGTGGTGGCCACGGACGCGCGGATGGCCGTCATGGCCTGGCGCAGGGGGCCATCGGTCTCCCACTTCTTGCCGGCGTTGAGGGCCATCGCGTGTGGGGCTTGGGCTTCATGCGCCGGGTGGTCGGCGGCCAGCGCGACCAGCGGGGTTGCCAGGGTGGCGGCAATCAGTACATACAAAGGAAATTTCATGGTGTGCTCCAGTTCAGTTAAGGAAAAATCAGCCCGGCAGGTGCCGGGCCTTGCTTGCCTTAACGAACATGCGCCAGAAATGTTCCTTTTATTTTTCCTCCCGATGCAGCAATTCTTCCTCGGTCGCCTCCTGCGCGTAGCGCCCCAGAAGCAACTCCATCAGCCGGGCCCGCTGTTTGGCATTGAGCACTTCCCGCTCGGCCAGCAGTTGGGTGATCACCCGCTGCTGCTGGACGCTCTGCAAGGCGGCGATTTGTGCCTGCTGCGCGTCGATGGTTGCGCGCTCGGGTGCGGCGGCAAAGATGGCACGCACCAGCGCCTCGCGGTGGCTGCGAATCTCGCCCCAGTTGGCCGTCAGATCGTGCAGGAAAGCCGGTTCGAGCTGCTGCCAGCGTTGGCGCTGCTCCCCGCTCAGCTGCAGGTAGTCCGGCAGGTTCAGATGGGGGGATGGCGTGGTGGCGGATGGCACCGCCGGCGTCTGTGCCTGCCGGAAAACCACCGCCCCGATGAAGCCGATATTGAGTGACAGCGAGACCGCCAGCAGCCACTTGATGAGTGTGCGATTCATGGCATTCCTTTCGATAGACGACACAGTTCGGCAACCGCGCACAGGCCACCGGGCGGGACCGGGTCAAACACCCGCACCATCGCGGAGCGCGGCGCGCTGATGGCACCGCCCCCCACCAGCAGGCCACCCAGCCAGACACCCGAGGCC
>JBAQKO010000132.1:0-7498 GCA_049301075.1 Rhodoferax sp.
GGGATCTGCTGACAGCCGAATTGCTTCAGCAATTCGGCGCCAATGGCGAAAGCCCCGATTTTTTTGACCAAGATGCCCTGGTCATCGACTTCTCCCTTTTGCCGCCCGATCTGCCCGTGCAGGACATGGTTCCCTTGGTTGCCGCATTGCGGAACTGCCGGCTCATGCCGGTTGCGGTTCGCGGTGCCAGTGCCGCATGGGTGGAAGCGGCCCATGCGCATGACTTGGCGCAGGCGCCAGCCGAGGCACCCCGTGCGCGCCCGGCAGTGGCCGAACCGGTTGCCGCAGTGGTGCAGGAAGTGGTTCGTGAGGTGGTGCGGGAAGTACCGGGACCGGCTACCATGGTGGTGGACAAACCCCTGCGGTCCGGGCAAAAAATTTACGCCCGGGGCGCCGATCTGGTGGTATTGGCCATGGTCAATCAGGGAGCCGAAGTGGTGGCCGATGGCAACATCCACGTGTATGCACCCCTGCGTGGAAAGGCCATGGCTGGGGCGCGAGGCAACACCCAGGCCCGTATTTTTTCCTTGTGCCTGGAACCCGAACTCATTTCCATTGCTGGTGTCTACCGCACCAGCGAAAACCCGCTCGCTCCCGATGTGCGCGGCAAACCGGCGCAGGTGCGCCTGAGTAACGATGGGCAGGACAAGCTGCTGATCGAAGCCCTGAAAAATTAACCAGAAAGACCTTTCACTATGGCAAAAATCGTTGTGGTTACTTCCGGCAAGGGCGGCGTGGGCAAAACGACCACCAGCGCCAGTTTTGCAGCCGGTCTGGCCTTGCGCGGGCACAAGACGGCTGTTATCGACTTTGATGTGGGTCTGCGCAACCTGGACTTGATCATGGGCTGTGAACGCCGCGTGGTGTATGACCTGATCAATGTCATCCACGGGGAAGCCAACCTGAACCAGGCGCTGATCAAGGACAAGCAGTGCGACAACCTGTTCGTGCTGGCCGCCTCGCAAACCCGCGACAAGGATGCCCTTACGCAGGACGGAGTGGAAAAAGTCCTGAATGACCTGGCCGCCATGGATTTCGAGTACATCGTGTGCGACTCCCCCGCCGGTATTGAAACCGGTGCCCTGATGGCCATGCACTTTGCCGACGAAGCCCTGGTGGTGACCAACCCCGAGGTGTCTTCCGTGCGCGATTCCGACCGCATTCTGGGCATGCTGGCCAGCAAGACCCGACGGGCGATCGAAAAGCTCGAACCCATCAAGGAACACCTGCTGATCACCCGCTACAACCCGGCCCGGGTAGACCAGGGGCAGATGCTGTCACTGGACGATATTCAGGACATTTTGCGCATCCCGCTCATTGGCGTGATTCCCGAGAGCGAATCGGTGCTGCAGGCTTCCAACCAGGGTGTGCCAGCGGTACACATGCAAGGCAGCGATGTGTCCGAAGCCTACAAAGATGTGATTGATCGTTTTCTGGGTGCCGACAAGCCCATGCGTTTCATTGATGCGCCAAAGCAGGGACTCCTGAAGCGTATCTTTGGAGGGAAATAAGACCATGTCCTTTCTCTCGTTTCTGATTGGCGAAAAAAAGAAAACGGCCAGCGTGGCCAAGGAGCGGCTGCAGATCATTCTGGCGCACGAGCGCAGTGGTCGTAATGCCGCGGAACCCGATTACCTGCCAGCCCTGCAGGCCGAGCTGGTGGCGGTGATCAGCAAGTACATCAAGATCAATCCGGCAGACATCAAGGTCAACCTGGAGCGCCAGGACAATCTGGAAGTGCTGGAAGTCAAGATCGAACTGCCCGACGCGCGGTAAAACCGCACCCGCGCGCGTCTGCGGCGCTATCATCCACCCATGTTGATAGAGACTCTGGGCGCGGCACGCGACATGGGCCGCCTGCAGGAAATTGCAGGGGTTCTCATGCGCCATGGTTTGGGCGACAGCGTGCGTCGCCTGGGGCTGGCAGACCGGCTGGAGCGGGCCGGTAAGGTTCTCAAATGGGAGCATGCTGCTGATCTGGCACGCATCGAACCACCCGAGCAGGTGCGTTTGGCGATGGAAGAGTTGGGCCCCACGTTTGTCAAGCTGGGGCAAATTCTGGCGGGGCGGGCCGATCTGTTTGGTCCGGACTGGATTGCCCAGTTTGAAAAACTCCATAGTCATGTTCCAGCCTTGACCCTGGAGGTGTTGCGTCCGCAATTGCGTGAAGACCTGGGTGGCGAGCCCGAAGAAGTATTTGCCCGGTTTGACGTGCAACCCCTGGCGGGGGCATCCATTGCCCAGGTGCACCGCGCCCAACTGAAAGACGGAACCGAGGTGATCGTCAAGATTCGCCGGCCCGGTATCAGTGAAACGATTGAAGCGGATTTGCGCCTGCTGGGCCATCTGGCCGCTGTAGCAGAAACGGAAATGCCGGCTCTCAAGCCCTACCGTCCGCAGCAGCTGGTGCGGGAGTTTGCCAAATCCCTGCGCCGGGAGCTGGATCTGGCAACCGAATGCCACCATGCCGAGCGCATTGCCGCCAACATGGCGCCACTGCCACACATCAGCATCCCGCGGGTCCATTGGGCCTATACCGGCGAGCGCGTGAATGTGCAGGACTATATCGACGGTATACCGGGTGGCCAGCTCGAGCGGCTCACGCCGGAGGCGGGTTTTGACCGCACGTTGCTGGCGCAACGCGGTGCCCAGGCGGTGCTGAAGATGATCGTGGAAGACGGTTTTTTCCATGCCGACCCCCATCCGGGCAATGTGTTTTACCTGCCCGACAACCGCATTGCCTTTGTCGATTTCGGCATGGTAGGCCGCCTTTCGGAGCGACGGCGTGACGAATTGCTGCAGCTGCTGCTGGGTCTGGTGGAACGCCAACCCCAGGCCGTAGCCGAAGTGCTGCTGGACTGGACAGGCGACGAGCATGGGGTGAACCTGACGCAACTGGAAACCGAGATAGAAGCCTTTGTTGACCAGTACCACGGCACGCCGCTGGCGCAACTCAGCCTGGGGCAGATGCTGGCCGACGTCACCACCATCCTGCGCGAACACCACCTGGGTTTGCCGTCTGATCTGGCCTTGCTGATCAAGGCATTTATCAGCCTGGAAGGCATGGGTCGCGGGCTGGATCCCGGTTTTCATATGGCAACCGAGGCCACGCCCCTGCTGCACCAGGTGGTGCGGTCCCGTTACCAGCCGAAGGTGTTGGCGACCCGCGCGTGGAAAACCCTGCGCCATGCCCTGGCCGTGGCGGAGCAATTGCCGCACGATCTGTCGTTGCTGATGCGGAACGCACGCCGTGGGCGCGTGCACGTGGGCATTGAGCTGGCGCATCTCAAGCGCGTGGGCGACCAGATTGACCGCTCGGCCAACCGTCTGGCCATGGCGCTGGTGATTGCTGCACTCATCATCGGTTCGTCCATTGTCATGACGGTGCAGGGCGGCCCCACCCTGCTGGGTCTGCCAACCTTTGGCCTGCTGGGCTTCGTGGGTGCGGTGCTCGGTGGGCTCTGGCTGGTGCGTGCCATCTGGCGCAGCAGCCGCGGTATCAACGGCGACGATTAAAGCCGGAACGACTGCTGCACGGTTGCCTGTAGGCCACCGGCGTCAAAACTCTGCTCGGTGAACTCGGCGTGGTGCTGGTGGATCCGGACCACGCTGCAGGCCCGCGTGCCGTAGTGGGGCGTAGTGATGAACGTGGCCGACAAGGCCCGTTCCAGCTCCCGTGGCACGCCTGTGTCAGGTAGAGCGGTGTCGGGTGCCCGCACCGGATCATGCAACAGGCCCAGCAGGCTGGGAATGTCGGCGGTGTCCTGCTGGACTTGCGCCTGCAGGCGGGTGGTGAGTTGGGTGAGTTTGGGCCAGGGTGTGTGGAAGTCGGCGTTGGAAACCGCGCCGATGCCGGTTTGCATGGGCACGATGCGGGCGCTGCGGCTTTCCAATCCGAGCAGCCGCGCGCCGTCAAACACCAGCAGGTTGAACGGGTTGTAGTCGCTGGCGCGCCGCGCCAGGGCCTGCAGATAGGTTTCGGCGTCCGTTTCGCACGCCAGGAAAGCGGCCACCAGTTCTCCGCGCGAGGGGGTGTCGGTGCGGGCCGGCAGGGGTGTGCGGTAGTTGGTGAGCGCAGCCAGCCGCCCGTTGCGGCTCAGCCCCAACCAGGTACCACCGGCCTGCAAGTCCTTGCCGGCCAGTACCCTGGCGCGGTCTTGCTTTCCATCTCTGGTTTCCCACCAGTGCAGCGGCAGCGCCGGACGCGCATAAAACTCGTCGCGGTTGGCCAGCAACAACAGGGGCGTGCGGCTGGCCGGTTGCCAGCTCCAAGCGATCAGGCACATGCGGGGGCTCCGGTGTCAGGTCACGGCCAGTGCCGTCTTGTCCACCACGCGGCGCAGCACAAAGCTGGAATGCACGCCGGTCACACCTTCGATGCGGGTGAGCTTGTTCAGCAACAGTGCCTGGTAGTGGTCCATGTCACGCACTGCCACCTTGAGTTGGTAGTCGGCGTTTTGCCCGGTGATCAGCAGGCATTCCAGCACTTCGGGCAGCACGCTGACGGCGGCTTCAAAGTTGGCAAAGCGTTCGGGGGTGTGCAGGTCCATGGAAATGTGGATCAATGCCCAGAGGGTGAGTCCCAGTTTTTGCGCGTCCAGCAAGGCGCGGTAGCCCATGATCAGGCCGGACTCTTCCAGCGCCCGTACCCGGCGCAGACAGGGTGAGGGTGACAGGCCGATGCGGTCGGCCAGATCCTGGTTGTTGATGCGGCCGTCCTGCTGCAGGATTTCCAGGATGTGCTGATCGTACCGATCCAGTTTCATGTTCATGCCAATAAATACTAAATTTAAGACATATTATGCTGAATTTGCAGGAATGGATGGCAATAAAACAATCATCTGCTCCATCACTGCACGTACACTGAATCCATCTGTTATCCACAGACAACAGCAGCAATAGCCACCCGCTTGCGCTGTAAAAGACCGGCTTCACAAGAGCGGGCGTTGCAAAACCAGGACCCCGGGCAAACCACCTGCCCGGGGTCGCGTCTTTCAGGGTCCCATGGACCGCGCACTTTGGCCGCATACTGCGGGCCATGCCCCACGAATCCCGCCTGACCCACGCTTTGCGCACCCTGTTGCGCGCCCAGCGCATCGCAGCTTTGGGCACGCTGGGAGCAGATGGGCAGCCCTTTGTTTCCATGGTGCCGTTCGCGGTGGAGCCGGTGTCGGCTTCCCTGGTCATCCACGTCAGCGGCCTGGCGGCACATACCCGCAACCTGCAGACCACGCCCCGGGTATCCCTTCTGGTCATGCAGGCAGAAGTGGCGGGTGAACCGGTGCATGGCCTGCCT
The DNA here is from genome assembly GCA_049301075.1 of Rhodoferax sp. GTDB lineage: Bacteria > Pseudomonadota > Gammaproteobacteria > Burkholderiales > Burkholderiaceae_C > Allorhodoferax. The sequence goes on from JBAQKO010000132.1 coordinate 5,297, forward strand.
CGCGTCACGCTGGACGGCAGGGCCACCGTACTGCCCGTGAACAGTGCGGCATGGGCAGATGCCCGCCGGGTCTACCTGGCGCGCTTTCCCGAGGCCGAAGCGATGACGCAGCTGGGGGACTTCCGATTTGTGGGTCTTGCGGTACTGGGCGCCCGCCAAGTGGCCGGCTTTGGCGCGGCACGCTCGTTGGACGCCGATGCCATCGCCCACGTCCTGCGTGCGGCGGGTGCGGCGAGTGGTTAGCCGCCTTCCAGAAACGCTACCACCGTGCGGGCAATGTGCTCGCCTTCATGGCCCAACGCCAGACTTTCCATGCTGGCGGTGTAGTGTTCTTCGCCCAGCAGCGCACGGCGCCGGTTGAGCAGGTAGGCGCTGACATCTTCCTGGAACTCGGGGTGTGGCTGGATGCAAAACACCTCCTGTCCCACGGTGAACGAGGCGACCGGGCAAAACGCGTTGCTGGCCACCAGCGTGGCACCGGGCGGCAGTTCAAACACCTGATCCTGGTGGCTGGCCAGCAGGGATATTTCGGTGCGGCCAGCACTGTGCGGCAGGTCGGGGCGGTGCCAGTCGTAGGTCATGCGCCCGGCACCCCAGCCCTGAGGCGCACGTCCCACCGGGGCACCCAGGCACAGCGCAATCAGCTGGTGGCCAAAGCACACGCCCACCATCTTCTTGCGCTGCTGCAGCAACTGCGTCACCTGCCGGCGCAACTCGACCACCCAGGGTTCCTGCGAGAACGAGTCGGCGCGGCTGCCGGTCAACAGCACGGCATCGTAGTCGTCAAACGAGGCCGGATACTGCCCCTGGGGGGTGCTGAAAACGTCGGCCGTCCAGCGGGCGCCCACCCGCTCGAACAGGCGAATGAACATGGCGCCAAAGCTGGCGTGCTGGTCCGCCAGCTGGCCTTCCAGGATGTCGTTGTCGAGAATGCAGAGCTTCATGAACGGTTACGACCGTGCCGGGCGCCAAAGGTTCACATAACTGCGGCCCTGCGGGCCTGCACAGCCGCGGCCAGCTCCTGCAGCACGGGCACGGTTTGCGCCATGCTGATGCAGGCATCGGTGACCGACACGCCGTGCTTGAGTGGCACGCCGGGCACGATGTCCTGGCGGCCTTCGTTCAGATGGCTTTCGATCATGAGGCCGGTGATGCGCGGGTCCCCGGCCGCAATCTGGGCAGCCACCTCGGAGGACACCACGATCTGGCGGGCGTGCTGCTTGCTGCTGTTGGCGTGGCTCACGTCGATCATTACCTGCTCGCGCAGGCCGGCGCCCTTGAGCAGCGCGCAGGCGGCGTCCACATCGGCCTTGCTGTAGTTGGGCTGCTTGCCGCCGCGCAGGATGACGTGGCAGTCGTCATTGCCGCGGGTCTCGAAAATGGCCGCCTGGCCCATCTTGGTCATGCCCATGAAGGCGTGCGGCGCTTGTGCCGCCTGGATGGCGTCGGTGGCGACCTTGATGCCGCCGTCGGTGCCATTCTTGAAACCCACGGGGCAGGACAGGCCACTGGCCAGCTGGCGGTGGCTCTGGCTCTCGGTGGTGCGCGCGCCAATGGCGCCCCAGCTCACCAGTTCGCTGATGAATTGGGGCGACAGCAGGTCCAGGAATTCGGTGCCCACCGGCAGGCCGAGCGCCAACACATCCAGCAAGAGCCGGCGCGCCATTTCCAGCCCCTCATTGATGGCAAAGCTGCCATCCAGATGCGGGTCGTTGATGTAGCCCTTCCAGCCGACGGTGGTGCGGGGTTTTTCGAAGTACACGCGCATCACCACCAGCAGGTCGTCTTTCAGGGCGTCGGCCTGCACCTTGAGTTGCCGGGCGTATTCCATCGCTTGGGCGTGGTCGTGGATGGAGCAGGGGCCGACCACCACAATCAGCCGGTCGTCCTGGCCATGCAGCACCCGGGAGATGGCGGCACGGCTGCTCTCCACCAGGGCCAGCGCGGCGTCGGGCACCGGCAGGCGCTCTTCGAGCAGCGCAGGGGTGATCAGCGGACGCACGGCGCCAATGCGGGTATCGTCAATGCGGGTGGTATCGAGGGTGGTGAGTTCGGTTTTCATTGCTATGAATTGTATAGCTGCTCGCGCAGCTTGTACGGGGGCCAGATGCCACTTTTCCATACAATAAAGCACGCTTTCCCCGGTCGTGTTACATTAGCCCATCGCTTTTGGCGACTGGTCACGTTTGCGCAGGTATGCGC
>JBAQKO010000133.1:0-2297 GCA_049301075.1 Rhodoferax sp.
GGTGAGCTGGTGGTGCTGGACATTCTGGACAGTTTTGGCCAGCAGTCCACGCTGCGCTTCAGTGGCTTCCAGGCGAATGCGCCCTTGGCGGCCAGCAGCTTCCAGTTCAAGCCCCCCGCGGGTGCCGACGTGATCCGGCAATAGCCGCCATGCGCCACCACTTTTCCGAGACCACGGGCCACCAGCGGGTGGTGTACGCCGTGGTCGTGGGCGGGGTGGTGGCCCTGCTGCCGTTGCCCATTGCCACGCAGTCGCACGCGCTGCTGGCCTGGTGCGCCGGCGCGGTTACCTTCCTGGTGCTGGCCTGGTGGCTGGCCGTGGAGTTTGATGCCGCGCGCACCCGCGCACGGGCCCAGGCGCAAGACCAGCCGGGGCTGCTGCTGTTCACGCTGCTGCTGCTGTCGGTCTTTGCCAGTGCGGGTGCCATTGCCCTCATGCTGCAGCACATCCGGGATCTGGCGTTGGCGCAGCGGCTGGCGCATCTGGCGCTGTCGATGCTGGCGCTGGCGGCATCCTGGCTGCTCATGCAGACCATTTTTGCCTTCCGCTACGCCCACCTGTACTACCAGTCCGAGCTGCACGGCCACCCGCAGGGCGCCGGGCTGGAGTTTCCCGGCAAGCTGCCACCCGACTATTTTGATTTTTTGTATTACGCGCATGTGGTGGGCATGACCTCGCAGGTGTCGGACGTGGTGGTCACGTCGCGCCACATGCGCCGCCTCACCCTGCTGCACAGCGTGACGGCCTTTGCCTTCAACATGCTGCTGCTGGCGCTGAGCATCAACCTGATGGCCGGTGCCATGCAATAGACCCCTACGGTTGCTTGCGGCGCAGCGTGAGTAGCCCGGTGGACAGCGCGGTGCCCGCCACGATGACCAGGCCACAGCCCACCATCCACGGTGTGACCACCTCACCCAGCAGCACCACGCCGTAGAGCACGGCAAACACCGGGATGGCAAACGTGACCGACAGGGCGCGGGCCGGTCCGGCGTGCTCGATGAGGCGGAAGTACAGGATGTAGGCAACCCCCGAGCACAGCACGCCCAGGGCGATGACGGCCAGCCAGGCGTTCAACGACACCGCATGGCTCGGCCAGAACCACCAGGTCAGCGGCAGCAGCCCCACGGCCGCACCCAACTGGCTGCCGGTAGCCGACACCAGCGACGGCAGGCCGGCCATGTAGCGCTTGGTGAAGCTGGCCGAAATGCCGTAGCACAGCGTGGCCAGCAGACACGCCAGCACGGCCCAGCCCGTGGCGTTGCCGCTGGCATCGGGCTTGAAGCTGGCCTTGTCCCAGGCCAGCAGCGCCACGCCCAGGAACCCGATGGCCAGGCCCAGGATGCGCGAGCCGTTAGGCCGGTCCTTGAGCCACAGCCAGGCGATGATGGCGCCGAACAGGGGAACGGTGGCATTCAGGATGGACGACAGCCCGGAGGAAATGGACTGCAGGGCATACGTGAAGCAGGCAAACGGAATGGCCGAGTTCAGGATGCCGACGACGAAGCTGAGCTTCCAGTGCTGGCGCAGCGCCGGGCCCAGCCCCCGCGCCAGCAGGATGGGTAGCAGGAACAGCGCCGCAATGCCGACGCGCAGGCCGGCCGTGGGCAGCGCGCCGAGCTGCAGCGTGCCGATGCGCATGAACAGGAAGGACGCGCCCCAGATGGCCGCCAGCAGGACGAATTCCAGCACCCAGCCTTTGGACGCGGTGGGCGCCGCTGGCGCCGTCACAGGCAACCTTCCAGTTGCAGCAGGGCAATCTTGCGGTCCATGCCACCAGAGTATCCGGTGAGCGCGCCCTGGGCGCCCAGCACCCGGTGGCAGGGCACGAGGATGCTGATGGGGTTGCGGCCGATGGCACCGCCCACAGCGCGCACGGCGCTGGGCTGGCCGATGTGCTGGCTGACGGCGCCATAGGTGCTGGTGCTGCCCGGCGCGATGGTCAGCAGCGCCTGCCAGACGCGTTGCTGGAAGGCCGTGCCGCAGCCCAGATCCAGCGGCACGTTAAACGTCTGGCGCTCGCCGGCAAAGTACTGCTGCAGTTGTTCGACTGTCTGGCGCAGCACCGGGTGGGTGGCGTCGACGGGCCAGTGTTGCAGGTCGGTTTCGTAGCGCTGGCCGTCGAAGCCGGCCCACACGAGGGCGGTGTCGTTGGCCGCCAACGTCATGGGGCCCCAGGGGCTTGCCAGGGCGCAACGCACGGGAGTGGGTGTGAATTTCATGGTTAAAACAGGCCAAAGCCCCCTTGTTGATTGCGTAGATTGCTATGAATTCAGTAGCGAAATGGAATCCTGCCGTGT
>JBAQKO010000134.1:0-1849 GCA_049301075.1 Rhodoferax sp.
GTTCAGCGTGGTGCCGGCACCGATGACACCGGTGGCGGTGAACTGTGCCGTCAGCGCGTTCGTGCTGACACGGTTGACGTTGACGTCGTTGTAGCGCGTGTCGTCGCCGGCATTGGTGGCCTGGATCTCCTGCTGGATCAGGTAGCCGTAGGCATCCACCGTCACCACGCTGACTTCCAGGTACTGCTTGCCGGAGATCGTCACGAGGTTGACCAGCGGCGAATCCAGCACGGCCACGTGCGTGGCATTGGCCGCATCGAACTCGACATAGCTCGAGGTCGCGGTGCGGTGCGCATCGCCGTCGAAGGTGATCTGGTCATTGATATCGGCGAGCAGGTTGGCGTCGGCCACCGTCACGGTGTCGTTGCCGGCGCCGCCCAGGATGTCGAGGTCGCTGAGCACGGCCTTGACGAAGACCTCGTCGTTGCCCGCGCCGAGCACGAGCGTGGTCGTACCTGCGGTAAGCGTGGACTCGATGTAGACATCGTCGTCGCCGGTGGAGAGGCGGATGTCGATGTTGTCGAAGTCCTCGATGCGTACGCCGTCCCAGAGGGTGCCGTCGAGCGAAGTGCCCTGCCCCATCCCCATCCCTTGCAGGTTGAGGAAGGTGTCAGTGATGGCATTGCCGCTGGGGTCTTCCATCGGCACGTAGAACGTGTCGCGGGCGCGCTCGCGGCTGCTGTCGTTGTTGGTGGTGCGCGCCTCGAGGGTGATCTTCACCGTGCCACTGCTGTGCGTGACGGTGATGACGTTGCCGGTCGCGATCGCGCCCAGCGTGCCGTTGCCCTCGACGTAGGCGTCGCCATTGATGGCGGCCGCCAGCGCGGTGGCCACGTCGATCGCGCTGGTGGTGGTGGCCGTGTGCTCCCAGACCAGGCCGTCGACATTGACGTACCACTTGCTGCCGACGGTGACCGGCGTCGCGAAGGTGACGTCGATCTCGCTGTCGGTCTGGCGCTCCACGGCGCCGGCGTCGAACAGCGGCGTGCCGGTGGTGACCAGCGCCGAGAGTTCCAGCGCGACGTCGCTATGCGTGAGCGTCAGCGTGCTGCCTGTGACCATAGCCGTCAGGTCACCCGTGGCGTAGTCGTTGCTGCTGGCAGTGGCATTGACGGCGGCGGCGAGCTTGGTCGCCAGGTCGGCGGCGGTATCGTCGGCGTCGGTGGTGATACTCCAGGTCTTCTCGGCCAGCGAAAGGTTGAAGGTCTTGGCGCCGACCACACCGGCCTGCGTGAACTGCAGGCTCTGGGAATTGGTGGCGACACGGTCGATGTCGACGCTCGTGTACTGGGCGTCCTCACCTTCGCTCGTGGCCTGGACGCGGATGGCGTCCATGCGCAGCACGCTGCTGTCGGTCAGGATGGCGGCATTGACGCCGGTGGCCGTCACGCCCTGCTCGTTGTGCACGATGAGCTGGTCGTTGCCGAAGGACTCGCCGCCGTCCAGCGTGACCTTGCCCTGGATGTCATCGACCGTGTAGACGGCGTCAAGCTTGAAGGCGAAGGGCGGCGGATTGACGGTGATGGGATCCGGCACCACGAGGCGCGGGTCCGGGAAGTCCAGCGAGCCGATGTCATAGGACACCAGCGGCACATCGAAGGAGTAGTTGATGCGCCAGGACCAGAAGAACCACCAGCCCACGTTCTCCCAGTTCCAGCCGATGGTGTTGGCCGTCGAGGCATAGAGATCGAAAGCGGAGATGTTCGTGGTTTCCGCGCCGGTCTCGATCACGCCGTCGCGGTCGTGATCGATGCCGGTGATGCGGAAATACGGATTCTGCTCGCGCATGCTGTTGTACCACTGGAAGGTACCGGCATAAACGCGGTCGTAGAGCTCGCCCCAGGTGGAA
>JBAQKO010000135.1:0-2945 GCA_049301075.1 Rhodoferax sp.
GGGCGGGTGTGCGCACTGGTGACCGCGCCCCTGCACAAGGAGGCTTTGTCCGCCGCCGGGGCCCCTTATGACCGTTTTCCAGGGCACACGGAATTGCTGCAGGAGCGGGCGGCGCATTACCTGGGCCAGCCCGTAGCCGATGTGCCGGTGCGCATGATGCTGGCCAATGACGAGCTGCGTACCGTGCTGGTCAGCATCCACGTCTCACTGCGCCAAGCCATCGAGGCGGTAACGTTTGACAATGTGCTGCAAACCCTGCGCATTACCCACGCGGCGCTGTCACGGGTGCTGAGGCGCGCACCCCGCATGGCCGTGGCAGGGCTGAACCCGCATGCCGGGGAGGGCGGGCTGTTTGGCCGTGAGGAGCTGGAGGTGATTGCCCCGGCCGTGGCGGCCGCCCGCGCCGAGGGCTGCCTGGCAAGCGGTCCGTGGGCGCCCGACACCGTTTTCATGCGGGCCCGCAACCCGGGTGGGGTGGCACGGGAGTTTGATGTGGTGGTGGCCATGTACCACGACCAGGGGCTCATCCCGGTGAAATACCTGGGCGTGGAGAAAGGTGTCAACGTGACGCTGGGCTTGCCGCTGGTGCGCACCAGCCCCGATCACGGGACGGCGTTTGACATTGCGGGAACCGGACAGGCTGACGCCTCCAGCCTGCTGGAAGCCGTGCGCATGGCGCGGGCCTTGAGCACGGCGCCGAATTAGCAGGTTTTTCGGCTGCTGTAGCCCGCCCATCGGGCGCAGGTAGCTATGAAAACAATAGCGTTCGCCGCTCTCCGGCGGGATTACTTTTTCAGGCTGTCGCGGATTTCACGCAGCAGCAGCACGTCTTCCGGGGGCGCGACTGGCGCGGGCGCGGCGGCGGGTGCCTCCCGCTTCAGTCGGTTGATCTGCTTGACCATCAGGAAAATAATGAACGCCAGGATGGCGAAGTTGACGGCCACCGTGATGAAGTTGCCATAGGCAAACACCGGTACGCCGGCCTTCTTCAGGGCGTCCACCGTGTTGGCGGTGCCCGGGGGAACATTGCCTAGAACGACAAACAGGCTGGAAAAATCGAGCTTGCCGACGACTGCGCCCACCAGCGGCATGATGAGGTCGCCGACCACGGAGTCCACAATCTTGCCGAAGGCGCCACCAATGATCACGCCCACGGCCAGGTCGATAACGTTGCCCTTGACGGCAAAATCCTTGAATTCCTGAATCATTCCCATAGTGAGTCACTCCCGCTGGCTGTAAAGATGGGAGCAGTATTACCCAAGGAATGATCTTGTCAACTTAGGCGGCACATTGGCATTGAATTGGGCTTTTGCCGTCAGCTACAATGCCCACTTTCCCTAGTAGTGATGTTCATTGAGGATTCTCATGAGTGAAACCCTTGTCGACACCAAATCGATCGACTCCAGCAAGCGGACCTGGTTAATTGCTTCCAGTTGCGCAGGCGCAGTTGGCGTTGGCGCAGTCGCTGTCCCCTTTGTGAGTACTTTCCAACCCTCCGAGCGGGCCAAAGCGGCTGGCGCTGCGGTCGAAGTGGACATCGCCGGCCTCAAACCGGGCGAAAAAATTACGGTGGAGTGGCGCGGCAAGCCCGTGTGGATCATGCGCCGCACGCCCGAGCAGCTGGCGACGCTCTCCAAGATCACGGGCCAGTTGGCCGATCCCGAATCCAAGCGCAAGCCCGACGAGTTCACGCCGGTGTACGCCCGCAATGAAGCCCGCTCCATCAAGCCGGAGTACTTTGTTGCCGTCGGCATCTGCACCCACCTGGGTTGCTCGCCGTCCGACAAGTTCCAGACCGGTGCACAGCCATCCCTGCCCGATGACTGGCAAGGTGGTTTCCTGTGCCCCTGCCATGGTTCCACGTTTGACATGGCGGGCCGTGTCTTCAAGAACAAGCCGGCACCAGACAATCTCGAAGTGCCACCGCACATGTACCTCTCCGATAGCAAGCTGCTGATCGGTGAAGACAAGAAAGCCTGAGGAATATAGACATGGCTGAATTCAAGGAAATCTCCCCCAACGCCTCGGCGGGCGCCAAGCTGACCAATTGGTTTGAGAACCGCGTGCCGACCGCGTTTGACGCCTACCGCGTTCACATGTCGGAGTATTACGCCCCCAAGAATTTCAATTTCTGGTACATCTTCGGGTCGCTGGCCATGCTGGTGCTGGTCATCCAGATCGTGACCGGTATTTTCCTGGTTATGCACTACAAGCCCGACGCCGCGCTGGCGTTCGGCTCCGTTGAATACATCATGCGCGACGTGCCGTGGGGCTGGCTGATTCGCTACATGCACTCCACCGGCGCATCGGCGTTCTTTGTGGTGGTGTACCTGCACATGTTCCGCGGTCTGCTGTACGGCAGCTACCGCAAGCCCCGCGAGCTGGTCTGGTTGTTCGGTTGTGCGATTTTCCTGGCGCTGATGGGCGAGGCCTTCATGGGCTACCTGTTGCCCTGGGGACAAATGAGCTATTGGGGTGCCCAGGTGATCGTGAACCTGTTTGCCGCCGTGCCTTTTGTCGGCCCCGATCTGGCGCTGCTGATTCGTGGCGACTACGTGGTGGGTGATGCCACGCTGAACCGCTTCTTCAGTTTCCACGTGATCGCCGTGCCGCTGGTGCTGCTGGGCCTGGTGGTTGCGCACTTGCTGGCCTTGCACGATGTGGGTTCCAACAACCCGGATGGCATTGAAATCAAGGCCAACAAGGGTCCAGATGGCGTGCCCCTGGATGGCATTCCTTTCCATCCCTACTACACCGTGCATGACATTTTTGCGGTCTGCATGTTCCTGATGGTGTTCTCTGCCATCATCTTCTTTGCGCCCGAGTTCGGCGGCTACTTCCTGGAGTACAACAACTTCATTCCGGCCGACCCGCTGCAGACACCGTTGCACATTGCGCCGGTCTGGTACTTCACGCCGTTCTACTCGATGCTGCGCGCCATCACC
>JBAQKO010000136.1:0-13029 GCA_049301075.1 Rhodoferax sp.
CGCTTGGGCGAACCGTAACCAACCCGGAGAACCCAGTGCTTTTGTCTCTACAGGGAAATACCCCTCACGCCATCCTGGCGCTCGCAGACGGCACGGTCTATATTGGCAATTCCATCGGAGCCAGTGGCTCCACCGTCGGCGAGGTCGTGTTCAACACGTCCATGACCGGCTACCAGGAGATCCTGACCGATCCCAGTTATTGCCAACAGATCGTCACGTTGACCTATCCCCACATCGGAAACTACGGCACCAACCCTGAGGACATCGAGTCTGACAAGGTCCACGCCGCGGGCCTGATCATCCGTGATCTGCCCATGGTGGCCTCCAATTTCCGCAGCACGGCCACGCTCAGCGAGTACCTCGTGCAAGCCGGCACCGTGGCGATTGCCAACATCGACACCCGCCAGTTGACCCGCCAGCTGCGCACCCAGGGCGCGCAGAACGGCTGCATCCTGGCGTTGGCCGCCGGTGAGGCGGTGACGTCTGCCGCAGTGGAAAAAGCCGTGGCGTTGGCCAAGGCGGTTCCGTCCATGTCGGGGCTGGACCTGGCCAAGGTGGTTTCCAGTCCCCGGAGCTACGGCTGGACCGAGAGCGAATGGACGCTGGGCACGGGTTACGGCCAGCAGACGGCACCGCGCTTCCATGTGGTGGCGTACGACTTCGGTGTCAAGAAAAACATCCTGCGCATGCTGGCAGAGCGCGGCTGCAAGGTCACCGTGGTGCCGGCGCAAACACCGGCGGCCGAGGTGCTCAAGCACCAGCCGGACGGTATTTTTCTGAGCAATGGCCCCGGCGACCCCGAGCCCTGCGACTACGCCATTGCTGCTGCCAAAGAATTGATCGAAACCGGCATCCCGACTTTCGGCATTTGCCTGGGGCACCAGATCATGGCACTGGCCAGTGGCGCCAAGACCTTCAAGATGAAGTTCGGCCACCATGGCGCCAATCACCCGGTGAAGGATCTGGACAGTGGCCGCGTCAGCATCACCAGCCAGAACCACGGTTTTGCGGTGGATGAGAAAACCTTGCCCGCCAACCTGCGCCCCACCCACATCAGCCTGTTTGACAACACGCTGCAGGGCCTGGAGCGCACCGACAAGCCGGCGTTCTGCTTCCAGGGCCACCCCGAAGCATCCCCCGGCCCGCACGACATTGGTTACCTGTTCGAGCGCTTCATTGCGTTGATGGAAAAACACAGCACGGCAGTGGAGAAGAAGAATGCCTAAGCGCACCGACATTAATAGCATCCTCATCATTGGCGCAGGCCCCATCATCATTGGCCAGGCCTGCGAGTTTGACTACTCCGGCGTGCAGGCCTGCAAGGCCCTGCGCGAAGAGGGTTACAAGGTCATCCTGATCAACAGCAACCCGGCCACGATCATGACCGATCCGGCCACGGCCGACGTCACCTACATCGAGCCCATCACCTGGCAAACGGTCGAGAAGATCATCGCCAAGGAGCGCCCTGACGCCATCCTGCCCACCATGGGCGGCCAGACCGCGCTCAACTGCGCGCTCGACCTGTGGCACAACGGCGTGCTGGAGAAGTACAAAGTCGAATTGATCGGCGCCACGCCCGAGGCCATCGACAAGGCCGAAGACCGCCTGAAGTTCAAGGACGCCATGACCAAGATTGGTCTGGGCTCCGCGCGCTCTGGCATTGCCCACAGCATGGAAGAAGCCTGGGGCGTGCAAAAGACCTTGGGCTTTCCCACCGTCATCCGCCCCAGCTTCACGTTGGGTGGTACGGGCGGCGGCATTGCCTACAACTCCGAAGAGTTCGAAACCATCTGCAAGCGCGGCCTGGAGGCTTCGCCCACCAATGAGCTGCTGATTGAAGAGTCGCTCCTGGGCTGGAAAGAGTACGAGATGGAAGTGGTGCGCGACAAGGCGGACAACTGCATCATCGTCTGCTCGATCGAGAACCTGGACCCCATGGGCGTGCACACCGGCGACTCCATTACCGTGGCCCCGGCGCAGACCCTGACGGACAAGGAATACCAGATCCTGCGTAACGCCTCTTTGGCCGTGCTGCGCGAGATCGGCGTGGACACCGGTGGCTCCAACGTGCAGTTCTCCATCAACCCGAAGGACGGGCGCATGGTGGTGATCGAGATGAACCCGCGCGTCAGCCGTTCGTCGGCGCTGGCCTCCAAGGCCACGGGTTTTCCGATCGCGAAAATCGCGGCCAAGCTGGCCGTGGGCTTCACGCTGGACGAGTTGCGCAACGACATCACCGGTGGTGCGACTCCCGCGTCGTTCGAACCCAGCATCGACTACGTGGTGACCAAGATTCCGCGGTTTGCGTTTGAAAAATTTCCCGCTGCCGACAGCCGCCTGACCACACAGATGAAGTCGGTGGGCGAGGTGATGGCCATGGGCCGCACCTTCCAGGAGTCCTTCCAGAAAGCCCTGCGCGGCCTGGAAGTGGGCGTGGATGGCATGAACGAGAAGACCCAGGACCGCGAAGTGCTGGAAAAGGAGCTGGGCGAGCCCGGCCCAGAGCGCATCTGGTATGTGGGTGACGCCTTCGCCCAGGGCATGAGCGTGGACGAGGTGTTTGCGCTGACCAAGATCGACCGCTGGTTCCTGGTGCAGATCGAGCAGATCGTCAAGATCGAGCTGGAAATCGAGCACCTGCCCCAGCCCGACAGCGGCTCCGCGCTGGACCGCATCGATGCAGCCACGTTGCGCCGCCTCAAGCAGAAAGGCTTCTCCGATCGCCGCCTGGCACGCCAGTTCAAGACCACCGACAAGGCCGTGCGCGAGAAGCGCCGCGCCTTGGGCGTGCGTCCCGTGTACAAGCGGGTGGACACCTGCGCGGCCGAGTTTGGTACCAATACCGCCTACCTGTACTCCACGTATGAGTCCGAAGGCGCCGAGTGCGAGGCCGCTCCCACCACCAACAAGAAGATCATGGTGCTGGGCGGTGGCCCCAACCGCATCGGCCAGGGTATTGAGTTCGACTACTGCTGCGTGCACGCCGCGCTGGCCATGCGCGAAGACGGGTACGAGACCATCATGGTCAACTGCAACCCCGAGACCGTGTCCACCGACTACGACACCAGCGACCGCCTGTACTTCGAGCCGCTGACGCTGGAAGACGTGCTGGAAATCGTGGACAAGGAAAAGCCGGTCGGTGTCATCGTGCAATACGGTGGCCAGACGCCCTTGAAGCTGGCGCTGGATCTGGAAGCCAACGGGGTGCCCATCATCGGCACGTCTCCCGACATGATTGACGCGGCCGAAGACCGTGAGCGCTTCCAGAAGCTGCTGCACGAGCTCAAATTGCGCCAGCCGCCCAACGCCACCGCCCGCACCGAGCCCGAGGCGCTGGAAAAGGCCGCTGCCCTGGGCTACCCCCTGGTGGTGCGTCCCAGCTATGTGCTGGGTGGCCGTGCCATGGAAATCGTCCACGAGCAGCGTGACCTGGAGCGTTACATGCGCGAAGCGGTCAAGGTCAGCCACGATTCTCCCGTGTTGTTGGACCGTTTCCTGAACGATGCCATCGAGTGCGATGTCGACTGCATCCGTGATGGCCAGGGCGTGACCTTCATTGGCGGCGTGATGGAACACATTGAGCAAGCCGGCGTGCACAGCGGCGACTCGGCCTGTTCCCTGCCGCCGTACAGCCTGAGTGCGGAAACGGTGACCGAGATCAAGCGCCAGACCGCCGCCATGGCGCAGGCCCTGAACGTGGTGGGTCTGATGAACGTGCAGTTCGCCATCCAGAACATTGACGGCCAGGACGTGATCTATGTGCTGGAGGTCAACCCCCGCGCCTCGCGTACCGTGCCCTTTGTCAGCAAAGCCACCGGCATCCAACTGGCCAAGGTGGCGGCACGCTGCATGGCAGGCCAGAGCCTGGCCAGCCAGGGCATCACCAAGGAGGTGACGCCGCCGTACTTCAGCGTAAAAGAAGCGGTGTTCCCCTTCGTCAAATTCCCGGGTGTGGACACCATTCTCGGCCCCGAGATGAAATCCACCGGCGAGGTCATGGGCGTGGGCAAGACCTTTGGCGAAGCGTTTGTGAAGTCGCAGCTGGGCGCTGGCGCCAAGCTGCCGCGCTCGGGCAAGGCCTTCATCTCGGTCAAGCAAAGCGACAAGCCGCGCGCTGTTGAAGTGGCGCGCAAGCTCGCGGAGCTGGGCTTCACACTGGTGGCCACCAAGGGCACGGCGGCGGCCATCAATGCCGCCGGTGTGGCGTGCGGTGTGGTCAACAAGGTGGCCGAGGGCCGCCCCCACATTGTCGACATCATCAAGAACGAAGAGATTGCCATGGTGGTCAACACGGTGGAGGAGCGCCGCAACGCCATTGCCGATTCACGCCAGATCCGTACTTCTGCCTTGCTGGCGCGGGTAACGACCTACACCACCATTGCGGGGGCGGAAGCCGCGGTGGAAGGCATGAAATACCTGGACCAGCTGGGCGTGGTTTCAGTGCAGGAAATGCATGCGCAGTTGACCGCCTGAGTGTTGGCATAATCCTGCCTAGCTTGCAGAGGACAGTGCGGCGTGCAAACGCTGCGCTGTCCTTGTTATTTTTGACGACAGCTTTTTAACCCCTGTTTCTTATGGCAACCATTCCAATTACCAAACGCGGTGCTGAAATCCTCAAGGCGGAGCTGCACAAGCTCAAGACCGTGGAACGTCCTTCGGTGATCAGTGCGATTTCGGAAGCCCGTGCCCAGGGCGACCTGAGCGAGAACGCCGAATACGAAGCGGCCAAAGACCGCCAGGGATTTATTGAAGGCCGCATCCAGGAAGTGGAAGGCAAGCTGTCGGCGGCGCAAATCATCGACCCGTCGGAACTCGACGCCGGCGGCAAGGTGGTGTTTGGCGCCACCGTGGAACTGGAAGAAGAGGAAAGTGGCGAACGGGTGACCTACCAGATCGTGGGTGAAGACGAGGCAGACCTGAAGTTCGGCCGGGTCAACATCAGCTCCCCCATTGCCCGTGCCCTGATTGGCAAGGAAGAGGGCGATACCGCCGAGGTGCAAGCACCGGGCGGCATCAAGGCCTACGAAATCGTCGCGGTGCGCTACATCTGATGCGGATGCCTGCCTTGGGTGCGCTGCCGGTGTGGGTAGCTGCGGCCTGGTGGGGCAGCGTCACCACGCTGGGGTTCTTCGTGGTTCCGATGCTGTTCGTGCACCTGCCTAGCCCGGCGCTGGCCGGCGCCATGGCGGGCAAGCTTTTTTCTGCCCAGACGGCCATTTCGGTGGCGTGCGGGCTGGCCTTGTTGCTGATTTTTCGTGCAAAACAGCCGATAACTCCCGTGGATATTGCGCAGAGTGCTACTGTTTTTGTAGTGGCGGGTGTTTTGCTGGCGCTGCTGGTGGAGTTTGGCGTGTCGCCCCGCATCCTGGCGCGCGACAACCTTGCACTCTGGCACCGGCTAGGCAGTGCCATGTATGTGTTGCAGTGGGGGTGTGCCGCAGTGGTGCTGGGCAAGCTGGCCAAGCCACGATCGTAGCGGGCGCAAAAGCGGGGTGGCGCCGTTGCCAGCCCCGCCAGCGGGCTCAGGTCTGGCTGCGCTTTTTGACGCTGACCTGGGGCTTGGGTTTTGCGCGCTTGACGTTGCCGCCGGCTGTCAACCGCTGGTTACCCAGTACGCGCAGGGTCTTGACTTCGGGGCGTTGACCGGCGCGCTTGCTGTATTTCAGCACTTTGAAGTCGCGGGGCCCGGCCATGCGGTCTTCGTCAACGGCACGTTCCTTCTCGACCTTGGGGCGCCACAGCACCAGCAGTTTGCCGATGTGCTGGATGGGGGCGGCGTTGAGCTCGTCGGCCAGGGTCTGGAACATGGCCTCGCGCGCAACGCGGTCGTCCGAGAACACGCGGACCTTGATGAGGCCATGGGCGTTCAAGGCGGCGTTGATTTCTTTTTTGACGGCCTCGGTGAGGCCGTCACCGCCAACCATCACGACGGGGTCGAGGTGGTGGGCTTCGGCCCGGTGTTCTTTACGCTGGGCGGGTGTCAATTGAATTAGGGGCATGGCGCTATTATCGGTCGATTGGACGGCCCTTGGTAGAGCCGCTCCCTCAGAAAGCCAGAATGAAAACTCCCAGCAAGGGCAAAAAGGTCAACAAGGCCTGGTTGCACGACCATATCAACGACCCTTACGTCAAGTTGGCGCACCGGGAGGGGTACCGCGCGCGCGCGGCCTACAAGCTCAAGGAAATTGACGAAGCGCTGGGCCTGATCAAGCCCGGTCAATTGGTGGTGGACCTGGGCTGCACCCCGGGCGCTTGGAGCCAGTACGTGCGCAGACGCCTGTCGCCTTCGGGGGCGGCAGTGGGGGAACTCGATGGCACCATCATCGGCCTGGACCTGTTGCCCATGGAGGCGATCGAGGGCGTGACCTTTATCCAGGGTGATTTCCGCGAGGCCGAGGTGCTGGATCGGCTGACCCAGGCCCTGCAGGGGCGCCAGGCGGACGTGGTGGTGTCGGATATGGCGCCCAACCTGTCGGGCATCGCCTCGGCGGACGCAGCGCGGATCGAATACCTGGTCGAACTGGCCATCGAATTTGCCCAAAGCCATATGAAACCCAGTGGCGCGCTGGTGGCCAAGGTTTTTCACGGTGGCAGCTACAACACGGTGGTGCAGCGCTTCAAGGATGCCTTTGAGGTGGTCAAGCCGTTCAAACCCAAAGCCTCGCGGGACCGCTCCTCCGAAACCTTTCTGGTGGGCCTGGGACTCAAGCATCCGCAGGGGTAGGGATAATCCTGCCGCTGGCGTGGCCGCCAATAGCCGGACTAAATCCATCCTGTTTATGGGGCCGGGAATTCGAAATATCCACGCCAAATGCCTTGAAACGCCTAAAATGGGACCCAGATATGCACGGTATTTCTACTTGTGCCCCTATTGGAGCTTCGCTTGAATAATCAGTGGTTTTCGAAAATTGCGGTGTGGTTGGTGGTGGGGCTCGTGCTCTTCACCGTGTTCAAGCAGTTTGATTCGCGCGGCGTGGCCGGTGCGAGCACGCTCGGGTACTCCGATTTCCTGGAAGAGGTGCGCAACAAGCACATCAAGAGTGCCGTGATCCAGGAGAGCCAGGGCAGCTCCGAAATCCTGGCCATCACCACCGATGACCGCAAAATCCGCACCACGGCCACCTATCTGGACCGCGGCTTGGTCGGTGACCTGATTGCCAATGGCGTCAAGTTCGACGTTAAACCCCGCGAAGAAAGCTCGCTCCTGATGACGCTGCTGGTCAGCTGGGGGCCCATGCTGCTGCTCGTCGGGGTGTGGATTTACTTCATGCGCCAGATGCAGGGCGGTGGCAAGGGCGGGGCGTTCAGCTTCGGCAAGAGCAAGGCCCGACTGCTGGATGAAAACACCAACCAGGTGACCTTTGCGGACGTCGCCGGCTGCGACGAAGCCAAGGAAGAGGTCAAGGAAGTGGTGGACTTCCTGAAAGACCCCGCCAAGTTCCAGAAGCTGGGTGGCCGCATTCCGCGTGGCCTGCTGCTGGTGGGCCCTCCGGGAACCGGCAAGACCCTGCTGGCCAAGTCCATTGCCGGCGAGGCCAAGGTGCCGTTCTTCAGCATTTCCGGTTCGGATTTCGTGGAAATGTTCGTCGGCGTGGGCGCGTCCCGCGTGCGCGACATGTTCGACAACGCCAAGAAAAATGCCCCCTGCATCATCTTCATCGACGAAATCGATGCGGTAGGACGCCAGCGTGGCGCCGGCCTGGGTGGCGGCAACGATGAGCGCGAGCAAACCCTCAACCAGATGCTGGTGGAGATGGATGGTTTCGAGACCAATGTCGGCGTGATCGTGGTGGCTGCCACCAACCGCCCGGACATTCTGGACGCGGCCCTGCTGCGTCCGGGCCGTTTCGACCGCCAGGTGTATGTCACCCTGCCCGACATCCGGGGCCGTGAGCAGATTCTCAATGTGCACATGCGCAAGGTGCCCTTGGGCCAGGACGTGAGTGCCAGCGTCATTGCACGTGGCACGCCCGGCATGTCGGGCGCCGATCTGGCCAACCTGTGCAACGAAGCCGCCCTGATGGCCGCGCGGCGGAGCGCCCGGGTCGTGGAGATGCAGGATTTCGAAAAGGCCAAGGACAAGATCCTGATGGGCCCCGAGCGCAAGAGCATGGTCATGCCCGAGGAAGAGCGCCGCAACACGGCCTACCACGAGTCCGGCCACGCCCTGATCGGCAAGATCCTGCCCAAGTGCGATCCGGTGCACAAGGTCACCATCATTCCCCGTGGCCGCGCCCTGGGCGTCACCATGAGCCTGCCGGCGCAGGACCGCTACAGCTACGACAGCGAATACATGCTCAACCAGATCAGCATGTTGTTCGGTGGCCGCATTGCCGAAGAAGTGTTCATGAACCAGATGACCACCGGCGCGAGCAACGACTTTGAGCGTGCCACCCATATCGCCCGCGACATGGTGACGCGCTACGGCATGACCGACGCGCTGGGCCCCATGGTGTACGCCGAGAACGAGGGCGAGGTGTTCCTGGGCCGCTCGGTGACCAAGACCACGACCATGAGCGAGCAGACCATGCAGAAGGTGGATGCAGAGGTGCGTCGCATCATCGACCAGCAGTATTCGCTGGCGCGCAAGCTCATCGAGGACAACAAGGACAAGATGCACGCCATGGCCAAGGCCTTGCTGGAGTGGGAAACCATCGACAGCGACCAGCTCGACGACATCATGGCGGGCAAGGAGCCGCGCCCACCCAAGGACTGGACGCCGCGCACGCCCAGCTCGGGTGGCGGTGACGGTGGGGGCGCTCCGGCCGTGGCCGTAGACCCTGCGCCCACCGTGGCCTGAACGGCTGCCAGATGACCAAACGGGGCCTTGTGCCCCGTTTTGCTTTCCCAAGGAACTCCATGCACTGGCAAACCAGCCGCTTTCTGATTGACCTGACGCGCCCGCAGGTGATGGGCATTGTCAACGTCACTCCCGACTCCTTTTCCGACGGTGGCGTGCACGCCGCGCGTGGCGGGGCGTTGGCGCATTGCGAACAGTTGCTGGCCGATGGTGCCGACATCCTGGACATTGGCGGCGAGTCCACGCGCCCCGGCGCCCCAGCGGTGTCGCTGGAGGAAGAGTTGGCCCGGGTGTTGCCGGTCGTGCAGCACGCCGTGCGGCTGGGGGTTCCGGTGTCGGTGGACACCTACAAGCCGCAGGTAATGCAGGCCGTTCTGGACCTGGGGGCTGATATCGTCAACGACATCTGGGCCTTGCGCTGGCAGGCGCAGCCTAATGGGCTGACCGGCCAGCAGGTGGTGGCGGCCCACGCGCTTTGCGGTGTGTGCCTGATGCACATGCACCGCGAGCCGCAGACCATGCAGGTTACGCCGATGGAGGGTGACGTGGTACCCCGGGTGCTATCGTTTTTGGAGCATGTAACGCAGGATTTGCGGGTGCGGGGGGTCGATTCGGCACGTATTTGCATCGATCCGGGCATTGGTTTTGGCAAAACGGTGGAGCAGAATTTTGCCCTGCTGGCGCGCCAGGCCGAATTGCTGCCGCTGGGCTATCCGGTCCTGGCGGGCTGGTCGCGCAAATCCTCGCTGGCGGGCATGACCCGGCAGGCGTCCGGCGTGCCGGCCATGCTGGACGTGCGCGAGCGCCTGGTGCCCAGCGTGGCTGCGGCGCTGCTGGCGGTGCACAATGGCGCCCACGTAGTGCGCGTGCATGACGTCAAGGAAACGGTACAGGCGTTGCGGGTGCTGGAAACCATGCGGGAACAAGACAACAAGGTGAGGACATGACAAGAAAATATTTTGGTACCGACGGCATTCGCGGCACGGTCGGCCAGGCCCCCATTACCCCCGACTTCGTGCTGCGTCTGGCACATGCCGTGGGTCGCGTGCTGAAAAAGACCGAGTCCCGCCCCACGGTGCTGATTGGAAAAGACACACGCATCTCCGGCTACATGCTGGAGAGCGCGCTGGAGAGTGGTTTCAACTCGGCCGGCGTGGATGTGGTGTTGTTGGGGCCACTGCCCACACCGGGCGTGGCCTACCTCACCCGCGCGCAACGCGCCTCGCTGGGCGTGGTCATCAGCGCCAGTCACAACCCCTTTGCCGACAATGGCATCAAGTTCTTCAGCGCCCAGGGCACCAAGCTGTCCGATGCATGGGAGCGCGCGGTGGAAGCCGCACTGGACGAGCCACCCGTCTGGGCCGACTCCGCATCGCTGGGAAAAACGCGCCGTCTGGACGATGCGGCCGGTCGTTACATCGAGTTTTGTAAAAGTACGTTTGCCAACGATCTCACGCTCAAGGGCATGAAGATCGTGGTGGACGCCGCGCATGGCGCGGCGTACCACATCGCCCCCAAGGTGTTCCACGAACTCGGCGCCGAAGTCATTGCCATTGGCTGCGCCCCCGACGGTCTGAACATCAATCACGAGGTGGGCGCCACCCACCCGCAGGCGCTGGTGGCGGCCGTCAAGTTGCACCAGGCCGACTTTGGCGTGGCGCTGGACGGTGACGCCGATCGCCTGCAACTGGTGGACGCACAGGGCCGCCTGTACAACGGCGACGAGTTGCTGTACCTGATGGCCGATGACCGCTTGGGCCGCGACGAGCATGTGCCCGGCGTGGTGGGAACGCTGATGACCAACCTGGCGGTGGAAGTGGCACTCAAGGCCCGTGGCGTACAGTTTGTGCGTGCCAAGGTGGGCGATCGCTATGTGCTGGAAGAGCTGGAAAAGCACAAGTGGCTGCTCGGCGGCGAGGGCTCCGGTCACCTGCTGGCGCTGGACAAGCACACCACCGGTGACGGTCTCATTTCGGCCCTGCAGGTGCTGCAGGCCGTGCAGCGCAGCGGTCAGACAATGGCCCAGTTGCTGGCACAGGTCACGCTGTTTCCGCAGACCCTGATTAACGTGCGTCTGAAGCCCGGACAGGATTGGCAAGCCAGCGCTCAGCTGGCCCAGGAAACCCGGGCGGTGGAAAACGAGCTGGGTGACACGGGCCGGGTGCTGATCCGCGCTAGCGGCACGGAGCCCCTGGTGCGGGTCATGGTGGAAGCGCGCGATGCAGCGCAGGCCCAGGCCTGTGCCCAGCGTATTGCCAGCACACTGGCGGTCTGACCCCGACAGCGGGGCGGCGCAGGATCAGCAGGCGCATTCCACGCGGGCCGGAGCCGGTTCGGTTGCAGCGGCGGAAGGTGGGGCGGGCAGTACCACCACCGGCGAGAAGCCGCCTCCGGGGGTTCGGAAGTTGGTGGTCTGGCCGGTGTAGGTGCGCGCTGCCAGCAATTGCACATGGGCCCGGTAGGTGTAGGCGCGCACATCCAGCTTCAGCCGGGTCGGCACACCGTTGACATCCACCAGACGCTCACTGGGTGGCACCAGGGCCTGTGCCACAAAGTCACCGGCCACGATCTCGCTCCAGACGCGCCGCGTCAGTTTGTCGCCGCGGTAGGCGGCTTTGGCGCCGTAGCCGGCCACGGGTTTGAAGAACAGGTGGCGCCGGTCGGCCCACAGGGCGTCGGCCACTTCGGGTGTGACCCGCGTGGTGCGGGGCACCACCGCACGCAGCAGCTGGCGGTCTTCGGGTGGCACGCCCCATGTGGCCAGCAGCGCGTCGTTGCCCAGGGTTATCAGGTTGCGCTTGTCGGCATGCAGGGCATGGGCACGGGGGTGCGGCGTCACCACGGCTGCGCCGGCAAGGTAGGCGTCGTGCAGCGCGGTGTGGGTTGGGGCCGACAGATCAAAATCGGTCAGCCGGTTGTAGACCAGATCCACCGGCAACTCCGCAGGCAGTGCCGGGTGCCACAGCGCGCCGTTGCGCCACAACAGTTCGCCGGCATCGGCCACTACGGCGGCAATGCCGTGGCGCTGAAACAGAAGCTGCGCCAGTGCAAATTCGGGGGCAAGGTATTGGTTTTGCGGCGCATCGTCCACGATCACAACGGAACGCAAGGCCTGTGTGCCGCGCTGGGACTGCCATTCGGACATAAACATGGCCAGGAAGACCTGGTCGAGTTGCGCCAGATCGGTCGACGCGTCAAACAGCCCTTCCATGCTTGCGCAGCAGGCCCGGTGCGCCCGCGCCAGGGCGGCATTGAGCAGGGCGCCGCCGGCGTTGGTGTTGATCTCGATCAGGCGTGGCCCGTCGGTGTCCAGGTGGAAGTCGTAGCCCATGAAGACGCCTGCGGGGCCGAAGGCCTGCCGGGCTATCTGGGGTGCCTGCGCCAGGACGTACTGCTGGTACGCGGGCAGCGCAATCACCCGTTCAATGGCTGCAATGGCCTGTTCCAGCGTGGCGTGGACGGCAGAGTCCAGAAACACGGCAGAGGCTGAAAACAGATGGGGATGGGTCGTCGTCAGCTGGCTGCTCAGGCCTTCCAGGCTGGGGTCCGTCTCCAGTTGCTCACGCAAGCGGGCGGCATCCAGGGTGCGGCACATGCAGCCGAGGTTCAAGGCGTCGGCCAGGTTGGTGGGGGATTCCGATGGGTGTGGCATGGGTATCAGCACGTGGTGCAGGAGGTGGAGTCAGCGGCGGCGTAGGTCGCGCCCTGGCAACACTGTTCGGTCAGGTAGGCGAGCAGGGCGGTCATGTGCGCAAAATCTGCGCGGTAAATCAGGTTGCGCCCGCGTGGTTCGCTGCTGACCAGTCCCGAGTGCGCCAGCTCCTTCAGGTGAAACGACAATGCGCTGGCCGCGATGCCCAGGTGTTCGGCCAGGGCGCCCGGGGTCAGTCCGTCGGCGCCGGCCACGACCAGCGCCCGGAAGGCGCGCAGGCGCTGTGTCTGGGCCAGTGCCGCCAGCGCCTTGACGGCGAAGGCCTCGTCCTGCGGCGTTGGCGCTGGAGTGTCGGTGATTTTCATATTTCAATTATATTTGAAATATGAAAATCACTGGGTTGAATGGCGACCCGGTTGTGCCGCTACCCAACCCCGCACAAAACCCATCAGCTCACGGTCCACGTCCAGCGTGGCCATCACGGCAGCGGCCCGCTGCCGGTCGCGTGCGGTACCGATACGGGTTTGTAGCTTCATCGTCTGTTGGTGCCAGCGGCGGGCTGTGCGTGGAGCTAGCA
>JBAQKO010000137.1:0-1521 GCA_049301075.1 Rhodoferax sp.
GCACGGGGTTGGCCAGTTCCACGTCGGGGTGGTGGGCCACGCGGGCAAACAGCGCGTCGTCCACGCCGCGGTCGGCGCGCAGCACCCAGTCGGGCTGGCCGCCAACGGCGCGCACGGCTTGCGAGAATTCATCGAGCGCCGACGCGTTGATGAGGTGCACCGAAAACGCCAGCGCCACACCCAGCATGACCGACACCACGGCAGCCGCATTGCGCCAGGGGTGGTGGCGCAATTCCTGCCAGGAGAAACTGCGCAACAGGGGCCACAGCGGTGAGGCGGCGTGGGCGGCCATGGCGTGGGGCGTCAGAAACCGTCGGGGCGCAGCCGCAGGACGCGGTCGGCCCGGGCGGTGGCGGTTTCCGAGTGCGTCACCAGCACCAGCGCGGTGCCTTGCAGCCGGGTTTGCGCCACCAGCGCTTCCATGACCTTGGCCGCGGTGGTGGGGTCCAGGTTGCCGGTGGGCTCGTCGGCCAGCAGCAGGGTGGGGCGGTGCACCAGCGCACGGGCAATGGCCACGCGCTGCAGTTGCCCGCCGCTGAGCTGCTGCGGCAGGCGTGCGCCCAAGTCCTGCAGCCCCACGGCTTCCAGCATGGCCTGCACGCGGGTGTCGTCCGGGGTGCCCAGCAGCAACAGCGGCAGGGCGACGTTTTGCGCCACGTCCAGATGCCCCAGCACGTGAAAGGCCTGGAACACAAAGCCCACCTTGCGCCGGCGCAGCAGGGCGCGGGCGTCGTCGTCGAGCTGGCCGATGTCGGTGCCGTCCAGGTGCACGGTGCCGTGGTCCCAGTGGTCCAACCCAGCCATGCAGTTGAGCAGGGTGGACTTGCCTACGCCCGACTCGCCCACGATGGCCACGAACTCGCCTGGCGCCACGGTGAGCGACACGTTGGCAAACACCGGTGTGTCACCGTAGCGTTTGCTGAGCTGGTGCAGCTGCAGGCTCATGGCGTACAGCGGTGCACGCGTGCCAGAGCCGCGCGGGTGTGTTGCAGCACGGTGGCCAGCGCATCCGGCTGGTCGCAGGCCACGACTACGCGCTCGGGCATGGAGCGCAGCCAGGTGATCTGCCGCTTGGCGAGCTGGCGCGTGGCAGCGATGCCGCGCTCGCGCAGCTCGGCCATGGGAAGGGTGCCGTCCAGCGCTTCCCAGGCCTGGCGGTAGCCCACGCAACGCATGGAGGGCAGATCGGGGTGCAGGTCGCCCCGCGCGCGCAGGGCCCGCACCTCGTCCAGAAAGCCCTGCGCCAGCATGGCGTCAAAGCGCTGGGCAATGCGTTCGTGCAGCCAGGCGCGGTCTTCGGGTTCGAGTGAAATAAGGGTTCTGGACGGCGTGGAATCTGCGCCAAAAGCTATATTTTTAGGAGCATCGTGGCGGACATGGAAGTGCGACAGCGGCAAGCCCGACACCCGGTACACCTCCAGCGCGCGCGGGATGCGCTGGCTGTCCGCCGGTGCCAGCCGCGCGGCGGTCACCGGGTCCACCTGCGCCAACTCGGCGTGCAGGGCGGGCCAGCCTTTGGCC
>JBAQKO010000138.1:0-10038 GCA_049301075.1 Rhodoferax sp.
GCTCTCGGATGTGGCCACGGGCGGTGCCCGGGTAGCGGCCAAGGCCCGCAAGACGGCAGCCAGTACCACCAGCAGCGCGCTGGTGGACCCCCTGCAGTTGTGGGGTGCCCTGACCCAGCAATTCCAGCAGATTGCCGCAGGCGCCTTGAAGGAAGCCGGCACCAAAACCGCGATGGACGTTACCAAGAACATGGCGACGGGGCTGGCCAAGGAAGCCCTGAAATCGGCTTCGGCCGCGGGTAAAAAGGCCGTGGCCAAGCGGCGCGCGGCTGCGCCCAAGCCCGCAGCCCGTAAAACCCCACGCGGGCGCTAGGCCCCCGGCGGGTCGCAGGCGGTGGCGGGATGAAGCATTTTCCTTACGCGCATGCCACGCATCCGCAGTGGCCCATGGCCGCTGCCCTGGTGCTGGCGCAGTTGCGGGCCCAGATGGCCTTGCCCGGTTATGCCGACGCGCCCACGCTGGCGCTGCTGTACCTGACCGACCACTATGCCGACGCAGCCCGGGACATCCTAGAACACCTGGAGGCAGAGTTGCCCCTGGTGACCGACTGGTCCGGCACTGTGGGGGTGGGTATCGTGTCCAACAACGTGGAGTACTGGGATGAGCCTGCAATGGCCGTCATGTTGCTGGAGCTGCCCTGCGACCAGTACCGCGTGTTTTCGGGTGTGGCTCCGCTGGGACTGGGTTTTGAGGCCCATACCGCCCTGGTGCACGCGGACGCCCAGACAGCGGACCTGGGGGAGCTGGTGGCGGAGCTGGCGGCGCGCACCGAAACGGGGTATCTGTTTGGCGGCGTCTCCAGCAGCCGCACGCAGGGCCTGCAGTTCGCCGTGGGCGGTGACGGCAACATCAAGGGCCATGGTGCGGCGGGTGGTGTTTTCAGCGGGGGCTTGAGCGGCGTGGCATTCGGCTCGGGTGTGGGGCTGGTCTCGCGTGTGACCCAGGGGTGCATGCCGGTTGCTGCGGCGCACACCGTCAGTGCTGCCGACCACAACGTGGTGCTGTCCCTGGATGGGCAGCCGGCTCTGGACGTGATGCTGAAGGACCTGTCCATTTCGCTGGAGGAACCGCAGGAAGCCCTCGGCGTCGTGCGCGCCACGCTGGTGGGTCTGGTGCGGCCACCGGAGGCCGCGGATGGCCAGGATGCGGGTCACCTGGCCCTGCAGATGCACACCGCGCTGGTCGCGCCCCCTGCGGCGGTGCGCCAGACGGGCAACTTTGGGGACGATGTGGTGGTGCGCCACATCATCGGGCTGGACCCCACCCGCCGTGGCATTGCCGTGGCCGATCACGTGGAGGCGGGCACGCAGCTGGTGTTTTGCCAGCGCAATGTGCAGGCGGCCCGGGCTGACCTGACCCGTATCTGCGCCGAAATCCGCGAAGAGCTGGAACCCCAGGAATGGGCGCCGGAGCCGGCGCAACGTATCGCCGGTGCGGTGTATGTGAGTTGCACCGGCCGCGGCGGCCCCCATTTTGGCGGCCCCAGTGCGGAGTTGCAGCTGGTGCGGCGGGTGCTGGGCGATGTGCCCCTGGTGGGGTTCTTTGCCGGGGGCGAGATCGCCCACCGGCATTTGTATGGTTACACCGGCGTACTGACGGTTTTTACCGGGGTTGCGGCAGCCTGACGCGGCGCCGTGCCCACGGCGCGTAAAATCGGGTCAATGAAACGTGTTATTTGTGCGCTGCGACTGGCTGTGCGGGCCAGGCCGCAGGCACTGCTGCTGGCGGTTCTCGCCGGCAGTCTGTCTCCCTTGGCGGCGCAGGCCGCCGACGTCTGGTCTTTCGGTGTGCTGTCCCAGCGCAATGCGGTGCTCACCGCTCAATACTGGAATCCGATTTTTGATTACGTGCGGCGCAAAACCGGGGTGACCCTGGAGCTCAAAGTGGCCCGTAGCGCGCCGGAGTCCAATGCGGCCACGGCGCGGGGCGCGTACGACTTCGTCTATTCCAATGCCATCTTTCAGCCCCGGATGGCGCAGGCCAACTACCAGGTGATTCTGCGTCCCAATGACGACGCGATCACCGGGCAGATCGTCACCCTGGAAGACTCTCCGATCCAGACCCTGCAAGCGCTGCGTGGCAAGCCGGTGGGTTTCCCGTCGCGGGAAGCGTTTGTGGGTTACGCCGTGCCGATGGACGCCTTGCTGCGCCAAGGCATCGCGGTCCAGCCGGTGTACGGCGGCAACCAGGAAGGCATCATGGCCCAACTCAAGGCCGGGCGCGTGGTGGCGGCTGGTGTCAACGGCCAGCTCATGCAAACCTTTGCCACGCGGGAAGCCATGCCGTACCGCGTGCTGTGGGAGTCGCAGGCCTTTCTCAATCTGCCCATAGCGGTGCATCCGCGCGTGCCCAAGGCGGTGGTGGAGGCCGTCCGGAAGGCCATAGACGGTATGGAATCGGATGCCGAGGGTCTGCAGATTCTGGAGGCAACGGCGCGCGTGATTGGCCAGAAGCCCCCTTACGGATTTCGTGTGAGCAGTCCCGCGGACTACCGCAGTTACAGAGATTTTTACCGCCACACCGTATTGAAGGGCGATCACTGACCATGGCCTTCCTGCGTACGTTATGGGGGCGGCTGCCCTTGATGGCCCGGTTGTTGACCACGACGGGGATCGTCCTGCTCGTGGCGGGAACGGCCATGCTGCTGGCCGCTGCACGGCAAGATGCGGCGCAAGTCCGGGCCGACCTGAAAGCGGCGCTGGCACTCGAGCTGCGCATTTTGCCGTCGGCGTTGGCGGAAGTGGTGGTAATCGGTGATTTTGCCGCCCTGCAGCGCACGCTGGACCGTTATGTGCCGGGGCAACTGATCCTGTCGGCGGAGTTCCGGGACGTCACGGGGGCCCGCGTGCACGCCGAGGATGTGCGGTCGCGGCCCCAATCGCCCGGCTGGTTTGTGCGTTATTTCGGGTTCCCTGAACTTTCGGGCAGCACGCCGATTGTGGTGGGCGGGCGCGTGTATGGCGACCTGTATCTGACCCTGACGGGCCAGGTACTGGCAGACCGCTCCTGGGTCCGCCTGAAAGACCAGTTCGCGCTCTTGCTGCTGGCGATTCTGCTGAACTTTGCCGGCATCTGGCTGGTGCTGCGTTCGGGGCTGGCGCCGCTCAAACAGCTGGAAACTGCGGCCAACGCCATGGCGGCGGGGCATCTGCAAACCAATCTGGTGCTGCGCGGCAGTCCGGAAATCCGGAACCTGACGCGGGCCCTGGACGGCATGGCCAAGAGCATGCTGGCCGCGCAGAGTGATTTGCAGAGCACGCTCCATGCCATTCCCGATGTGCTGTTCGAGATGGGGCTGGACGGGCGCTACTACACCATCCAGTCGCCGCGCGGGGTGGTGATGACGGTGGCACCGGAAACCTTGCTGGGCAAACGGGTGTCCGATGTTTTTCCGCCGGACGTCGCCGGCGTTGTGCTGGCGGCCTTGCAGGAGGCCAATGTGCACGCCTATTGCATGGGACGCCAGCTGGAGGTGATCCGGGGTGAGGCGCACCGGTGGTTCGAATTGTCGGTGGCACGCAAGCAGGATAGTCCGGACGACGGACCGCGCTTCGTGGTGCTGTCGCGTGACATTACCGAACGCAAGCAGGCGGAGGTCCGGCTGCAACTCTGGGCCAGCGTGTTCACCCACGCCCGCGAGGCCATCATGATCACGGATACCCGCGGCACCATCGTCGAGGTCAACGATACGTTCAGCCGCATCACCGGGTTCGACCGGAGCGAGGCTATCGGGCAGAGTCCGCGCATTCTCCAGTCAGGCCGGCAGCCGAAAGAGTTCTATGCGGCCATGTGGCATGACCTCACGACCAAGGACCACTGGTACGGGGAGGTCTGGAACCGGCGCAAGAACGGCGAGGTGTATGCGGAAATGCTCAACATCGGCTCGGTACGCGACGCCAATGGCACGACGCAGAACTACGTGGCCCTGTTCACGGATATCACCTCCATGAAAGAGCACGCGCAGCAGCTCGACCACATCGCCCACTACGATGTGTTGACCAGTCTGCCCAACCGACGGCTGCTGGCCGACCGCCTGCAACAGGCGCTGGTGCAAAGCCAGCGGCGCAAGCACTCGCTGGCGGTGATTTTTCTGGACCTGGATGGCTTCAAGGCCGTGAACGACACCTACGGCCACAACGTCGGGGATGAGCTGCTGATTGTGCTGGCCCAGCGCCTGAAGGCGGTCCTGCGGGATGGCGACACGCTGGCGCGCATCGGTGGCGACGAGTTCGTTGCCGTCCTGACCGATCTGGTGCACACCCAGGATTGCGAGCCGGTACTGGCGCGCCTGTTGCAGGCGGCTGCGGCACCCGTGATGGTGGGGGAGGCGACGATGCAGGTTTCCACCAGCATGGGCGTGACGTTTTATCCCCAGGACGGGGTGGATGCGGACCTGCTGATGCGCCAGGCGGACCAGGCCATGTATGCCGCCAAACAGGCCGGCCGCAACCGCTACCACCTGTTCGACAT
Source organism: Rhodoferax sp. (assembly GCA_049301075.1). Taxonomy (GTDB): domain Bacteria; phylum Pseudomonadota; class Gammaproteobacteria; order Burkholderiales; family Burkholderiaceae_C; genus Allorhodoferax. Next base: position 4,472 of record JBAQKO010000138.1, read on the forward strand.
TGCCCACGACGCGGCGGTGAAGATCCAGCGCGAGAGTCTGGAACATATCCGCCAGGCACTTGAACGGCGCGAGTTTGTCCTGCATTACCAGCCCAAGGTGAACATGAAAACCGGCGAGGTGACCGGTGCGGAAGCGCTGATCCGCTGGCAGCATCCCGAGCGCGGCTTGCTGGCCCCGGCGACGTTTCTGCCCATCATCGAGGACCACCCACTCAGCGTGGAAATCGGCGAATGGGTGATTGCCACGGCGCTGGCCCAGATGAGCCAATGGAACCAGGCCGGGCAGCGGGTGGCTGTCAGCGTCAACATTGGCGGACGCCAGCTGCAGCAGGATGGTTTTGTCGAACGCCTGCGCACGTTGCTGGCCGCCCACCCGGAAGTTCCCCGCCACAGCCTGGAGCTCGAAATCCTGGAAACCAGTGTGCTGGAAGACATGGCGGAGGTCTCCGACATCATGCACGCCTGCCGTGCGGCCGGGGTGCGCTTCGCGCTGGATGATTTTGGCACCGGCTACTCGTCGCTCATCTACCTCAAGCACCTGCCGGCCGAGTTGCTCAAGATCGACCAGAGCTTTGTGCGCCACATGCTGGGCAACCCCGATGACCTGGCCATTGTCAAGGGCGTCATCGGGCTGGCCATGGCGTTTGGTCGCGAGGTGATCGCTGAGGGCGTGGAGTCGGCGGCCCATGGCGAGCGCCTGCTGGCGCTGGGCTGCGAGATGGCGCAGGGCTATGGCATTGCCCGCCCCATGCCCGCGGCAGATTTCCCCGCCTGGATGGCACGCTGGCGCCACGCCGCGACCTGGGAAGCCTGAGTTACACGCCGCGTGCGCGGTCGGTTTTGAACTGCTGACGGAAGGCGCCAAAGGTGCCAGCGTCCAGCGCTTCGCGCACCTCGCGCATCAGGTCCAGGTAGTAGTGCAGGTTGTGCACGGTGGCCAGCATGGGGCCCAGCATCTCGCCGCAGCGGTCCAGGTGGTGCAGATAGGCCCGAGAAAACCCATCGCGTCCGCCCTGATCCCATGACATGCCGCTCGTGCCTGCGCAGGCATAGCAGGTGCAGCTGCTGTCCAGCGGCTGGTGGTCGGTCTTGTGGCGGGCGTTGCGGATTTTCAGGTCCCCAAAACGGGTGAACAACGTGCCGTTGCGCGCGTTGCGCGTGGGCATGACGCAGTCGAACATGTCCACGCCCTCGGCCACGCCCTGCACCAGGTCCTCGGGCGTGCCCACGCCCATCAGGTAGCGCGGCTTGTGGGCCGGCAGGCGGTGCGGCGTGTGCGCCATGATGCGGTTCATTTCGTCCTTGGGTTCTCCCACACTGACGCCGCCCACGGCGTAGCCGGGGAAGTCCATCTCCACCAACTGGTCCAGCGATTCCTGGCGCAGGTTTTCGAACATGCCGCCCTGCACGATGCCAAACAACGCGTTGGGGTTCTCCAGCCGGGCAAACTCGGCCTGGCAGCGCCTGGCCCAGCGCAGGCTCAACTCCATGGACGTGCGGGCTTCGCTCTCGGTGGTGATGTGGCCCTTGGTGTCATACGGTGTGCATTCATCGAACTGCATCACGATGTCGCTGTTGAGCACGGTCTGGATCTGCATGCTGATCTCGGGCGTCAGGAATAGCTTGTCACCGTTGACGGGCGAGGCAAAGCGCACGCCTTCCTCGCTGATCTTGCGCATCTCGCCCAGGCTCCAGACCTGAAAGCCACCGGAGTCGGTGAGGATGGGCTTGTTCCACTTCTCAAAGCCGTGCAGGCCGCCAAAGCTGGCCATCACGTCCAGACCCGGGCGCATCCACAAATGGAAGGTGTTGCCCAGGATGATCTGCGCGCCCATGTCCTCCAGGCTGCGCGGCATCACGCCCTTGACCGTGCCGTAGGTGCCCACGGGCATGAAGATGGGTGTTTGCACCACGCCGTGGTTGAGCGTGAGCGTGCCGCGGCGGGCGTGGCTGGTGGGGTCGGTGGTGAGGAGGTCGAATTTCAGCATGGGTTCTATTACATTCCAAAGTGAACCCGCACACGTTCTTCCATCAGGGTGCGGGCGTTTTCTTCCGTGGCCTGGGCCAAGCGGTCAAAGGTCTTGCGGGCAATGGTGCGAAAGGCGGCCATCACCCTTGGGTCAAAGTGGCTGCCGGTGTCTTGATCGAGGATGGCCATGGCGGCGTCAAAGCCCATGGGGTCTTTGTAGGGGCGTTTCGAACAGAGCGCATCAAACACGTCGGCTACGGCAAAGATGCGCGCCGCCAGCGGGATGCCGTCGGCCGCTAGCTGGCGTGGGTAGCCCGAGCCGTTCCACTTTTCGTGGTGGGCGGCCACCACCGCGTTGGCGCCGGCCAGCCAGCCGATGCCGTCCACAATGCTTTCACCCTGCGCCACGTGGGTGCGCATGGTGGCCATTTCGGCATCGTCCAAGCGGCCTGGCTTGAGCAGGATGGCGTCGGGGATGCCGATCTTGCCGACATCGTGCAGGAAGCTGCCGACGATCAGTTCCTGCATCGCTTTGCCCTTGAGGCCCAGTTCTTCGCCGATGCGTGCGGCAATCCAGGCCACGCGGTAGTTGTGGGCACCGGTGTCGGAGTCGCGCTTGGCAATGGCACGGCCCAGCGCCTCCATCATCGCGATGTGGGACTCCAGCACCTCGCGCGCCTTGCGGGCGTTGTCGGCCGACAGGTGCACCACCACCGGGTACAGCACGGCGCCGCACACCAGTGAGGCCAGCCCCACCATCAGCGCCATCGTCAGGGAGTCGTTGAAGATCTGGTCCTGCTGCCACTGCGGCACCACGCGCACGCCCTCAAAGTAGCCGGTGATGGGCGCCCGGGCATCGGTGGCCGATGTGCGCAGCGGCACAAACACGCGCAGCAACCACAGGTGCGGTGATGGCTTGATGCTTTCGTAGGAGGCTACGGTGTAGCGTGGCGCGCCGTGTTTGGGGAGCTGGGGCTCTACCGCCACGCCCTCGGTGGTCATGGACTCGGCCAGCTTGCGGCCCTGGGTGTCGTAGATTTCGGCAATGTCGAACAGGCCGCCGGCAATGGCGTAGGCCGCGTCCTTGGCGTGTTGTTCTGCCTGTGGGCCACTGAGGTCGATGGAGTCAAACCGGTGCAACAGACGCCCGGACTCCTCGCTGGCCAAGGCCACCACACTTTCTTCCGCGGCTTCACGCGCAACCCACCAGGCAAGCGGGCTGGCCAGAGAAGCGAGGATCACGCTGACCAGCGCGATGCGCAGGGCGGTCTGTTTTTGAAAAGGGTCCATGAAACGAGGGTGCCGGCGTCGGCCCTGGGTCAAACGGTCACCTGGCGCGCCAGCAGCATGGCGTCGCCGTAGCTGAAAAAGCGGTATTGCCGCTCGATCGCCGTGCGGTACAGCGCCATGATGTGGTCGTAGCCGGCAAAGGCACTGACCAGCATCATCAGGCTGGACTTGGGCAGGTGGAAGTTGGTGACCAGCAGGTTGATCAGCTTGAAGTCAAAGCCCGGTGTGATGAAGATGCGGGTGTCGCCGCGTGCCACGCCGCTGTGGGCCCAGCTTTCCAGCGTACGCACGGTGGTGGTGCCCACGGCGACGATGCGCCCGCCACGGGTCTGGCAGTCGGCGATGGCCTGCTGGGTGGCTTCGGGTACCTCGTACCACTCGCTGTGCATCTGGTGTTCGGCCAGGTTCTCGGTCTTGACCGGCTGGAAGGTGCCGGCGCCCACATGCAACGTCACGTGCGCGCGCTGCACCCCCATGGCGTCGAGCTGGGCCAGCAGGGCCTCGTCAAAATGCAGCGCAGCCGTAGGCGCGGCCACGGCGCCGGGGTTCTTGGCAAACACGGTCTGGTAGCGCTTCGCGTCCTCGGCCGAGTCGGTGTGGGTGATGTAGGGCGGCAGGGGCACGTGGCCGTGGCGCTCCATCAGCGTATACGGATCGTCACCGGCGTCATTGGACAGCACGAAGCGAAACAGTGGCCCGTCGGCGTCGGGCCAGCGGCCCAGCATCGTGGCGCTCAGGCCATCGGCGTGGCCGGGGGCGCAAACCAGCTTGAGTGTGGCGCCGACCTCGGGTTTCTTGCTGACCCGCATGTGGGCCGCAACCTGGTTGCCCCCCAGCACGCGTTCCACCAGCAGTTCGACCTTGCCCCCGGTGGCCTTTTCGCCAAACAGGCGGGCGTTGACGACCTTGGTGTCGTTGAACACCAGCAGGTCACCGGCGCGCAGTAGTGTGGGCAGTTCGCGGAAGATGCGGTCCACGGGCGGGTTTTGGGTGCCATCCAGCAGGCGGGACGCGCTGCGCTCGGGCGCGGGGTGCTGGGCGATGAGGGCCTCGGGCAGCGCGAAATCGAAGTCGCTCAGCGTGTGGGTGGTGGTGACCGTGTTGGTGACCGCCGGGGATACAGGTGTGGACATAGTGCTTGAGGGTTGAACAAACCCGTACCAAGGGTGAAAGAACGGGCAGAATTGTCCCATGCCGCACAGCACTTCCCTTGCCACCCCTGCCAAAACCGACAAACCGGAGCCCAGGAGCCCGGCGCAGAAGGCGCTGGAGCGGCTGGGACTCAAGCGTGACATCGACCTGGCGCTGCACCTGCCCCTGCGCTACGAGGATGAGACCCGCATCACCCGGTTGCGCGATGCCCGCGAGGGCGACACCGTCCAGATTGAAGCGGTTGTGACCGCCTGTGAGGTGAGTTTCCGGCCGCGGCGCCAGCTCATCGTCACGGTGGATGACGGCACGGATACCTGCACACTGCGCTTCTTCAGTTTTTACCCCTCGCAGCAGAAGGCGCTGGCGGTGGGCAACCGCATCCGGGCGCGGGGTGAAGCCAAGGGCGGCTTTCTGGGCTGGACCATGCTGCACCCGAGTTTTCGCACCGCAGGCGGCGAGCTGCCCACCGCGCTGACACCGATCTACCCCACGGTGGCAGGTTTGCCGCAACCCTATTTGCGCAAGGCGGTGCAGGCCGGGCTGGCGCGGGCCGAACTGTCGGACACGTTTGCGCCGGGCGACCTCAGCGTGCTGGACAAGGGCCTGGGCCACCACCCCTTGTGGACCCTGCGCCAGGCGCTCCTGTTTTTGCACCACCCGACGCCCGATGTGTCGCTGGACACGCTCTCGGACCACAGCCACCCGGCGTGGCAACGGCTCAAGGCCGAGGAGTTGCTGGCGCAGCAGCTGTCGCAACTGCAGTCGCGCCGGGCGCGGGCGTCCCTGCGGGCGCCGGAACTCGCCATGGCGTTCCCGGAGCCTGCGGGTTCGCTGCACAACCGCCTGCTGGCCACGCTGCCGTTCGCCCTGACCGCAGCGCAGCGCCGGGTCAGCGCGGAAATTGCCAATGACATGGCCCGTCATGTTCCCATGCACCGCCTGCTGCAAGGCGACGTGGGCGCCGGCAAGACCGTGGTGGCCGCGCTGGCCGCCGCCATCTGCATGGACGCCGGCTGGCAGTGCGCGCTGATGGCGCCCACCGAGATCCTGGCCGAGCAGCACTGTCGCACGCTGTTGGGCTGGCTGGAGCCGCTGGGCATTACCACCGCCTGGCTCACCGGCACGCAGAAGACCCGGGAGCGCCGTGCCGCGCTGC
>JBAQKO010000139.1:0-25356 GCA_049301075.1 Rhodoferax sp.
CCCCAGGCCAGGGACAACGCCCGCAAGGCGGTGCCCTCGCTGTTGGCGCCCCCGGTTGTAGAACCTGTTATCACCAAGGCCCCTTCGCCCGCCCCTATAGCAGCTGAAACGGGCACAACCCGCACCACGGCCCGCTCCAGAAAGGCCCCGCGCACCGGCCCCACCAAGCTGTTTGTGCTGGACACCAACGTGCTGCTGCACGACCCGATGTCGCTGTTCCGGTTTGAAGAACACGACATCTACCTGCCCATGATCGTGCTGGAAGAGCTCGACGGCCACAAGAAGGGCATGACCGAAGTCGCCCGCAATGCCCGCCAGACCAGCCGCACCCTGGACGCACTGGCCGCAGCGCCCGGCGCAGACATTACCGCCGGCTTCCAGTTGTCCAGCACCGGCAACCGGGATGCCCGCGGCAAACTGCTGTTCCAGACCCAGCCACTGGACTACTCCCTGCCGACCAGCCTGCCCCAGGGCAAGGCCGACAACCAGATCCTGGGTGTGGTGGAGGCCTTGCGCAAAGCCTTGGCCCCGCGCGAAGTGGTGCTGGTGTCCAAGGACATCAACATGCGCGTCAAGGCGCGTGCCCTGGGCCTGGCCACCGACGACTACCAGAACGACAAGACGCTGGAAGATGGCGACTTGCTGTACTCTGGCGCCCTCGCCCTGCCCACCGATTTTTGGTCCACCCACGGGCAGACTGTGGAAAGCTGGCAACAGGGCCAGCACACCTTCTACAAAATAGAGGGTCCGATCATTCCCGCCCTGCTGATCAACCAGTTTGTGTATTTCGAGTCCCCGGGCGAGCCCAGCCTGTACGCCCGGGTCACGGAAATCCGGGGCAGCACCGCCGTCCTGAAAACCCTGCGGGATTTCAACCACCTCAAAAACGCCGTATGGGGCGTAACCGCACGCAACCGCGAACAGAATTTTGCGCTGAACCTGCTCACCGATCCGGAAGTCGACTTCGTCACCTTGACGGGAACTGCTGGCACCGGCAAGACCCTGATGGCGCTTGCCGCCGGTCTGACACAGGTGCTGGAGGACCGTCGCTACACCGAAATCATCGTCACCCGCGCCACCGTCAGCGTGGGGGAAGACATCGGCTTTTTGCCCGGTACCGAAGAAGAGAAAATGGGACCCTGGATGGGCGCACTGGACGACAACCTGGAAGTCCTAGGCAAGACCGACACCAGTGCCGGCGAATGGGGCCGTGCTGCCACCAATGAGCTGATTCGCAGCCGCATCAAGATCAAGAGCATGAACTTCATGCGCGGGCGCACCTTTTTGAACAAGTACGTCATCATCGATGAAGCGCAGAACCTGACGCCCAAGCAGATGAAAACGCTCATCACCCGTGCCGGCCCCGGTACCAAGATCATCTGCATGGGCAACCTGGCCCAGATCGACACGCCCTACCTGACCGAGGGCTCGTCCGGACTGACCTTCGCCGTCGACCGCTTCAAGGGCTGGCCGCACAGCGGCCACATCACGCTGGCGCGCGGCGAACGTTCACGCCTGGCCGATTTCGCCAGCGAAGTGCTGTAACCCGGCGTACCCGGAACCACCGACCCGCCCTTCCCGGTGGGTCGGCCCCGCGGTCACGCCCAGAGCCAGCCGTCGTGGTGGATCACCACCGCCGCGGTGGATGCTTCGCTTGCCTGCAACCACGCCGCAATGGCCTTGCCCGCCAAGTCACGCCCCAGCACCAGGCGCATCTGCACGTTTTGTCCCAGCACCCGGGTGGGCACCGCCTGCACGGCCACGGGCAGCTTGGCGGATAAGGCGTCGGCGGCACCTTGCTGCCCCGCACTGAACTGGATTTCGGTCTTCATTTGCCGAAAGCCCGCCTGGTTGGTCAGGCGTGTGGTGACCAACCCCATGGGCGCCAGACGCTCGGCCGTACGGCGCGCCATGTAACGAATGCCCACGCCGTTGGAAACCTCAATTTTGACCCCGCGCAGGGCGGCCGCATCAGCTGACTGCGGATTCGGCACACGGGCACCCGCGCGCGCGACTTCACGCTCCGCCGGCGGGTTGCTGGTTGTGGTGGCCACGGGAGTTGGCGCCGCTTGCGAGGGGACTGCCCCCGTAGCGGCGGGTTTGTCCCGCAACGCATACACATTGGGAGCAACTGCAACGATGGTCTGACCGGAGGGGCTGGCCGACACATTCACTTCAGTAGCGGCCGTAACGGGCTGCGCCGCCACCGCGCGCGCAAGCCTGGCCTGGGCCAACAGTTCCTGATTTTTCAGGGTAGCCGGGCGTGCCGGGCTCAAGTCCAGCGCACGCTGGAGGGCCGAGTCGGCTTCGTCCAGTTTTCCGGCCAACAACAGGGCATAACCCAGGTTGTTGTACACATGGGATGCTTGGGGCTCCACCAGCAACGCCCGATGGAAAAGCGCAATGCCCTTGTCCAGTCGGTCGGTGTTGGCATACAGCACCCCCATGGCATTGAGCGCCCCCGCGTGGGCCGGATCTTTCTCCAGAACCTTGCCGTACAGCTCTTCAGCGCGCGCCAGCTCACCGGTTCCGTGGGCGTTCTTTCCCTGCAGGAACCAGGCATCCACCACCGAAGCCGGCGTTGCGAGGCCCGGCGCAGGTTTGTTTACACGCGCCACCGCCGTTGTTCCCTTGGCCGAATGGGCCACGGCAGGGTCGCCGGGGGACAGCAGCATGGAAAGCTGCGTGCATCCCATCAGCGTTCCCGTGGACACGGTGGCTATCAATTTTCCATAGTGACGCATGAGATTCTCCTGAAAGTATCAACGTACCGAACCCAGCGTGGGCAGCAGCACCCGGAAAACGCTGATCATGGCCGGCCCCATCAGGACCACGAACAACGCGGGGAAGATGAAAAAAATCATGGGGAACAAAAGCTTCAAGGGCACTTTGGCAGCCTTTTCCTCCGCACGCAGCTTGCGCTGTTCACGCATGGTGTCGGACAGCACTTTCAGGGAGTCGCCGATATTGGTTCCAAATTGACCCGACTGCAGCAGAATCGTCACAAAGGTTGCGACGCTCGCCACGCCAGTTCTCAACGCCAGGTTGCGCATAGCCCCCTCGCGCGAAGCCCCCACTTGCAACTCCAGCGTCACCAGGTTCAACTCTTCTGCCAGTGCCGGGCTGCGCATATCCAGTTCCTCGCAGGTGCGCCGCATGGCGGCATCAATGGCCAATCCCGCCTCCACGCAAACCGTCATGAGGTCAATGGCATCGGGTAAAGCCTCATCGATCTCCCGCTGCCGCGAACGGGCCAGCAGGCTCAGGATCAGGTTGGGAAGGTAGTAACCCAGACCCGACAGCAGAAACATGACAAAGAGCGTCGTTTTGGCAATGCCGGTGTCGCTGAAAAACCCACCGTAGACCAAAAAAACCAGGGGGAACAGCAGGGCAAAAATGCTCTTGGCCCCCAGGTACAGCATGGGCCAATAGGCCTGACGCAAACCCGCGTTGAAGAACCTGACCCGCAGGTAAGACGCATCGCCGGCATCCTTGGACGTTGACAGGCTTGCAATGGGCGCAAAAAACCGGGCCACTCTGGCCAGCCAGGACGAACCCGATTGGGCGGACTGGTCCAGCGGCGTCTGCGCATGCTCTTTGAGCTGCCCCAACCGGCGGCCCAGAACCTCCCCCCGGTTGAACCACATGCCGAGTCCCAGCACCAGCCCCGCTACGGATATGAAGACCGCAATCAAAATGACATTCAACATGGTCTACCCTCTCAAACGCGGAAACTGGTGATGCGCCACAGCAGGAACACCCCCAAGGCCATCATGCACAGCGCACCTATCGTGATGGATATGCCCGTGGGATCCGTAAACAAAATACGCATATAGCCCGGATTCACAACCTGAATGGCACCGGCCACGACAAACGGCAAGGCCGTCAGGATGTAGGCCGACAATTTGCCCTCCGCGGCCAACACCCGGATCTTGCCAAACAACTTGTACCGTTCCCGGATAAGGTTTGACAACATGGCCAGCAAGCCCGCCAGATTGCCGCCGGTCTCGAGCTGGATGATGACGGCCATGACGAAGAAGCGCATGTCAGCGATCGGAACCCGAACCGCCAGATTGCTCAACGCATCCTTGGTCGAGATACCGAAATTGATTTCATCAAACGTGGTCTTGAACTCGGTCGCAGTGGGCTCGGCTGCTTCGTTGCCCACCATGGACAGCGCGGAAGAAAAAGCATGCCCGGCACGCAAGGCACGGCAGATCAGGTCCAGCGCGTCGGGCAACTGGGCGCTGAGCTGCTTCAGGCGCCGGGATCGAATCCACCGCAGGCGCAAGACGGGCAGCGAAGCCAGCCCGACCACCAACACCAGTCCCCAGATCCACGTCCAGTGGAGCGCAGTGGCCAGCACGGAACCTGCCATGGCGGCCAGCAGACAAGCTGTCAGCAGGAAAGCAACCGTCTGACTGGAACTGGCCTGCAGCAAAAGCCGATCCAGACGCTGGATTCCCGGGATGAGCGACAGCATCTCATGCACCAGCTCCACCTTGCTCAACGTCCGCCGCTTGACCAGCTCGCCAGAGGCCACCTGGGCGTGTCCCGTCGCCATCGCACGCAGGCGCTGACGTATCCGCTTGACTTCCGGGTTTCGCGTGCTGTTCCACAGCTGGAACAGTCCTTCCAGCAACAGAAAAACCGCCAGGAACCCCAGCATCAAGAACAAAGCGTAGGTAGAACTCATGGTGTCATTGGTAAGTTTTGCGTGGGTCAAACGCCTGGTCGGACACGTTGATGCCGTACGCCTTAAGTCGCTTCATGAACTCGGGACGTACCCCCGTCGCACCAAAATAGCCCTCCACCGTTCCGTCGTCGGCAACGCCGGTCTGGGTAAAGGCGTAGATTTCCTGCATGGTGATGATGTCGCCTTCCATGCCGACCACTTCCTGCATGCTGATCAGCTTGCGGCGCCCATCGGTCAACCGGCCGATCTGGATGATGGCGGAGATGGCGGACGAAATTTGCTGGCGCATGACTTTCGGCGGCACACTCACGCCCCCCATGCCCGCCATGTTTTCCAGACGCGTCAGGGCGTCGCGGGGGGTGTTCGCATGCACCGTCGCCATGGAACCTTCGTGTCCCGTGTTCATGGCCTGCAGCATGTCGAGAACCTCCACCCCACGCACTTCCCCCACAATGATGCGGTCCGGTCGCATCCGCAGACTGTTGCGCACCAGCGCCCGTTGCGTAACCTCTCCCTTGCCCTCAATGTTGGGGGGCCGCGTCTCCAGCCGCACCACATGGGGCTGCTGCAGTTGGAGTTCGGCAGCGTCTTCAATCGTCACAATCCGCTCGGTGGGAGGTATGGCGCCAGACATCACGTTGAGCAAGGTTGTTTTCCCGGTACCGGTACCACCCGAGATCAGGATATTCAGCTTGGCATGCACCATTCCCGTGAGCAGTGCTGCCAGTTCGGGCGTCAGGGTTTTGAAGCGAATCAAATCCTCGGTTTTCAAGGGTATGGCGGAAAACCGGCGAATGGAAAGTAACGGGCCATCCAGGGACAACGGCGGAATGATGGCGTTCACACGGGATCCGTCAGCCAGGCGTGCATCCACCATGGGACTGGACTCGTCAACGCGGCGTCCAATCCGGGAGACGATCTTGTCGATGATTTTCATCAGGTGCGCCGTGTCGGTAAACGTCACGTCGGTCGCCTCCAGGCGCCCTCGCCGCTCCACGTACACCTTCTTCGGGCCATTCACCAGAATGTCGGACACCGTGGTGTCTGCCAGCAAGGGCTCCAGCGGCCCCAGCCCCATGACCTCGTTCTGGATGTCCAAAACCATGCGCTTGCGGTCTGCCGAGTTGAGGGCCACACCGGAGGCATCCAGCATCTTCTCAACCAGACCCGCCAGCTCCTCGCGCAGACGGTCGGGCGGCATGTTCCCCAGTACCTCCAGATCCACACGACCGATCAGGTCCTGGTGCAACTTGGCTTTGAGCTTGTAGTACTCGGAGATTTCCCGGGGTCGGGTTCCCTCCCAAATCTCGGACCCCAAATGGGTGCCGGAACTGCTTTTTGTGTCTCGCAAACTCATGATAAGGACCTCTTGATTCCATGCCACCAACCACCTTCAACCGGTTGCGACGTCGGTGCCAATTCGTGTGCCCAATCCTGCAGCGCGTGGGACACCGCATCGCGTGGCATCAATTCCAGCAGGGGAATGCCCTGGTTGATCGAATCCGTCACAGGACCGTGGCTGTTCGGAATGGTGCGGTTGACTTTCAGCAAGGTCGCCTTTTCCACATCTTCCAGCTTGATTTCCCCGCCTTTTTCAAAGCGGTTGATGACAACCCGGATTTTCTCGTTGGAGTAACCCAAGCCTCGGAACTCCTCGACCATGCGCTTGGCGGCGCGCACAAATGGCAAATTCAACTGAAGAGAGAGATAGATGATGTCCGCCATGTCCAGTGCCTGGACCGTCAGCGGATCGAGCAAAGCACTGGCATCAATGACCACCACGTCGTAGCACGTGCGTGCCAGCCGGATGATGCGCTCGATGTCCGAAGGTGACACGTACTTCACGTATTCCGGCGACTCCGGGGCAACCAGAATGTGCAAACGCTCACCGAGTTTGATCATGCTGGAGTCGAGCAGGACCGCGTCGAGCCCCTCCGACTTGCGGGCAAGATCCACCACGTTGGACGTGGGCTTGCTGTCACCCAAGAAGACCACAGCATCGCCAAAATACAGGTTGAGATCAATCACGGCCACCCGTTTGCCCTGGCGCGACAGGGCGTAGGCCAGATTGGTCGCCAGGAACGTGGATCCAGCGCCGCCCTTGGAGCCCACCATGCCCAGGACCAAACCCGTCTGCTTCTCGACGCGGGCCGCCTTGGTCTGGTTGCCGCGCGCATGCTGAAGCGCCTGCTGCACACTGGCAAATTCGAGTGGCGTTGGCAGGACCTGCCGAACGCCCGCGCGCATGGCCCGCATCAGGAAATCCACCGAGCGATCAGGGCTTGCCAGAATCAGGTGCGTTTCATGCCCCCCTTGCAGGGCCAACTCTACCTGCGCGATGGCCTTTTCATCCGCATTTGGAAATTCCAGGATCACCACATCGGGCTTATCGCTCTGCAACACGGAACCCAGCTGTTCAAACGTACCTTTGTGTGCCGTGAACTGGATCTGCGGCAGCACTGCAATGGATGCAGCCATTCCGTCCAGCATCTGCTTGGATTCGAAGATGGCCGATACTTTAAGTGTCATAGCAACATCCCTTGGTTAGTTTTTTATTGATCATTCCGATGGTTCACGAACAAACGGGATTGCCGGCGCTTTTCATCAGCTCCCGGGGCAAATTGGTGGTAAACGCGGGGAGAGGCAAGGCCACGCCAAAGAAGGGAATGAGGGGCGTAAAGGTCGCATTCACAATCGCAACCTCCACTGTTTTGCAATTACTGGCATCGCAATTGGGCGGCGCGTAGGTAATGGAAATTTGCGCGTCATCCACGTTAGCCAGGATGTAGCGCATCTTCTGCTTGATGTGGGCATCGTTCAAATCGCAAACCGTGGCCAAACGGGCCCCCCACCGGGTGGCTTCACCCGCGGCATTGAGCGTGAACATCCAGCGACCAAACTCCATGATGCCCAGCAACAAGGTAATGAACATGAGTGCCACCAAGGCAAACTCGACGATCGCCTCTCCCCGCTGCCGGCGTCGCGGCGTTGCATGGGGCGCAAGGAAATGTGATGGTGCGCGCACAACCCGTCCCCTAAAAATACTGAGAAACCATGGTCGTCGTGACCGGAGCAAAAGCCATATTTGGAATCACCCACGGCATGATCGACGTGAAGTCATAGGCGGCGGCGCCCGTTCCGCCAATGGTGACGGAAACCAGGTTGGCCGTTCCCTGCCCCGTTGACACATTGCTGTGCGTTGTCGGACAACTGAGCAAATCACAGACCGACACCTGCGCCAGAACCAGTCCGGGCGTCAACGGATCCTTGCCGGAGCAATCGGTAGCACCGCACACGGCCAATGAGCGGGCCTTGAGCCGGATGGAGGCCGCCGTCTCTCCGGCTGGCGGGCTGGACAGACTCTGGGACGTCATGTAACGGACCGCCCCACGCGTCGCCTTCACCAGCCCGTTGTACATATAGAGTGCACGCCCCAGCTCCACAATGCCAAAGCACAGGATCAGCATGGGCACCATGATCAAGGCCATCTCCACCGCCGCGACACCTCTTTGCTTGTGTAGCTTCATGATCTTCTTCTCACTGCGCCAGGACGGGGATCAAGGGACCCGCGGTACCGGCCGCTCCGGCGGATGCGCACGGGCTGCCGGCGACATTGCTCAGGCCAATGAATTCCACGTTGGCGTCATTGGGTGAACCACCAACCTTCATGGGGTTGAGCATCAGCACGCAAGCCCAACCCTCCACGACCGGTTGCGCGTTGCCATTGGCATTCCACACCGAACAGTCCACCACCGGGGCTACCGCCAGCCGGCGGTCGCGGCCGTACTGGATGAGTTCCGCCGACGTGGCTGCAGAATAGCCACCGCTGGTGCCAAAGGGCGCACCACTTTGATAGGGCATATGGCTGCTGCGGGCCGTCTGGAAATTGACGACGCCGGGAACCGTGGGTGTACCCGAATAGGCATTGAAACCCGACGGCCAACTCTTGCTGTCCGTTGAATACGCATACCCCGTAAAGTCGGGTGGTGCGCTGTTCAGTTTGGGGTTGCCGCCACCGTTCTTGTAGACGCCAAACCGGCTATTCCATGCCACATCCAGGCTGGTTTTCTGGCCTTGCTCACCCACGTGTGCACCCACGTTCAGTTCACACTGGCCACTGCCGTCCAGCAAGTCGGCCAGTTCATTCGCCCCTCCGGCCGGTGGTGTGAAATCAATCCAGCCAAAATTGCCGGTTCCATACGGGGCCGCACTTTTCGCCGCCAACCACTGACCCGGCGTCAGATTGAAATTGTTTGATGCACTCCCCCCCGAGGCTTTGCACACACCAACGGGAATGGCGCATACCGAAGCCGATGGCGCCATCGTCGCGACCGCCGTGGCGCTGACCGTCTGGCTGACAAAGTCCGGATTGATCAGCTGCATGAAATAAATGGGCAGGCCGCTCAGGGGATAGCTGCATTGGGCATAAGCCGCCGTGTTGTAGTTGGCGCTGCTGCTATCCAGGTACGTACCATTGATGGTGTCGGAAAAGGTAACCTGGTCAGGGGCGATGGCGACGACTTCGCTCTGGAAATTGGCCCGGTTCTTGATGGCATCCAGGTTGCCCAGTCCACCTGTGGAAAACAGCCGACCATAGGCCACGGCCTTGGTCAGCGCAGACGCGTTGTTCTGGCCGGGACGCAGCTGCGACGCGGCCGCCAAGGCACAGGCATCTACCGCATTTTGAAGCTCGCTCTTGATGACAAAGAAACGTCCCAAGTCAATGGCCAGACCTGCGAAACCGATCAATACCACCAGGGTGAACCCCAGCAACACCGTAACGGCGCCCTGCTGCCGCCGCAGGGACGATGGCATAAGCTTGAGCCGGATCATGGTGCGCACCTGGAATCAGCATTCCGGACGGGTCACTGCCCCGTCACAGAGCCACCAATGCCCAGAATCTCAAACGTCTTGGGCGGTGACTTGAAGGAATCCTGGTACCGCTCCTGGGCATTGACTGCGGCCTTGCCGTCAATTCCCAGAACGGGGTCCTTGTTGACGGACGCCGTTGGCGTCAGGGTTTGCCGCTCACGCGACGCACGGACCGCATCGCCAAATTTGGCATCCAATTCGGGAGTGGATGGACCGGCGCACCCTGCCAGGAGCGCTCCAACGCCCAGCAGCGCGGGAAGCAGAAACAGCGTGTGTGTTTTTTGAAGGGACATGGCTACGCTCCGTTATTTGAGTTCAAAACCACCCGACGAGGATGCCGGCGGGGCTGTAGGTGTGCTGGCCCGGTCTGGCGGCACATCCTGATTACCGCCGCCTTCCATCTTGCCGCCCATGAAGAACTCACTCCGGCCCGGAGGGGTGAAACTGTCGGTTGGCAAAGCGGCCGGCCCGTCGAGCGGCTTGACCAGACGCGGCGTAATGAGGAACATCAGTTCAGAGCGATCGTTCTGAAACTCGCTGCTGCGAAACAGCGCCCCCAGGATGGGAACTTCCCCCAGAATGGGCACCCGCTTGAATGTTTCGGACACGTTGTTCTTGATCAAGCCGGCAATCGCCAGACTTTGACCGTCCATCAACTGCACGGTGGTCTGCACACGCCGTGTGGTGAAACTTGGCAAAATGGCCGTTGTGCCGTCCACCGTGGTGAACGGTGATCCCGTCTGCGACAACTCCGACACCTCGGGGGCCACCTTCAGGTGGATGCGTCCGCCATCCAGCACCGTGGGCGTGAATTTGAGACCCACCCCAAACTCTTTCTCATCCAGGGTGATGGTGCTCCCACCGGTGGTGCCGTTGACACGGGCCACGGGAATAAAGATTTTTCCGCCAGCCAGGAAACTGGCCTCCTGCCCGCTAATGGAAATAATATTGGGCTCAGCCAGAATCTTGATCAACCCGTCTTTTTTCTCGGCATCGATTTTCAGCAAATTGCCATTGCTACCCTGAATACTGACGGCGCCAGAGCCGCTGATCAGGAGATTGGTCAGAATGTTGTAGGTAATGCCGGCGGTCGTCGCGCCCACATTGAAATTGACGCCCAGTTTGTCCAGCAGTGTCTTGGAGACTTCCGCCACCTTGACCTCCAGCATCACCTGCTGGCCTTGTGTCACCTGCAACAGGTTGACGACCTTCGCTCCACCGCCGCCCCCCATTCCTGCGGTGCCCTGCAGCGGCAACGCGGTTCCGGCCTGCACCTTGGCATTGCCGGCCGTGACGGGCAACACGAGATTGCGATTGATGTCATGTACGAAAGCGTTGGCAATGTCTTCGGCAAACTTCGCCTTGGTCGCGCTGGAAACGGTACCGGTCAAGATCACGGAATCCGCCGCTGGACGCACCCGGATCCCCTTCTCTTCGGGCAGAAGCTCGCGCAACTTCTTCTCCATCCGGTCGGCATCGATGCTGACGTTGACGTCGATTGCCGTAGTCGCTCCGCCCTTGCGCCAGATCATCAAATTGGTCGAGCCATAGCTCTTGCCCAGCAAGTACAGTTCCACCGGACTGATCAGTGAAATATCGGCCACATTGGGGTTGCCAACAGAGATACGCTCAATCGGCGACGGCAGACGCATCAGCGTGGACTTGCCAATCACCAGATCCAGGGCAGGCCCCACTGTGGCCAAGTCGGTGGTGGTTGCTGCCCGCGCGGCCGTGCCGGCAGCCGTCGCATTGCCTTTGGTAACGCTTGGCTTCTGCCCCAGGGCCTGGCTGCTCCAGGCACCCAGAGTCGCCATGGCGAGAACACAAACGGACAGACGCATCCCGTTGCCGTGAAGAGATTTAGATATATTGTTCATTTGGCGCCTCAAAAATCAGAGTTGGCTTTCTGCACACCGCGGATGACTTCCGGAGTCCCTGCTTTCCCACCACTTGCACGACCGGAGCCGGCTGCCTTGGGTCGTGCAGGTGCGCGTGGAGCAGAAGCCTTTTGTGACGGCGCCTGCGCCGCATCAGCTGCAACCGCTGTGTTCATCAAATCGTCGCGGTGGGCACCGGAGGTCACCGTGCCTGCCTGATCCAGCGGATTGCGCAAGACCAGCGACAGGGTTCCGATGTTGCGTGCCAAGTCAATTTTTTCGGCCTGTTCAGGATCGACTTCCAGCGTGACGGCACTGACTACCCGGGGTTTGGTCTGGTCCCGCTTGTCATCCTGCGCCACAGCAAGCACCAGAATTTTTTCCAGCACGATTTTCGAAACGGCCTTGTCCCGCTCTTCCCGTGTGTTCACCATGATGTCCACCAGACTGCCCGGCCGGATGTAGCCCGCCACGCCCGCAATCTCGTTGACCTGCACGCTGATGGCGCGTTTGCCGCTCCGAATGGCGGACGACAAGCCGCCCATGGCGCCCACCGGCGCGAGCTTGCCTTCCAGGACAGCCTCGCCCTTGAGTATCCGATCGACTGCCACCCGACCATCAAGCTTCTTGGCCTCCGTGAAGGCGCCAGGCGGCACCGAGTTGGATGGCCAGGCAACAATCTGAAGCATTTCCGGACTCAACACCGTCCCCGGGTCCAGATCTGTACTGGTTGCTACGATCAAGGTGGTGCTTTCACTGGCGCGCTGCCCGACCCATTGCGCCGCCAACCAGACCGCCACCGCCCCCGCCAGCAAGGAAAGCAATATCATGGCCATTGCTCGTGTGTTTTTCATTTTTCACCTTCCTTGATTCAAATTCAAAAGATCAACGTCCCAAAAATCACGCAATGCCGGAAAGCCGGACATAACCGTACGCCGCGAGACCCAGGGCAAAAGCAAACGCGTAGGGCATGCGATCCGCCGACTGGGTAACCGGATCAAAAGCCCGAGGCCCCCCCCGACCCAAGCCACCCAGTACCACCATTACATTGCCGAGCACCAATCGGGAATTGCGTTTCATCAACATGCGCAAGAGGGCCAGCACACCTCCGGCAACCAGAACGGTCAACGCCAAACCGACGGCGTCCCAAGGCCCCGTGAAGGCACCCAAAGCGGCCATGAACTTGACGTCCCCTGCCCCCATGGCCCCCACGAAATAAAACGGCAAAAAAACAAGCAAACCGGTCAGCACGCCCAACAAAGCCTGACCCGCGCCCAGTGCACCCGGGAATGCGCTGAACAAGCCCGCGCGTTCATTGGCGGGGCCCAAGGCATGCAAAACGACGCCCGCCACGAGCGTCAAGACAACCAGAACATTGGGAATGCGGCGCTCTCGCTGATCCATATCAATGGCCATCAGCATGACCAACGCCAGGGTGGCAAAGCACCACAGTTGCCAGCTTGCCGGAGTGAAATTAAAAGTCATACGCGCCACTACTTGCAGGTGGAGGGACTAAGAACACAGTTCTTGACATTCACGTACGTCGCATCCAGCTGGCGCGCCACCAGGGACACCGTAACAATGACCGCGACGACCAGCACGGCAGCAATCAGGCCGTACTCAATCGCCGTCAACCCCTGGTCATCATCCAGAAATTTTTGAACAGCAAGCGCAAAATTCTTCATGGGTGACCCTTGGTAAAAATGCAACAAACCCGCAACCAACACCCCCGGCGGTGAAGGCACTTGCGCGCCCCACCACCGGTGTGTTGGCTCAAGCCAACTACCGCATCAGGTACCGCAATTCGCAGGTGTGACCAGGCAGGTCTTGATCTTGACAAACGTGTTGTTCAATTCCTGCCCAACGAGATACACCGTGGCAATCACCGCCACTGCGATCAGAGCGGCGATGAGTCCGTACTCAATGGCGGTCACACCTTCTTCGTCACGCAGAAATTTACGAGTTGCAAGATAAAGTTGTTTCATATTTACTCTCCAGTTAGGTCAACCCACCAGCCACCTCTCTTAAAGGCAACTGAACCAGTAGCAGAACCCCAGTCAGCGGCCAAGCCGCCGAGCGGACAAACTGGACTTGCCGTAAAAACAAGTAACAATTTGTTCTGCCTGAGAGGTATTAATCTCCAATTCGCACCCCGCGCTATTGCGAATAATCAATTTCCCAGACACCTACAGTCGGCGCGCGACGGGATACGTCAAATCCTGCTCTATCTAGTGGAAACTGAAAGGGCGCCTGCGCAGAATGCGGGGCGCGCGCAGAGACGCGCAGGGGCCTATTCGCTTCGAATTGGCCTGCGGTGTGACACCCAAGCCCCGCACTCCGGGGCACGAAGAAAAAGGAGGCCTAGTAGTCCCCGCCGCCGCTGGCGAGGCTTTCAAACTTGGTAATCCGGTTCAGGAAAGCGAGTTTGACAGTCCCGGTAGGGCCATTACGCTGCTTGGCAATGATGACCTCGGCTACGCCCGGCTCCTTGCAGGCGTCCTTGGTGTAGTACTCGTCGCGGTAAATGAACATGATGATGTCGGCATCCTGTTCGATAGCGCCGGATTCACGCAAATCGCTCATCATGGGCCGTTTATCGGGGCGCTGCTCCACACTGCGATTGAGCTGGGACAGCGCAATGACGGGGCACTTCAACTCGCGGGCCAGCATTTTCAAACCCCGGGAAATCTCCCCCAGCTCGGTCGCGCGGTTTTCACCATCGCTGCTACTGCCACTCATAAGCTGCAAGTAGTCGACCACAATCAGCCCCAACTGGCCGCACTGGCGGGATAAACGCCGTGCATTGGCCCGCAGTTCGCTGGAGTTCAAGCCTGCGCTTTCATCAATATGCAGGGAAATAGTACGCAGCTTCTCGATAGCCTCCGACAAGCGCGGCCATTCATCATCGGTCAGCTTGCCCGTGCGCAGATGGCCCTGGTCAATCCGTCCGATGGAACCCACAATACGCACCGCCAGCTGGGCGGCGCCCATTTCCATGGAAAACACAGCCACCGGCAAGCCCTCATTGAGGGCCACGTGTTCGGCAATATTGATGGCCAGCGCCGTCTTACCCATGGACGGACGGGCTGCCAACACAATCAGATCACCGGCCTGCAGACCCGCCGTCATGCGGTCCAGATCATAGAAACCCGTGGGCACCCCGGTCACGTCGTTGGGGTTGTCGGCCATCTCCTGCACGCGATCGAGCAACTTGACCACCAGCGAATCCATCGCCTGAAAACCTTGTTTGTTGCGCTTACCCTGCTCGCCGATATTGAAGATCTTTTGTTCGGACTCATCCACGATCTCCGAGACCGCCCGACCTAGGGGGTTAAACGCATTGGTGGCAATTTCGTCACTGGCGCTGACCAGCTTGCGCAGAATGGAGCGGTCGCGCACGATCTCGGCGTAGCGGCGGATATTGCTGGCACTGGGCACATACTGGGCCAGCGAATTGAGGTACGCCAGTCCACCAATCTCTTCGGCCCGGCCTTGGCTCTGCATGTGTTCAAACACGGTGATCACGTCCGCCGGCTTGCTGGCGTTGACCAGCGAGCCGATGGCGGCATAAATCAGGCGATGTTCATAACGGTAGAAATCACCGTCAACCAGGATGTCCCCCACGCGGTCCCACGCGTCGTTGTCCAGCAACAAGCCGCCGAGCACGCTGGACTCACCTTCAATGGAGTGCGGCGGGACACGCAACTGGGCAATTTGACGGTCTTGGCCGTATTCGTCTACGGCGGAAAATACGGCGGACATGGTGGATGGTTGGCTCTGTGGAAGGTGATGCGGCTTAGCATGGGATGCTACGCGGCTTGCCTGGCGGTGTCGAGTGAAAGACTGGGCATAAACCCGGTACAACATGTGGGCAAGCTGTGGAAATCGCTGAATAAGCTGTGCCACAAATACAAAAGCCGCAAGGGGCAGGCCCTGGCGGCTTTTGCGTCATTTCTGCCAGAACCTGAGGCCCTGGCATCCCTGGCCGATTAGGCTGTTTCGCCGTACACGGAAACGGTGATGTCAACTACCACGTCGGTGTGCAGAGCCACACTGACCGTGCTGTCGCTCACGATTTTGATCGGACCGTTTGGCATGCGGATCTGGGACTTGGCCACTTTGTAGCCGTTCTTGACCAGTTCTTCAGCGATGTCCGAGTTGGTCACGGAACCGAACAAACGGCCGTCCACGCCAGCTTTTTGCGTCAGCTTGATGGTGGTACCAGCCAGCTTCTCGCCCAGAGCCTGGGATTCAGCCAATTTTGCGGCAGCAGCTTTTTCCAGCTCCGCGCGCTTGGCTTCAAACTCGGCCTTGGCAGCTTCGGTGGCGCGACGAGCGCGGCCCGAAGGAATCAGGAAATTGCGTGCGTAGCCGTCCTTGACCTTGACGATATCGCCGAGGCCACCCAGGTTCACGACCTTGTCGAGCAGAATGATTTGCATGGTCGGACTCCTTAGATCTTGTGCTGGTCGCTGTACGGCAGCATGGCGAGGAAACGCGCACGCTTGATAGCGGTGTTGAGCTGGCGCTGGAAAATGGCGCGGGTGCCGGTCAGGCGTGCGGGGATGATCTTGCCGTTTTCAGCAATGAAATCGCGCAGGGTGTCGATGTCCTTGTAGTCGATCTCTTCGACGCCGGTCACCGTGAAGCGGCAAAAGCGCTTGCGCTTGAACAGCAGATTTTGTGCGGGGCGCTTGGGGCGCTTGTCTTTGTTGAATTTTTTGAACGTGGCCATGAGGGCCTCCTGAAAAAATTAATCTTGCGAAAATTCTTGAATGTGAAACACAACGTGTTTGCCGTTTCGGGGAGTAGCCAGAAAACCGTTGAACCTCCAGACGCTGCCGATTGCTTGTCGAACAAGCCGCTCGGCCAACGCTCCAAAGGCCACCGCCTTCACTGCCGCCTTCACCTGTCTGCTCTGCCCTGCTTCCAGAACCTCGGACTCGTGTTCGAGTCGCAGATTCAGGGCGGGCAATCCGGCTGGCGTGTAACGCAGGGCTTCAACCTCTGCAATACAGGCACTCAGGACAAGCGAATTGGCGGACACTCTCCGTCGGCAAAAATGCTGTCTTAACCCTGGTACTCAGCCTGTTGGGTCTTGCGCGCATCTTCGCGCTCGACCGACTTCATCATGGAAGAGGGGCCCGTTTCGGCCTTTTTCTTCAACACGGTCAGGTGACGCAGCACAGCATCGTTGAACTTGAACGCGTGTTCCAGTTCCGACATGACAGCCTGATCGGCTTCAATGTTGACGCACAGGTAGTGGGCCTTGGCAAGCTTGTTGATCATGTAGACCAGCTGACGGCGACCCCAGTCTTCCACACGGTGCACCTTGCCACCGCCAGCGGTGATCATGCCCTTGTAACGCTCCAGCATGGCTGGAACTTGTTCGCTCTGATCCGGATGGATCATGAGAATGATTTCATAGTGACGCATTGATACTCCTTTTGGATAGCCCGATTTTGAAAACTCTTCGGGTAAGAAAAGCTGCCCTCAGCGTCTAATTGAGGTGCAGCAAGGCGAAGCCCGTGATTATAGCCCAAGCTGGCTCTGTAGGGGGATGGGCCTTTTCGGGCGGGTCAGAAAGCTCACCAGCACGGCCATGGCAAAACCGGCTGTCACGCCGAAAACCCCCGCCGATACCGGCTGAATACCCCACCACAAGCCCTCACCCGCCAGCCCGAACGCAGCCCGGACGGCGGGTATGTTGATCGCCATGTAATAGATCGTGGTGCCCAGCCCGGCCAGCATGCCGGCCACCGCGCCCAAGCGGGTCGTGCCTTGCCAAAAAATTCCGAGCACCATCGCAGGGACAAAAGCAGAGCCGGCCAGCGAAAACGACGCCGAAACCAGGTACAGGATGCCCGCTGGCCGCTGCGCAGCCACATATGCCGCAATCAGCGCCACCACGAGCAGGGCGAACTTGGACCACATCACCCGCCGCATGGCCTGGGCCTTGTCGCTGTCCCCTTCAAAATACACATCATGGGCCAACGCATTGCCAATGGTCAGCAGCAGGCCATCGGCCGTAGACAACGCCGCGGCCAGCCCACCGGCTGCCACCAGGGCCGAAACCACGTACGGCAGCCCCCCAATTTCGGGACTGGCCAGCATCACCAGGTCAGCCCCAAACTTCAACTCGGCGAACTGCAGAATGCGGTCACCATTGATGTCGGACACCGTCAACAGTGTCGCATCGCGCGCCCACTGCGCCACCCAGGAGGGCAACTGGTCAAACGGCTGCCCCACCAGGTGCGCCATCACCTCATACTTGACCAACACGGCCAACGCTGGCGCCGACAAATACAGTAGCGCAATAAAAAACAGGGACCAGGCCACCGAACTGCGGGCTTCAGCCACCGTCGGCGTAGCGTAATAACGTGTCAGCAAGTGGGGTAGGCCGGCCGTTCCGACCATCAGGCAAAACATCAGTGCCAGAAAATTCAACCGGGAGGTTTGAAACATCTCCCGTTCCTGCACCGATCCGGAAGGATCCCCCGCAAACGGCGTCGTATGCGAGGGCATGCCGCCCAGGGGCTTGGCCCGCTCCAGGTTTTCGGCCAGTTCCCGCGTCCAGAGTTCACGGGCGGCGTTGGCGTCCTTGGGCACGGCGGCGAGTTCACGACGCAATTGCATCGCACGGTCGTCGTCGGCCTTCATGCCCCCCATGGCGCGGAGTTGATCGCGCAACCCCTGCCGCTCTGCTTGCAGAGCCTCATCCACGTCCTGTAATTTTTTTTCGTAAACATGGGCACGCCGGGCAAATTCATCCGTGACCTGTCGTTCCGCCGGCGCATCCGCCAACTCCAACTCCATGGCCGCGATCTTCTGCAATTGCTGCCCATAGGCAAAAGGCGCCAGCGGGTTCCCGACCTGCTTGTAAGACAACCAGGAAACCGGGATCAAAAACGCCAGGATGATGACCACGTACTGCGTGACCTGCGTCCAGGTAACGGCCCGCATCCCCCCCAAAAACGAGCACACCAGCACGCCACCCAGCCCCAACAGGATGCCAATTTCAAAGTGAACCCCTATCAGCCGCGAAGTAATCAGCCCGACGCCATAAATTTGTGCCACCACATAGGTAAAGGAGCACAAGACAGCGGCCAGCGCAGCGATCATGCGTGGCCAGCGCCCCCCAAAGCGCACGGCAAAAAAATCGGGCACGGTATACAGGTTCATGCGCCGCAAATAGGGAGCAACCAGCAGTGCCACCAGGCAAAACCCCCCCGTCCACCCCAGTACATAGGCCAACCCTCCGGATTGGGCATCGGTACCGGAAAAACCCTGCAGATACAGCCCCCCGGCCAGACTGATGAAGGAGGCGGCGCTCATCCAGTCCGCCGCCGTGGCCATGCCGTTGTACATCGCTGGAATCCGCCGCCCCGCCACGTAGTATTCGGCCGCGTCCGCGGTGCGGCCGTACACCCCAATAACAGCGTACAAAACCAAGGTAGCAGAAAGAAAGATGCCGGCCACCCAGACCTTGGACATCCCCCAACGCTCTGCCGCCGCCAACAGCAACAGAAAGACCAGCAGGCCCACCACGTACAGGGCAAACCGTCGGTGCAGCTTGCGCTTGTACAGGGTATAAGCCCTGGCATCAAATCCTGGTTCAGGCCCCTCGCGCCGGTTGGCCAGCCAGGCGAACAGGACCACGATGGCAATAAAAACCACCACCGAACCCTGGGCCGCAAACCAGAACCCGACCGGCCAGTTCGCTACGACAAATTGGAGGTCATGGGCAAAAAAGACCACTCCGAACGACACAGCAAACCACAGCGCCAGAAGCCCTGCATGCAGAGCTCCAAAACGCGCGACTGCCGGCACCGTCATTTGGCGGCGAGCTGCTGCCAGGTAGAAATGACGGAATCGGGATTAAGGGAAATGGACACAATCCCCTCGTCCACCAGCCATTGTGCAAAGTCCGGGTGATCGCTGGGGCCCTGGCCGCAAATGCCGATGTATTTTCCCTGGCGCTTGCAGGCGGCAATGGCCAGACTGATCAGTGCCTTGACGGCCGGGTCGCGTTCATCGAAATCCGCCGCCAGCAGCTCGAGTCCCGAATCCCGGTCCAGACCCAATGTGAGCTGGGTCAGGTCATTGGAACCAATGGAAAAGCCGTCAAAGTACTCCAGGAACTGGTCCGCCAGGATGGCGTTGCTGGGGATCTCGCACATCATCACCAACTTGAGTTCATTTTCGCCCCGCTTGAGGCCATGGCGGGCCAGCAGCTCGGTCACGCGCTGGGCCTGCCCCAGGGTGCGCACAAAGGGCACCATGACCTGCACATTGTTCAGACCCATGTCGTTGCGCACGCGTTTGAGGGCTTCGCACTCCATGGCAAAAGCCTCGCCAAATTCGTGGCTGACATAACGCGCCGCGCCGCGGAAACCCAGCATGGGGTTTTCTTCTTCGGGTTCGTAACGGCTGCCGCCGATCAGCTTGCGGTACTCGTTGCTCTTGAAGTCAGACAGGCGAACGATGACGGGTTTGGGCCAGAAAGCGGCCGCAATGGTGGCAACCCCTTCCGCCACTTTGTCGACGTAGAAAGCACGCGGCGAAGCGTGGCCGCGCGCCACCGACTCCACCGCTTTCTTCAGGTCGGCATCGATATTCGGGTAGTCCAGGATGGCCTTGGGGTGCACGCCAATGTTGTTATTGATGATGAACTCCAGGCGGGCCAGGCCCACGCCTTCGTTGGGCAACTGGCAAAAATCGAAGGCCAGCTGGGGATTGCCCACGTTCATCATGATCTTGACCGGACTCGCGGGCATCGTGCCGCGCTGCACTTCCGTCACTTCGGTTTCCAGCAGACCGTCATAGATGAAACCGGTATCGCCCTGGGCGCAGCTCACCGTCACCAGCATGCCGTCCTTCAGGGTCTCGGTGGCGTGGCCGCATCCCACCACAGCCGGGATACCCAGCTCACGGGCAATGATGGCGGCATGGCAGGTGCGCCCGCCGCGGTTGGTCACAATGGCGGCCGCACGTTTCATGACCGGCTCCCAGTTGGGATCGGTCATGTCCGTTACCAGGATGTCACCGGCCTGCACCTTGTCCATCTCGCTGATGTTGTGCACGATGCGCACCGGACCGGTTCCGATCTTCTGACCAATGGCCCGGCCTTCCACCAGCACCGAGCCCGACTCCTTGAGCTTGTAGCGGAACTCGGCCTGGTTACCGGCCTGGCTCTTCACCGTTTCAGGCCGTGCTTGCAGGATGTAGAGCTGGCCGTCGATGCCGTCCTTGCCCCACTCAATGTCCATCGGGCGTCCATAGTGCTGCTCGATCACCAGCGCGTAGCGGGCCAGTTGCTCCACATCGGCATCGGTGAGCGAATAGCGGTTGCGCAACTCGGGCGGTACATCGGTGGTCTTGATGAGCTTGCCGCCCTGCGCCTTTTCTTCCGGGCTGGTAAACACCATCTGCAGCAGCTTGGAGCCCAGGTTGCGGCGGATGACAGCCCGCTTGCCCGCCTTGAGCATGGGCTTGTGCACATAGAACTCGTCCGGATTGACGGCGCCCTGCACCACGGTTTCCCCCAGCCCGTAGCTGGAGGTGATGAACACCACGTCCGAAAAACCGGACTCGGTATCGATGGTGAACATCACGCCGGCAGCTCCCAGATCCGAACGGACCATGCGCTGGATACCGGCAGAGAGGGCCACCACATCATGGGCAAAGCCCTTGTGCACGCGGTAGCTGATGGCGCGGTCGTTGTAGAGCGAGGCAAACACCTCGCGGACCTTGTGCAGGATGTCGTCGATGCCGTGCACGTTGAGAAAGGTTTCCTGCTGACCGGCAAACGACGCGTCGGGCAAGTCCTCGGCGGTGGCGGAGGAGCGCACCGCGAAAGTGGCCTCCGCATTGCCGGCGCTCAGGGTGGCAAAGGCGTCACGAATTCCCTTCTCGAGTTCGGGCGGAAACGGCTGGACCTCGACCAAGGCACGGATCTCGGCGCCGACCTGGGCCAGGGCACGGACATCTTCCACGTCCAAGGCCGCCAGTTTGGCGCTGATCTTCTCGGTCAGACCGCCGAATTTCAGGAACTCCCGGAAGGCGTGCGCCGTAGTGGCGAATCCCGTGGGGACCTTCACGCCGGTTGGCAGGTGGGAAATCATTTCCCCCAGGCTGGCATTCTTGCCGCCGACCGACTCGACATCGGTCATGCGCAGGTTTTCAAAAGGTACGACCAAATCGGTCGGGCTGAAAAGTTTCGACATAGCTAAGCTCCGGAAGTTAAAACCGTTTTGCGGCTCCCAAGCCGGCGCCAGGCCAGCCTGCAGCCGCCATTTCCCGTTGTCTGCTGTTGTTCTGGTTAAATCCGGGAAATGCGAAAAATGCGCTAAATTGCAGACATTGTAGGGGTCACCCCATGGGGTCACCAGCCACCCCGCCGATCTCCACTTGCACTACTCTGACACTCCAACCCCACACCACCATGCACCACCGCACCGTATTTTTCGTCTCTGACGGCACCGGCATCACGGCTGAAACATTCGGCAACGCCATCCTGGCCCAGTTTGAGGCCAAGGCCCGCCATGTCCGGCTGCCGTTTGTCGACACGGTGGACAAGGCGCACCAGGCGGTGCGCCAGATCAACCACACCGCCGTCGTGGACGGCTACCGACCCATTGTGTTTACCACCCTGGTGAATATGGAGGTGCTCAAGGTCATCCAGGAGGGTTGCCAGGGCATGCTGCTGGACATGTTCGGCACCTTCGTGCACCCGCTGGAAAAGGAGTTCAACCTCAAATCCAGCCACCGCATTGGCCGCTTCAGCGACGCCAGCAAGAGCAAGGAATACCAGAACCGCATCGAGGCCATCAACTTCTCGCTGGCACACGACGACGGACAGATGAACCGCGACCTGGAGCATTCCGATGTCATCCTGGTGGGGGTTAGCCGCAGTGGCAAAACGCCGACCTCGCTGTACCTGGCCATGCAATATGGCCTCAAGGCGGCCAACTACCCGCTGATTCCGGAAGACTTTGACCGCCGACAACTCCCCCCCGCCCTGGTACCGCACAAAAGCAAGATTTTTGGCCTCACCATCCAGCCCGAGCGCCTGAGCGAAATCCGCAACGAACGCCGCCCCAACTCGAAATACGCCTCCCTGGAAAACTGCCGTCGGGAGGTCAGCGAAGCCGAGGCCATGATGCGCCGCACCGGCATTCGCTGGCTGTCCACCACCACCAAGTCGATCGAAGAGATTGCCACCACCATCCTCCAGGAAATCCACCCGGAACGGCTGGTGTATTGACCCCACCCCCAGAGGCGCCAGCCAGCGCTCCATAGTCACCGTAGGGTCATTCTTTATTTAATAAGAATGATTCGCATTTGTATGTACAATAGGCGCTGTTCACTCCCCTAACAGCCAGCCAAGCCACGTACCGCCCGAGTGCGCCGTGTCATAGCCAGCCAACCAACGCCCTAGCGGGCCGCTGCCGCCATGCCACAACGCCTAAATTACGCTCCAAATAGCCCTCCAGACCTCACCCAGTCTGCGCAAACAGCTACGAAATCCATAGCGCCAGGCACGCTGCTGCCGATCGGCGCCGCGCTGTTCATGGCCCCTATGGTCGCGATGGCCCAGGATGCCGCCGACCCGGCGCCCACCCTGCCAACCGTGGTGATCACGGAGCGGGCGGAGGCCGCAGCGGGCAAAGACGCCTACCGCGCCACCGAAACCGCCATCGGCAAGGGCAAGCAGCAACTGCGCGACATCCCCCAGTCCATTACCGTGGTGACCGAGCGGCTCGTGGATGACCGCAACCTGGACACCCTCAAGGACGTGCTCCACAACACCGCCGGCGTTACCTTCCAGGCCTCGGAAGGCGGAGAGGAAGACATCCGCCTGCGGGGCTTCTCGCTGGCGACTACGGGCGACATCTTTGTGGACGGCATGCGCGACCCGGCCTTCTATGAGCGCGACACGTTTGCCAACGATCGCATCGAATTGCTGCGCGGCTCGGCGTCCATGCTGTTTGGCCGCGGCTCCACCGGCGGTGCCGTCAACCAGGTCAGCAAGCAACCCCGCACCGAGGACGCCAGCGAAATTTCCACCACCCTGGGCAGCTACAACTACCGCCGTGTCACGGGCGACTTCAACATCCAGACCAGCGAGGACGCCGCGCTGCGCATCAACGCCATGGCCACCCGGGCCGACAACAACGGCGCGGGCAGCCGGCTGGACAAACGGGGTCTGGCCGCCGCCTACCGCTTTGGCATTGACACGGAAGATGAGTTCACGCTCAGCGCATACGCGCTGGAAAACAACAACGGCGTCAACTACGGCATGCCGTGGATCAAGCCCACATCCGGCGCCCCCACGTCGGCCAGCACCATCAACAACCGCCTGGACCCCAGCGCCTACTACGGCATGGCCAGCGACTACAACAAGGGCACCGCCAACTACGTAACCGCCAGCCACACGCACCGCTTCCAGAACGACAGCACGCTCAAGACCACGGTCCGCAAGGGCTGGTACACCCGGGACCTGCGGGCCAGCGCCATCCGGCTGGCCGCCGGCACGGGACTGGACAACTTTTCGGATGCCACGGTACTCAGCCGCGGCAACAACCCCAAGATCCAGGACCTGGATGCCACCTACGCCCAAAGTGACTACAGCACCGAGTTTTCCGCGCTGGGCCTGAAGCATGCGGTACTGGCGGGCATCGACCTGGCGCGGGAAGCCAAGAACGTCTACCGCGCCAGCGCCGTCACCAAGCCGAACACCACCGTGGGCACCCCGGACGACGGGGCCTGGATCGACGAGGGCTCCCGCGTCACCAGCGTGTCCAGCGCCTTTGTGGCCGACAACCTGGGGCTGTATGCCCAGGACATGGTGCAGATCGCTCCGAACTGGAAGGTGCTGGGCGGCCTGCGTTTTGACCGCATGCGCGGCAACTTCGACAACATCGCGGCCAGCGGGGCCATCACCTCCTCCTACAACCAGACCATTGCCGACTGGAGCCAGCGCTGGGGCGTGCTATACCAGCCCGACGCCCGCAGCTCCTACCACTTCTCTTACGGTACCTCGTTCAACACGTCAGCCGACACTTACTCCTACAGTGCGCTGAGTGCCAACACCGACCCCGAGCAAAGTCGCAACATCGAATTCGGCGCCAAGCTCGACAGCGCGGACAAGCGTTTCACCACCCGGCTGGCGGTGTTCCAGTCCACCAAATACAACGAACGCAATACCGACCCCGACTCCGCGGCCACCGCCCTGCTGCTCTCGGGCAAACGCCACACCAGCGGGCTGGAAATCGACCTCAGCGGCCGCCTGACGCCCCGCTGGGAAGTGTTCGGCTCCTATATGTGGATGCCCGATGCCGTGATCGACGTGGCCGCCCCCACGGCGGGCCCCGGCGAGCGCGAGGGTGAGCGCCCGTCGCTAACCCCTGTCCACAGCGGCACGGTGTGGAGCACCTACCAGCTCAACACCGCCTGGCGCGTGGGCGGCGGCATCAACTTCCGCAGCGAACAGGCCCCCAACCGCAACCCCGGCTTCATGGCCCCCGCGTACGCCACGCTGGACCTGATGACCGAGTACCGCATCAGCGAACGCTACGTGCTCAAGGGCAACATCACCAATGTGACCAACGTCCTCTACGCCGACGCCTTGTACCCGGCGTTCTATGTACCCGGCGCGGGGCGCAACGTGCAAGTCACCCTGAACGTGCAATTCTGAAATGTCCATGAACCTGCTATCAACCCTCGGGGCCAGCCTGCTGCTGGCCGTGGGATCGGCCTGGTGGATTTGCCGCCCATGACCCGAACCGGGAAAACCGTCGCAAGCTCCTACACTATGTGCTCCCGTTTTCCAGCCCTTTCACGCCCGCCTGTATGAACCGTACCCTCTCCACCGTCGCTGGTGTTGTGCTGCTGCACGTAGGTGGGCTG
>JBAQKO010000140.1:0-9985 GCA_049301075.1 Rhodoferax sp.
CAAGATGGACAGCGTGCGCTGGTGTTGCACCACCGTACGCTGGCCCAGGCCGGGAATGGAGATCAGATCACCCTCATTGACCGGAGCGGCCGGCTCGTTCACCGCAGGCTCACCCGGGGTGGCCGCCGACTCGGTCGCCGTGGCCGCTGGCGCGTCCTGTACGGTTTCTGCACCCGCCACGTTCACCGAGTCCTCCGGCATGGCCAGACTCAGACGCGAATCCAGCTCGGACTCCGACTGCTTTTTGGTAAACAGGTTCTTCAATTGATCGACTACGGACATGGTGAGGCCTTACGGATGGTCTAAACGCTGATACTCAGGAATTGAGGGGTTTGGGACAGGGTGCGCAGATTGATCTCCTGCCAGTTCTGGCCGGCGGCATCCACGAAACGGTTGCCGAAATAAGGCGGCGCCTCGGGGGCCGGCGGCGCGGAAGACGTAAAGGCGTCCGCACCCCGCAGCCCCAACAGGCCATCGACCTGCAACGCGCAGTTGACCTCGAGCGCGACGTTCAGCGTAACCACGCTGGGGTCCTGTGCGGCCGGCTCGGTTCGCGCAATACCGCCGTCCTCGGCCACAAAGCCTGCCAGATCGACCACGCCGTACAAGCCACCCCGGATGTTGAGAACACCGCGAAACCAGTTGCGGGCATAAGGCACCGCCTGCAAACTGGACAACGGAAAGATCTCCCCGGACTGCCCGAGTGGAAAAAGGTAATGCTGCCCGCCGGCCTGCACGGCCAGCCAGGCAACGGACATCCCCTCCGCGCGGGCGGCCTGCAGGCGGCTGGCCAGTCTGGACTGGAGCTCTCGAAGTGCTTCTCGGTTGGTTGCCATGTCAGTGGCGAATCAACCCAATGCCTTGATCTTGGCAAACAACTCAGCCGCATCGACCGGCTTGGTGATGTAGTCGCGCGCACCCTGGCGCATGCCCCACACCCGGTCGGTCTCCAGGTTCTTGCTGGTGCAGATGATGATGGGCACGTCGGTGTACTCAGGCGTGCGGTTGATGGCACGCGTCAACTGGAAGCCGTTTTGACCGGGCATGACCACGTCCATCAGGATCAGGTCGGGCTTCTCGTCGGCCAGGCGCTTGAACGCCTCGTCTGCGTTCTCAGCGGTCCGCACCACAAAACCATTCTTTTGCAGCAGGTCCGTCAGGAACATGAGCTCGGTTTTTGAATCGTCGACGATGAGTACTTTGTGGATTGCCATCAATTAGCTCCTTGCAAAACAGCCCCGAATTGCTGCACCGCTTGCAGCAATTGGTCTTTGGTAAAAGGTTTGGTCAAATAGTGCTGGGCGCCGACCATGCGGCCACGCGCCTTGTCAAAAACACCGTCCTTGGAGGACAGCATCACCACCGGCACAGAAGAATACTTGGGGTTGCGCTTGATGATGGCACAGGTCTGGTAGCCATCCAGCCGGGGCATCAAGATGTCGCAAAAGATAAGGTGAGGCTGGTAGTCATTGACTTTGGCCAGCGCGTCAAAACCGTCCTCAGCCAGCATCACCTCATGGCCGCCCTGCTTGAGGAAAATTTCTGCGCTGCGTCGAATGGTGTTGCTGTCGTCGATGACCAGAACCTTGTACGTGGGTGCGGTGTTACTCACAAAACTGTGCTCCTGAACAGGCATGGATGTATGGGGGACAACCTGCGCCGTCCAAACATTGCTCTTTCAAATCTGAACCATTTCAAAATCTTCCTTACGCGCGCCGCACTCGGGACACGTCCAGTTCATGGGTACGTCCGCCCAACGGGTACCGGGTGGAATTCCATGATCGGGCGCACCGGCCGCCTCGTCATATATCCAACCGCAAATCAGACACATCCACGCTTTAGTATCGCTCACAGCTTAAAGGGCCTTCGAATAGAATGCAACGATTGTATAGAGGCGTTATAGGCAAAATGAGGTCCCTCAGCCACAAGTGCGCCATTTAGCCTGATGACAAACCCTAAGACAGGCTCACCCATGCCGGCATCTCCCGCGCCCGAAGAAGTAGACGACGACGCCATCGACGACGGACCATCGGCCTGCGTCATGGTCTTCAATGCCAACGATCCCAGCGGTGCCGGTGGCATCACGGCCGACATCACGGCCATAGCCTCGGTGGGGGCGCATGCCCTGCCCGTCATCACGGGCGCCTACGCCCGCGACACCACCGAGGTGTACGACCACTTTGCCATGGACGACGAGGCGGTCACCGAGCAGGCCCGCACCATCCTGGAAGACATTCCCGTGCAGGTGTTCAAGGTCGGATTTGTCGGCTCGCCCGAGAATCTCAGCGCCGTGGCCGAACTGGCATCCGACTACGCCGACGTGCCGCTGGTGACCTACATGCCCGACCTCTCGTGGTGGCAGGAAGACCAGATTGACCTGTACCAGGACGCTTGTAACGAATTGTTGTTGCCCCAGACCACGGTGTTGGTCGGAAACCACAGCACCCTCTCGCGCTGGCTGCTGCCGGACTGGAGCGCCGAGCGCAGCCCGTCCGCCCGCGACATCGCCCGTGCTGCCAACGAGTTTGGCGTGCCCTACACGCTGGTCACCGGCATCCCGCTACCCGACCAGTTCATTGACAACGTGTTGTGCAGCCCCACGGCCGTGCTGTGCAGCAACAAGTTCGAACACTTCGAAGCCATCTTTGCCGGCGCGGGCGACACGCTGACCGCCGCGCTGGCCGCCCTGATTGCCAGCGGCACCGAGCTGGCCGAGGCCGCGACCGAAGCACTGAGCTACCTGGACCGCTGCCTGGAGAGCGGCTTTCGCCCCGGCATGGGCAGCGTGCTGCCGGACCGCCTGTTCTGGGCGCACCTGGAAACCGACGACGAACCGCAAGAATCCACTTTTGAAATCTCACCCAATGACACCCGACACTGACCGCAACCTGCAACTGTTCCAACGCGCCCAAAAAGTCATTCCCGGTGGCGTGAATTCACCGGTACGCGCCTTCAAGGCCGTCGGTGGCACCCCCCGCTTCGTGGCCCGCGCCCAGGGCGCCCATTTCTGGGACGCCAACGACCAGCGCTACATCGACTACATCGGCTCCTGGGGCCCCATGATCCTGGGCCACGGCCACCCCGCGGTCGTCGAAGCGGTGCAGCGCGCGGTGCTGGAAGGTTTTTCCTTTGGCGCCCCCACCGAACGCGAAGTGGAACTGGCCGAGGCCATCCTCAAACTGGTGCCGTCCATGGACATGGTGCGCCTGGTCAGCTCGGGCACCGAAGCCGGCATGAGCGCCATCCGCCTGGCACGCGGCGCCACCGGCCGCAGCAAGATATTGAAGTTCGAAGGCTGCTACCACGGCCACGCCGACGCGCTCCTGGTCAAGGCCGGCTCGGGCCTGGCCACCTTTGGCAACCCCACCAGCGCGGGCGTACCGCCCGAGGTGGTGCAGCACACGCTGGTGCTGGAGTACAACAACGTGGCGCAGCTGGAAGAAGCCTTTGCGCTGCACGGCAAGGACATGGCCTGCCTGATCATCGAGCCCATCGCCGGCAACATGAATTTTGTACGGGCCTCGGTGCCCTTCATGCAGCGCTGCCGCGAGCTGTGCACGCAATACGGCGCACTGTTCATCTTTGACGAAGTCATGACCGGCTTTCGCGTGGCGCTGGGCAGCGCCCAAAGCGTGTACGCCAAGGCCATTCCCGGGTTTGAGCCCGACATGACGGTGATGGGCAAGGTCATCGGCGGCGGCATGCCGCTGGCGGCCTTTGGCGGCAAGCGGGCGGTGATGGAACACCTGGCGCCCCTGGGGCCGGTGTACCAGGCCGGCACCCTGTCGGGCAACCCCGTCGCCACCGCCTGCGGCCTGGCCACGCTGCAGGAGATCAGCAAGCCCGGTTTCCATGAAGCCCTGGGCCGCAAGACACAGGCGCTGGTGTCCGGCCTGACCGCTGCCGCGCGCGCGGCGGGCATTCCATTTTGCGGCGACAGCGAAGGTGGCCTATTCGGCTTCTTCTTCTTTGACCGCCTGCCGCAAAACTACGCCACGGTCATGACCACCGACAGCAAGCGCTTCAACACCTTCTTTCACGGCATGCTGGACCGGGGCGTGTACTTTGCGCCGGCGCTGTACGAGGCCAGCTTCATGGGCGCCGCGCACACCGACGACGACATTGCCGCCACCGTGCAAGCCGCCGCCGAAGTGTTCAAGTCGCTATAAAAAGAGAAGCTGCACGCGCAGATTCCACGGGCGCTACAAGCCCATTTAATACAAAAAAAAGCCACCCGCGGGTGGCTTTTTCGCGTCTGCAGGAACCGCGCTTAGTGGCGGAAGTGCCGAACGCCGCTGAACACCATGGCCACGCCGCGCTCGTTGGCGGCTGCGATCACCTCGTCGTCGCGCATGGAGCCACCGGGCTGAATGACGCAGGTGGCACCGGCGTCGACGACCACGTCCAGACCATCACGGAACGGGAAGAACGCATCGCTGGCCACCACGGTTCCGGCTAGCGACAGGTTGGCGTGGCCGGCCTTGATGCTGGCGATGCGGGCCGAGTCCAGGCGGCTCATCTGGCCAGCGCCCACACCCATGGTCATGCCGCCTTTGCAGAAGACGATGGCGTTGCTCTTGACGAACTTGGCCACGTTCCAGGCGAACAGCAGGTCGTTCAGCTCATCCTGGGTGGGCTGCTTGGTGGTGACCACCTTCAGGTCGGCCAAAGTCAGCTCGTGGTTGTCCGAGGTCTGCAGCAGAATGCCGGAGCCAATGCGCTTCATGTCCATGGCATTGCGGCCGTTGTCCCAGTCGGTGGCGCCACCCTTGGGCATAGCAATCTGCAGGATGCGCACATTGACCTTGGTCTTGAACACTTCCAGCGCCGCCGGCGTAAAGCTGGGGGCCATCAGCACTTCGACAAACTGCTTGGAGATCTGCTGCGCCGCGGCTTCGTCCAGCTCGGTGTTCAGGGCAATGATGCCGCCAAACGCGCTGGTGGGGTCGGTCTGGAAGGCCTTGCTGTAGGACTCCAGCGCGTTGGCGCCCACGGCAACACCGCAGGGGTTGGCATGCTTGACGATGACGCAGGCCGGCGTCTTGAAGCTCTTCACACATTCCCAGGCCGCATCGGCGTCGGCCAGGTTGTTGTAGGAGAGTTCCTTGCCCTGCAGCTGCTTGGCGGTGACCAGCGAACCGGGTGCCGGGTACAGGTCGCGGTACAGCGCGGCCTGCTGGTGGCTGTTTTCGCCATAGCGCAGGTCCTGCACCTTGACGAAACGGCCATTACTCTGGCCCGGAAACAGGTCGAGTTTGGGCGCCGCGTTGTCCGCGGGCACGTCGTCACCCACCTGCACGGCGGAGAGGTAGTCGCTGATAGCGCCGTCGTACTGGCTGATGCGGTTGAAAGCGGCCACGGAAAGGGCGAACTTGGTC
This sequence comes from Rhodoferax sp., assembly GCA_049301075.1. Lineage (GTDB taxonomy): Bacteria > Pseudomonadota > Gammaproteobacteria > Burkholderiales > Burkholderiaceae_C > Allorhodoferax. The sequence continues at coordinate 5,379 of JBAQKO010000140.1, forward strand.
TTGTCAGACACTTTGCCGTTGGTCTTCAATTCGGCAATCACAGTGGCGTACTGCGAGGCGTCGGTCAGCACCGCCACGTCTTTCCAGTTCTTGGCGGCGCTGCGCACCATGGCGGGGCCGCCGATGTCGATGTTCTCGATGGCGTCTTCCAGCGTGCAGCCGGGCTTGGCCACGGTGGCTTCAAACGGATACAGGTTCACCACCAGCACGTCGATGGTGTCGATCTGGTGTTCCTTCAATGCGGCCATATGCTCGGGAAAATCGCGGCGGGCCAGCAGGCCGCCGTGCACGCGCGGGTGCAGGGTCTTGACGCGGCCGTCCAGCATTTCGGGGAAGCCGGTCATCTCGGCCACTTCGGTGACCGGCAGGCCTTTGTCGGCCAACAGCTTGGCGGTGCCGCCGGTGGAGAGCAGCTTGATGCCCTGCGCATGCAGCGCCTGGGCCAGTTCGACGATGCCGGTTTTATCCGAGACGGAAAGAAGTGCGTTCATAAAGAGGCAGAGGTAGTTAGAAAAAGGGCGACGCGGCCGGCAGCGGCCGCAGGGCGGCAAGGGCTACTGGATGAGCTTGTGCTCCAGCAGCTTCTTGCGCAGGGTGTTGCGGTTCAGGCCCAGCCATTGGGCGGCCTTGGACTGGTTGTTGTCGGCGTGCTCCATGACCACTTCCAGCAGCGGTTTCTCGAACGCTCGCACCAGCATGTCGTGCATGCCGTCGGGCTCGGTTCCGCGCAGGTCCCGGAAATAGCCTTCCAGACTGGTGCGCACGCACTCTTCAATGTGTTTCTTGCTCATGCTGCAAATTCCATCGTGTCTCGTTCTCGGGTACTGGTCACATCCATCAGGGCGGGAATACGGTCCATGGTGGCATTCAGCCCGTCCAGGAAACGCTCGACGGCAAGGACCTGCGCAGCGCTGTCTTCCAGCGTATTCATCTGCGCCCGAAACGCCTCGCCACCGGGCAACGCCCGCACATACCAGCCAATGTGCTTGCGCGCCGAGCGCACGCCAATGAACTCGCCGTACAGGCTGTAATGGTCGTGCAGGTGCTCCACCAGCAGGCGCTTGACCTCGCTCACCAGCGGCGGTGCAAGATGCGTGCCGGTCGCCAGAAAATGGGCGATTTCACGGAAGATCCACGGCCGCCCCTGAGCCGCACGGCCAATCATGATGGCATCGGCTCCAGTAGCCTCCAGCACGGCACGCGCTTGCTCGGGCGTGGCGATATCGCCATTGGCCACCACCGGAATCCGCACGGCAGCCTTGACCTGGCGGATGGTGTCGTACTCGGCCTCACCTTTGTAGCCCTGCTCGCGCGTGCGGCCGTGCACCGCCAGCATCTGCACGCCCGCGCCCTCGAAGGCGCGCGCCAGCGTGACGGCGTTCTTGTGCGCCTGACACCAGCCGGTGCGCATCTTCAGCGTGACCGGCACGTTGCGCGGGGCGCAGGCGGCCACCACCGCCTGGGCGATGGACAGCGCCAGCGCCTCATCCTGCATCAGGGCCGAACCGGCCCATTTGTTGCAGACCTTCTTGGCCGGACAGCCCATGTTGATGTCGATGATCTGCGCGCCGCGCTCGATGTTGTAGACGGCCGCATCGGCCATCATGCGCGGCTCGGTGCCGGCAATCTGCACGGCAATGGGGCCCGGCTCACCTGCATGGTTGGCGCGGCGCGACGTCTTGAGCGTGTCCCACAGGTCCGGACGCGACGTCACCATTTCACTCACCGCATAGCCCGCCCCCAGGCGTTTGCACAGCTGGCGGAAAGGCCGGTCCGTCACACCCGCCATGGGTGCGACAAACAGGGAATTCGCCAAGGCGAAGGGGCCGATGTGCATGGAACTACCGAAAGAAATTGGGGTGGACGCCAAATACCGCAGCGCAGGCGGACCGCCATTCTAACTGCCCAAAATTTCAGCAATTGAAATACCGATCCACAACCCAGCAGGATGCGCCTACACTGCACGCCATGCCGCCTTGGATTACCCATTTGCTCGCCCTGCTGGCCCTGCCCGAGTACAGCCTGGGCACCGTTTTCGTGGTGTCTTTCATTTCAGCGACGCTGCTGCCACTGGGCTCCGAACCGGTGGTGTTCGGGCTGATCCAACTCAACCCCACCCTGTTCTGGCCCGTGATCCTGGTTGCCACCGTAGGCAACACCCTGGGTGGCGCCGTGGACTGGTGGATGGGCTATGGCGCCCACCGGGTGGTCGACAAGTACCGCCACTCGTCCCATCACACCAAGGCGCTGGCCTGGCTGGAAAAACTCGGTCCCAAAGCCTGCCTGCTGGCCTGGCTGCCCGGCGTGGGCGACCCGCTGTGCGCCGTGGCCGGCTGGCTGAAACTGCCGTTCTGGCCCTGCGTGGCCTATATGGCGGCGGGAAAATTGGCACGCTACGTCACCATGACAGTCGCCCTGATTGGCGTAGCTGCTATGTTTTAGATAGCTGACCGCGCAGGTTTTACGGGGGTTAGGACCCCGTTTTTGTAATAATTTGGCGTATCAGGAGCTGAACAGGAAGTTCATCACGTCGCCGTCCTTGACGACGTACTCCTTGCCCTCGGCGCGCATCTTGCCGGCATCCTTGGCGCCCTGCTCGCCCTTGTAGGTGATGAAGTCCTCGAACGCAATGGTCTGGGCGCGGATGTAGCCCTTCTCAAAGTCGGTGTGGATCACGCCGGCGGCCTGCGGGCCGGTGTCGCCCACATGGATGGTCCAGGCGCGCACTTCCTTCACACCGGCGGTGAAATAGGTCTGCAGGCCCAAGAGGGTGTAGGCCGAGCGGATCAGGCGGTTCAGGCCGGGTTCGCTCTGGCCCAGTTCTTCCAGGAACATCTGGCGGTCTTCGTCGCTCATCTCGCTCATCTCGGCTTCGAGCTTGGCGCAGATGGCCACCACGGGCGCTTTCTGCGCATCGGCAAAAGCCTTCAGGCGGTCCAGCAGCGGGTTGTTTTCAAAACCGTCTTCCGAGACGTTGGCAACGAACATGGCCGGCTTGGCGGTGATCAGGAAGAACTGCTGCAACAGGGGCTGCTCTTCCTTGCTGAATGCGATGGTGCGCACGGGTTTGGCTTCATTCAGCGCCGCCTGGCACTTCTCCAGAATGGCCACCAGCTTGATGGACTCCTTGTCGCCGGAGCGTGCCGCCTTGGTGACGCGGTGCAGCGCCTTTTCCACGGCGGCCAGATCGGCCAGGCAGAGTTCGGTCTGGATGACCTCGATGTCGGCAATCGGGTCGACCTTGCCGGCTACGTGGATCACGTTGTCGTCTTCAAAGCAGCGCACCACATTGATGGTGGCATCGGTTTCGCGGATGTGGGCCAGGAACTTGTTGCCCAGGCCTTCACCGGTGCTGGCGCCGGCCACCAGGCCGGCAATGTCCACGAACTCCACCACCGCCGGCACCATGCGCTCAGGCTTGACGATTTCGGCCAGCTGCGCCATGCGCGGATCGGGCACCTCGACGATGCCCACATTGGGCTCGATGGTGCAGAACGGGTAGTTCTCAGCCGCAATGCCGGCCTTGGTCAGCGCGTTGAACAGGGTGGATTTACCGACATTGGGCAAGCCAACGATGCCGCACTTCAAACTCATAAAAATTTCCTTTGGAATCAACCCCTTACGCACCATCGAGCCCGATGTGGGCATCGTCGAGGTGCCCGATCCGCGCAGGGCGCAGTCAGGCGGCAAATATCCAAACCGGGCGGATGCGTCGCGATTTTTTGAGGATTTTGTCCTCGTTTTGCCTTGGGGAAACTGGTGCCAATTGTACTGATTAGCGAATCCCTGCTGCTTCGCAGTACCTCCACCGATGGGCGCATCCTGCGCGATCGGGTGCTGTGCGGGTTTTGCGTGCGCCTGAATGCGCGTAAACGCACCTTCCAGAGCTATCCATCTCGCTGCTGAACCCGTCGTGCCCGAATGAGGTTATTTGACTGTGCGCAGATATTTTTGGATGGCAGCGACCTCTTCCTTGGTCGGGGCAGCCCCTGCATCCGATTTGAAGCTTGCGCCCTTCCAGTGCGGCATGGCGCTTTCCAAAGGCTTACCATGGTCATCAATGCCCTCCAGCACGGCGCGCTGAAACAGCGACACCTTCCACTTGCTGGAATCACCCGCCAGGCGCGGGCCTTTGACGTCTTTCTTGCCGCCCTTGCCCGTCTCACCATGGCATGCCGCGCAGTTCTGCTGATACAACGCCTGGCCGTTCAATTCTCCGGCCGATGCGGACAACGCAAGCACTAACGCAGAACAAGTAATTACAAGGTGTTTCATGGTGACTTTCAATTTGCGGGCTAACGGTCAAGGATGCGGGTGACTTTATCCCGGTTCCCTGGAAATGCAAGTCCCGACCGCCCGCGCACCCGGCCCGCTACCAGCGCCAGGACAACTCGGCACTGTTGAGCGTCGCCACCCCGCTCCCCCCCACCGCCAGCACCTTGCCGCTGGTCAACACGGTGGCCGTGTGGGCCGAGCGGGCCACCGCCAGATTGCCGGCAGTCGACCAGGTATTGGCCGCTGGGTCGTACAACTCGGCACTGGCCAGCGTGACGCCTCCCGTGCCACCCACCAGCAACACGCTGCCCGTGCCCAGCAGGGATGCGGTG
>JBAQKO010000141.1:0-4161 GCA_049301075.1 Rhodoferax sp.
ACGGGGGCCTGCACGCCAGTTGGTCGAACGACCGGCACCTGCACCGGTGTCACCCCGGGTGGGAATGGCCTTTTTCTTGGCCGGATCGCCAGCCCAGCTACTGGAGAGCTTGGCAGATTTCACTTCCTTGCCGGCACCAGCTGGTGCGGCACCGGCAGCGCCTGGCGCTCCCGGTTTGGCAGGCTTGGCCGCGGTTGTTCCGGCGGCAGGCTTGTGCAGGGTGCCCTTCACGCCGGCTGCGGCAGGCTTGGCTTCCTCGGGCTTTTGGGCCACCAGCACGCGCTTGGGCGCCGACATCATGGAACGGATGGCAGCGGCTTCCGCTTCGGCCTTGCGACGGCGCTCGTTCAGATCCACCGCGCGGGCCGCTTCTTCATCCGAGCGGGCCTTGGATTCCGCAGCGGCTTTTTCACGCGTTTCAGCCTGTGCGACGGCACGGGCCGCAGCTGCTTCGGCGGCCTCGGCGCTGGCTTCTGTCTTGCTGGCAGACGCCTGGACTTTTTTCTCCTGCTCGGCGGCGGCATAGCTGGCGGCGCGCTCTTCGGCTTCACGCTCGCGCTTTTCTGCTGCCTCGCGCTGGCTCCGCTTCTCGGCCAGATCTTCTTCCTGGCGACGGATCAACTCGGCCTGGCGGCGTGCTTCTTCCTCACGGCGTGTGAGTTCGGCGTGGTCAATCACGGGGGCTGCGGGCTCGTTCACCGCAACTTCCGGCTCTGGTGCTTCCGCAGGCTGAACAACATCATCATCACGGCGCACGAACGTGCGCTTCTTGCGCACCTCGACCTGGATGGTGCGCGCCTTGCCGGTGGCATCGGCCTGCTTGATCTCGGTGGTCTGCTTCTTGACCAGCGTGATTTTCTTGCGGTCAGGGCTTGCCGTGCCGTGGCTGCTCTGCAGGTAGTTCAAGAGACTGTGCTTGTCGGCATCGGTCAGGACATCGGAGGCAGCCGACTTGGCTACCCCGGCCGACTTCAGTTGCTCAAGCAGGGTATCGGTAGATTTTTTGAGTTCATTTGCAAACTCGGCGACAGTCGTACTGGACATTTGTTGTGTAACCTTTCATGACCATTACTCGTGAGAAGCGGCGTCATTGGTAAACCAATGCTCGCGCGCCTTCATGATCAGGGTCTTGGCTTCGTCCGCAGACTGGCCGGTGATTTCTGTGAGTTCGTCAACGGCCAGGTCGGCCAGATCGTCGCGGGTATGCACGCCGCTATCTGCCAGCTTGCCGATCAGTTCGGGAGTCAGGCCTTCAAGGTCGCGCAAGTTCTGGGACACTTCGTCCACGCTTTCCTCGTGTGCGATTTCCATCGTCAACAAGGCATTCTTGGCGCGGGTGCGCAACTCATTGACCGTTTCCTCGTCGAAACTTTCAATTTCCAGCATTTCCTGCAGCGGCACATAGGCCACTTCTTCCAGGCTGGTAAAGCCTTCGGCGATCAGGATGTCGGCGATTTCCTCGTCCACATCGAGCTTTTCCATGAACAGCTTGCGGCCGGAGTCGGTCTCGTTGGCCTGCTTCTGGGCCGACTCGGCGGCGTCCAGGATATTGATGCGCCAGCCGGTCAACTCGGAGGCCAGACGCACGTTCTGGCCGCCGCGGCCGATGGCGATGGCCAGGTTTTCTTCGTCAACCACCACATCCATGGCGTGGCGCTCTTCGTCCACCACGATGCTCGACACATTGGCCGGGGCCAGCGCGCCAATCACGAACTGTGCGGGGTCTTCGCTCCACAGCACGATGTCCACGCGCTCGCCGGCGAGCTCGTTGGTGACGCCGTTGACGCGGGTGCCGCGCACGCCGACACAGGTGCCGATGGGATCTACCCGCTTGTCGTGCGACAGCACGGCAATCTTGGCGCGCGAACCGGGGTCACGGGCGCAGGATTTGATTTCCAGCAGGCCCTGCTCGATTTCCGGCACTTCCTGACGGAACAACTCGACCATGAACTCGGGGGCCGAGCGGGACAACACGATGGGCGCGCCGCGCAGCGTCAGGTCCACTTCCATGATCATGGCGCGCACACGGTCACCGGTACGCAGGTTTTCCTTGGGGATCATCTCGCTGCGACGCAAACGGCCTTCTACGCGGCCGCTCTCCACAATGATGTCGCCCTTGTCCATGCGCTTGACGGTACCGACGAAAATCTTCTCGCCGCGGGACATGAACTCGTTGAGCAGCATCTCGCGCTCGGCATCGCGAATCTTCTGCAGGATCACCTGCTTGGCCGCCATGGCGCCAATGCGGCCGATCGGCACCGAGTCCACGGATTCCTCGATGTACTCGTCCACCTCGATATCGGGGATCTGTTCCTTGGCTTCGAACAGCAGGATTTCCTGATCCGGCAGTTGCAGGCCCGCTTCATCGGGAACCACATGCCAGCGGCGGAAGGTTTCGTAGTTGCCGCTATCGCGGTCCAGTGCGACGCGAATATCCACGTCGCCGGGGTACAGCTTTTTGGTCGCCTGTGCCAGGGCTGCCTCAACGGCACCCAACACCACATCACGCTCCACGTTCTTTTCACGTGAGATTGCTTCTACCAGCATCAACAGTTCGCGATTCATGCCATGACTCTCCTGAACACTCGATTTAACCAATACAAAACCCAAAAAATCCAGAGCACCGATTCATCAGGAACCCGGCGCCCACCACTATTTATTCGTCGTCACCCGCCGCAGCACCCGATGCACCGCGCCCCTTGAAGCTCACGATCGGGGCCAGTCGGGCATCTCGCAACTCGTCCAGCGTGAACCCCATGGCCTGCAACGGAGGCGGCACCCGTTTTTTACTCACCCGCTGACCCGGTTTGGCTTGCGGCTCATCGCTCCAGACGATTTGCCAGCCCACCGAGCCATCTTGTGCGACCACACGCTCCAGCGTGCCGCGAAACTTCTTGCGGTTGGCGTTGACGGCCCCGCTGGCCGCCGCACCAATCGGCGCCTTCAGCGTCAGGTCGACCACATGGCCAACGAAACGCTCAAAATCCTGCGCGTGCCGCAAGGGACGGTCGATACCCGGCGAGGAAATCTCCAGCCGCTTGTACTCAATACCATCCACTTCCAGAGCGAACTGCAGCTGGCGATTGACCTTTTCGCAGTCTTCCACATTGATGAATTGCTCTACCGCCACCGCGCCTTCTGCAGGCTTCACCCAGGGCCAATCGATGGTGACGCGCAGCAGGCCACCGGCAGAGCGTTCAATCTCCACCAGGTCATATCCCAGACCGCGCACGGTTTGTTCAACAATGTCCTGCAATGCCACTTCGAATCAGTCCGTTCAAAAACAATCGGCCAAAAAAAACGGGCGGTAATTACCCGCCCGTTTGGTCGTGAGCTTGGATTGTACTGCAAAATGGCGCTAAGTGCCTTGATTCGTAAGGAATTATTCGGCGGCTGCCAGCAAAATTCGGGTGTATTCCTGCCCGGGGTGCTCGAAGACCTGTTCAACCGGCCCACTTTCGACAATCTGCCCCCCCTGCATCACGATGACCTGGTGGGCCATGGCCCGGATCACCGCCACATCGTGGGTGATCAGCAGATACGCCAATCCGTGTTCCCGCTGCAGCCGCTGCAGCAGTTGCAGAATCTGTTGCCCCATGGTCACGTCCAGCGCGCTGGTGGGCTCATCCAGCACCAGCAACCGGGGTTGCACGATCAGGGCCCGGGCAATGGCAATGCGTTGGCGTTGTCCCCCCGAGAACTGGTGCGGATAGCGTTGCAGCAGGCCGGGGAATTGGCTTTCGTCCAGCCCCACCTCGGCCAAAGCGGCCCGCACCCGCGCCCGGCGGGCATCCGCGTCCAGCGCCGGTTCGTGCACCAACAGGCCCTCGCCCACCACGGCTTCCACCGTCAGGCGGGGGGACAGCGAACCAAACGGGTCCTGGAACACGACCTGCACGCGCTGGCGCAGGGCCCGGTCGTCCGCCGCGCCCCAGTGCTGGCCCATGACCTCCAGGGCGCCGGTAAACCGCAACAAGCCCAACACCGCCAGCGCCAGGGTGGATTTGCCAGAGCCGGACTCCCCGACCACACCCAGCGTCTGGCCACAGGCCAGATCCAGGTCCGCCCCGGCTACGGCCACAAAAGCACCGCTGCGGAACCAGCCACGCAGGCCCGGTCGCGGCACCGGGTAACTCACGCGCACCCCGCGCGCCGTCAGGG
>JBAQKO010000142.1:0-2683 GCA_049301075.1 Rhodoferax sp.
GCCCTGTATTTACCTGGTGGACTCGGGCGGCGCCAACCTGCCCAACCAGGACGAGGTCTTCCCCGACCGCGACCACTTTGGCCGCATCTTTTTCAACCAGGCCAACATGAGCGCCGAGGGTATTGCCCAGATCGCTGTGGTCATGGGCTCGTGCACGGCCGGCGGCGCCTACGTGCCGGCCATGAGCGATGAGACCATCATCGTCAAGAACCAGGGCACCATCTTTTTGGGCGGCCCGCCGCTGGTGAAAGCCGCTACCGGCGAGGTGGTGACGGCCGAAGACCTGGGCGGTGGCGACGTGCACACGCGCCTGTCGGGCGTGGCCGACCACCTGGCGCAGAACGACCTGCACGCGCTGTCGCTGGCCCGCGCGGCCGTCTCCCATTTGAACCAGAAAAAGCCGCTGGCCCCCGCGTTGCGTGCGCCCGTTGCTCCTAAATTCGAAGCAAGCGAGCTGTACGGCGTGATTCCCACCGACACGCGCAAGCCCTTTGACGTGCGCGAGATCATTGCCCGCATCGTTGACGGCAGCGAGTTCCACGAGTTCAAGCCGCGCTATGGCACCACCGTGGTCACCGGGTTTGCCCACATCGAAGGCATGCCGGTGGGCATCATCGCCAACAACGGCATTCTGTTTTCCGAGTCGGCGCTGAAGGCGGCGCACTTCATCGAGCTGTGCTGCCAGCGCAAGATTCCGCTGGTGTTCCTGCAGAACATCACCGGCTTCATGGTGGGACGCAAGTACGAGAACGAAGGCATTGCCCGCAACGGCGCCAAGATGGTGACCGCGGTGGCCACGGCCAACGTGCCCAAGTTCACCATCATCATCGGCGGCAGCTTTGGCGCTGGCAACTACGGCATGTGCGGCCGCGCCTACAGCCCCCGCTTCCTCTGGATGTGGCCCAACGCGCGCATCAGCGTCATGGGCGGTGAGCAGGCGGCCAGTGTGCTGGCCACGGTGCGCCGCGATGGCCTGGAAGCCAAGAGCGGCAAGAAGGGCAACGAGGCCTGGAGCATGGAAGACGAGGAAGCCTTCAAGGCTCCCATCCGCCGCCAGTACGAAGAGCAGGGCCACCCCTACTACGCCACCGCTCGCCTGTGGGACGACGGCATCATCGACCCCGCCGATACCCGCCGCGTGCTGGCGCTGGGCCTCAGTGCCACGCTCAACGCGCCCATTCCCGACGTCAAGTTCGGCCTGTTCCGCATGTAAAGAGGACGACCACCATGTTTACCAAAATCCTCATTGCCAACCGCGGCGAAATCGCCTGCCGTGTGGCCGCCACCGCCCGCCGTCTGGCCATCAAGACGGTTGCCGTCTATTCCGACGCCGATGCCGGCGCCAAACACGTGGCCGCCTGTGACGAAGCCGTGCACATCGGCGGCAGCGCACCCAAGGACAGCTACCTGCGCTGGGAGCGCATCATCGAGGCCGCCAAGGCCACCGGCGCCCAGGCCATCCACCCCGGCTACGGCTTCCTGAGCGAGAACGAAGAGTTCGCCCAGGCCTGCGCCAACGCCGGGCTGGTGTTCATCGGCCCGCCGCCCTCGGCCATCAAGGACATGGGTTTGAAGGCCGAGTCCAAGCAGCTCATGGAGAAGGCCGGCGTGCCCCTGGTGCCCGGTTACCACGGCGCCAACCAGGACGCCGATCTGCTGCAGGCCGAGGCTGACCGCATTGGCTACCCCGTGCTCATCAAGGCCAGCGCCGGCGGCGGTGGCAAGGGCATGCGCGCCGTGGACAAGGCCGAAGACTTTGCCGCCGCGCTGGCCAGTTGCAAGCGCGAGGCCATCAACAGCTTTGGCGACGACGCCGTGCTGATTGAAAAATACGTGCAGCGCCCGCGCCACATCGAGATTCAGGTGTTTGGCGACACGCAGGGCAACTACGTCTACCTGTTCGAGCGCGACTGCTCCGTGCAGCGCCGCCACCAGAAGGTGCTGGAAGAAGCCCCCGCGCCCGGCATGACGCCCGAGATGCGCGCCCAGATGGGTCTGGCCGCCGTGGCCGCGGCCCGCGCCGTCAACTACGTGGGCGCCGGAACGGTGGAGTTCATCGTCGAGCAGCGCGCCGACGGCAGCATGAACTTCTTCTTCATGGAGATGAACACCCGCCTGCAGGTGGAGCACCCGGTAACGGAAGCCATCACCGGCCAGGACCTGGTGGAGTGGCAACTGCGCGTGGCATCCGGCGAGCCGCTGCCGCTCACGCAGGAGCAACTCGTCATCAACGGCCATGCCATCGAGGCGCGCATTTGCGCCGAGAACCCCGACAACAACTTCCTGCCCGCCACCGGCACGTTGCACGTGTACGGCCTGCCGGCCTGCGCCACCTTCGAGCGCGCCGACACCGGCGTGCGGGTGGACTCGGGCGTGCGCGAAGGCGACACCATCAGCCCCTATTACGACTCCATGGTGGCCAAGCTCATCGTGCACGGCCGCACGCGCGAGGAAGCGCTGGCGCGCATGGACGCAGCCCTGGCACAGACCCACATCGTGGGCCTGGCAACCAACGTGCAGTTCCTGCGCCATGTGGTGACCAGCCCCTCGTTCGCGCAGGCACAGCTCGATACGGCGCTGATCCCGCGCGAAAGCGCCGTGCTGTTCAACCAGGAAAAAGTGGGCCTGCCCCTGGCGGCTGCCGCGCAGGTGGCCCACGCACTGGTGGCCGAGCAGGCGCTGG
>JBAQKO010000143.1:0-2698 GCA_049301075.1 Rhodoferax sp.
GGCCTGTGCGGCGCTGGCACGTGGCCTGCCGTTACCCGCCCATATTGCGGCCCAGGGCCTGACGCCCGAGATGCTGGGGCCGCAGCGACTCCAGCGCCTCGCGGGCCAGCCTTAGCCCATTTCCACCCGGTTGCGCCCGGATTCCTTGGCGCGGTACAGCGCCTGATCGGCCCGGTCGATGGTGGCGGTGTAGCATTCGCCGCGCACAAACTGGGCAACACCGGCGGAAAAAGTGAGCTTGAGGGTCGGGCTGATGTCGCTCAGGTCCTCGCGTTCCAGCCGGTTGCGCATGCGGTCGACCACCCGGTTGGCGGCGCACAGGTCGGCTTCGGGCATGAGTAGCAGGAATTCTTCTCCGCCCCAGCGGGCCAGCGCGTCGGAGGTGCGCATCTCGTCTTCCAGCACAACCGTAAACCGCTGCAGCACGGTGTCTCCGACGCCGTGGCCGTGGTCGTCGTTGATGCGCTTGAACCAGTCGATGTCGATGAGCGCCAGCGACACTGCGTCGGCGCCCCGGTCAACGCGGGACTGTTCGTGCGCCAGCACCTCCACCATGGCACGGCGGTTGAGCAGGCCGGTGAGCGCGTCACGCGTGGCCAGCTCGCGGTTCAGTGCCAGGGCAGCCTTCAGTTCCTTCTTCTGCGTGGCCAGCTTGGCCCGCAGGCGGCCCACGGTAATGGCCAGGCTGGACGTTGCCGCCATGACGATGGCCATGTACACAAAGTGGATCAGTTCGACGCGCGGATCGTATTCGGCGTTGGTGCCTGCGCGCCAAGCCATGGTCATGGCCAGCATCAGGAAACCGGTAAGACTCAGACGGCGCGCCACGGCAGGCTTCAGGTCGAACACGCCGTAGAGAATGACCAGAATCATGAGCGATAGCACGGCGCCCCGCGCGGGTCCGCTGATGGCGTAGGACCAGGTGAGTGTGATCATGCCAAACAGCATTTGCGGCACTGTCAGGCTGGGGTCGCTGGTGAAGCGACGGCTCCATCCGCTGCGCACCAGCACAAAGAGAACTCCTGCGCCCGACAGGGTGACCCCGGTGTGCAGGTTGTAGGCTGCCTGGGTCATCAGTCCCAGGTACACGGCGCCCTGCTGCAGCACGGCCAGCAACAGGTAACTGACCAATGCCACCGCCGAGGGGGCGTAGCGAACCCGCATGGGGCCGCGGGGTCCCAGGATCAGGGTGGCTAGCCGCTGCAGCAAGCTGGATAGGGGCATGGTGGAAGAGGAGTTTATGCTATAAAATTAATAGCTATCTGCGCAATAAACAAGGGCTTCTTCGCGTTATTTTATGCCAGTATTGGTGTATTCGCTTAGGGTTGAACCCCTATGGCCGCAGGCGCGCAGGGGGTTTGTTGAGCGCACGCGCTAGACTGCTGCTTTTGCAATTAATGGAAGATGGATCATGAGTGAACTGGTTGTGTACAGCTTGCAGGACGGTGTGGCGACACTGACCTTGACCAATGGCAAGGTAAATGCCGTGTCCCCCGAGCTGGTTGACAGCTTCAACCGGGCGCTGGACCAGGCCGAACAGGCCGGCGCCGTGGTGATTGTCACCGGCCAGCCCGGCATTCTGAGCGGTGGCTATGACCTCAAGGTCATGCTGTCGGGGCCGCAAAACGCCCTTGATCTGGTGGCAGCGGGCTCCACACTGGCGCGGCGCATGCTGGCGCATCCGCAGCCCATCATCGTGGCCTGCCCGGGGCATGCCGTGGCCAAGGGTGCTTTCCTGCTGCTGTCGGCCGATTACCGGATCGGGGTGGAAGGGGCGTTCAACATCGGCCTCAACGAGGTGAAGATCGGCATGACCATGCACCATGTGGGCATTGCCCTGGCGCGTGACCGCCTGTCGCCCGCGGCTTTTCAGCGCGCGGTCATCAACGCCGAGATGTTCAACCCCCAGGGTGCGCTGGACGCCGGCTTCCTGGACCGCGTGGTGCCGGCCGAGCAGCTGCTGGCAGCGGCGGGTGAGATGGCCCAGCAACTGAAGGGGCTCAACATGACCGCCCACAAGAACACCAAGCGCAAGGCGCGCAAGAGCCTGCTGGAAGCGTTGAACGCTGCGATCGAGGTCGATAAATTGGTCGGTCTGAACTGACCTTTATGCCGCGCGGGTCTGGCGATCCTTGAGCCAGCCCTGCGCGTAGGCGCCCAGCGCAATGCCGGCCAGCGCCACCAGCAGCGACCAGTTGCCCGTGCCCAGACCGGCAATGGCCGGTCCCGGGCACACGCCGCAGATGCCCCAACCCACGCCGAAAATGGCCGCGCCCAGCACGGTGTCGCGGTCCAGTACGGAGGGGCGCACCGAGAAGTGGTCTCCCAGCACCGGGCGGCCCAGCAGGCGGGGTGCCAACTGGTACACCAGAACGGTCACGCAGACGGCGCCGCCCATCACCAGCATCAGGCCCCAATCCTGAAAACGCAGGAAGCTCAGCACCACTTCGGGCGACACCATGGTGGAAACCGCCAGGCCCAGCCCAAACAGGATGCCACTGGCCAGCACGGCAAGGAATTTTGCGAACGACATATCAGCGGCCTCCCAGAAACAGCACCACGTTGGCGGTGATAAAGCCCGTGGCCATGAAGGTCAGCACCGCCACCAGCGAGGGCATCTGCAGTGAACCGAGGCCGCAGATGCCATGGCCCGAGGTACAGCCGTTGCCCAGCCGCGCCCCAAAACCCACCAACAGGC
>JBAQKO010000144.1:0-4527 GCA_049301075.1 Rhodoferax sp.
GAATGGCGCTGTTTTGCTCACCAGACACAACAGCACCATGAAGTTGATTGCCCCTTTGCTTATCGCCGCCGTAGTTGCAGCAACCCCCTTTTCTGCCTTCGCCCAGGAAGCCAAACCCGAACCGGCCGCACACGCCGGGGCGGCCGCTGCCAAGGTGGTGAAGCCCGATCTGGCCAAAGGCGAGGCGACATTTGGCGCCGTTTGTGCGGCTTGCCATGGCGCGGACGGAAACTCCGGAACGCCCGCCTACCCCAAGCTGGCGCAGCAGCACCCGGAATACCTGGTCAAGCAGTTGCAGGAGTTCAAGTCGGACAAGCGTGCCAACGCGATCATGAAGGGTTTTGCCTCCATGCTGTCCGATGAAGACATGAAAAACGTGGCTTTCTGGGTAGCCAGCAAGTCGGCCAAGGCCGGTTATGCCAGCGACAAGACCCTGGTCACCCTGGGTGAGCGCATTTACCGTGGCGGCATTGCCGATCGCCAGATCGCCGCATGTGCGGGTTGCCACAGCCCCAACGGTGCCGGCATTCCCGCGCAATATCCCCGTTTGAGCGGCCAGCATGCCGACTACGCCGTGGCCCAACTGACGGCATTCCGTGACGGCGTGCGCAAAAACAGCCCGCAAATGACCGCGGTGGCGGCCAAGATGAACGACCGCGAAATCAAGGCGGTGGCGGATTACATTGCCGGGCTGCGTTAAGACGTGGCATAAAAGTTTGGTTCTTTAGGGAACCAAACGGCAACAGTGCACCCTAACCGGGGCGGACGCATCACGCGATGGTCTGCCCTTTTTTTTTGAGCTTCCTGCGATTTATCCATGACAGTCTCCACCCAAGGTATTGAACTGAAGACCGGATCGCGCGCCTGGCGTGCGTTCGTGGAGTTGCTGTCTTCCATGCGGTTTGCCATCTCCTTGCTGACGGTCATCTGCATCGCGTCCGTCATTGGCACGGTACTCAAGCAGCATGAGCCGTTCAGCAACTACGTCAACCAGTTTGGCCCGTTCTGGGCGGAGGTGTTTGCTGCCGTCAGCCTGTATAGCGTTTACAGCGCCTGGTGGTTTCTGCTCATTCTCGGCTTCCTGGTGGTCAGCACGTCGCTGTGCATTGCCCGCAATACGCCCAAGATACTGACGGATCTGCGGTCTTACAAGGAAAACATCCGGGTGCAAAGTCTGCAGGCTTTTGGCCATCGGGCGCATGCGACGCTGGACGATGCGCCGGAGTCGGCGGCGCACCGGATCGGGCAGCTCCTGGTGGGGGGCGGCTGGAAGGTTCGGCTTCAGCAACGCGAAACACCGGACGGTGCGGGCTGGATGGTGGCGGCCAGGGCTGGGTCTGCCAACAAGATCGGCTACATCGCCGCGCACAGCGCGATTGTGCTGGTGTGCCTGGGCGGGCTGCTCGATGGCGACCTGGTGGTGCGCGCCCAGATGCTGTTGACGGGCAAGACACCTTACAAGGGTGGCGGCATGATTGCCGATGTGGCACCCGAGCATGTGCTGAGTGCACGCAACCCGACCTTCCGGGGCAATCTGGTGGTGGCCGAGGGCACGCAATCGGGCACGGCGGTTCTGAGCCAGTCCGATGGCATCGTGCTGCAGCCCCTGCCTTTTGCGGTGGAGCTGAAGAAGTTTGTGGTCGAGTATTACTCCACCGGCATGCCCAAGCTGTTCGCCAGCGACATCGTGATTCACGACAAGGAAACCGGCGAGAAAGTGCCGGCCCGGGTGGAGGTGAACCATCCGGCGAGTTACCGTGGCGTCGAGATCTACCAGTCCAGCTTTGACGATGGCGGCTCCACGGTGCACATGCGGGCAATTTCCATGAACGCGCCCGCCAAGCCGTTTGAGTTGCAGGGTGTCATTGGCGGCGCGTCCCAGTTGACGCGCGGCAACGACCCGGGTGCGGAGCAATTGACGGTGGAATACACCGGCTTGCGTGTGATCAATGTCGAGAATTTCAGTGACAACGGGGATGCCGCGGTGGATGTGCGCAAAGTGGACTTGCGTGACGCCATCAATGCGCGTATGGGGGCCGCGAACAAGACCACCAGCAAGAAAGAGCTGCACAACGTGGGGCCCAGCGTGAGCTACAAGCTGCGCGATGCCGCCGGCCAGGCCCGGGAGTTCAACAACTACATGCTGCCGGTGGACATGGGCGATGGTGTTCCGGTTTTTTTGCTGGGCACCCGGGAAAGTCCCGCGCAACCCTTCCGCTATTTGCGGATTCCTGCCGATGCGCAGGGCACCATGGATGAGTTCATGCGCCTGCGCATGGCCCTGCTGGATGCCCGGATGCGGGACCTGGCGGTGCGGCGCTACGCGACCAAGGCGGTGGACGCCAAACGTCCGGAACTGGTCCAGCAGTTGAGTGTGTCGGCCGCCCGCGCCCTGTCCCTGTTTGCCGGAACCGAGGCCCGTGGTGCGGCCGTTCCCGCAGCGGGTTTGCAGGCCGTTGCCAATTTCATAGAAGCCAATGTACCGGAGGCGGAGCGCGACAAGGCGGGAGAGGTCCTGATCCGCATCCTGAACGGTGCCCTCTTTGAGCTGGTGCAACTCGCGCGTGAAGAGGCCGGCTTGAAGCCGCTGGTGCCCGATGCCACCAACCAGGCGTTCATGACCCAGGCGGTGCTGGCGCTGAGCGATGCCCCTTTGTACCCGGCGCCGGTGACCCTGCAGCTGACGGACTTTACCCAGGTGCAGGCCAGTGTTTTCCAGGTGGCGCGTGCGCCGGGCAAGAACGTGGTGTACCTTGGGTGCGCCCTGCTGATTCTGGGGGTCTTTGCCATGCTGTACATCCGCGAGCGGCGTTTGTGGATATGGTTGGCCCCCGTGGCGACCACGCAGACGGCTGCGGCGGGTTCACAGGCCACCATGGCGCTGTCCACCAACCGCAAGACGATGGATGGTGAACGCGAGTTTGAACAGCTCAAATCCCGCTTGTTGGGCTTGAAGGAGGAATGACATGAATACGATGGTGAACAAGGGGCCGGCAACGCCCCGCAACATCACGCTGAACGAAGGCTACTTTGCCAAGCGGAACTGGCTGGACTGGCTGTTTGCCGTCGCGGCGGTAGCGGGCGGGCTGTACGCGTTCATGCTGTACGGCAGTGCCATGGATGTGTACGACAAGGGTATTCTGATGGCGGCCGTGCCCAGTGCCATCGCGCTGGGCTGGTTCTGGCGGCCGTTGCGGATCTTGATGCTGGCGGTGGCCGGGCTGTCGATCCTGGGGGTGGTGACCTACCAGGGCAGCCTGGAGCGGGCCGAGACGGTGTTCTGGCTCAAGTACTTCCTTTCCAGCCAGTCGGCCATCCTCTGGATGAGCATGCTGTTCTTCGCGAGCACGGCGTTTTACTGGGTGGGGGTGTTTGCCAAGGGGCGCGCCGAGGGCCTGGAGCTGGTGGCGTCCCGCCTGCTGTGGGTTGCCGTGACCATGGCCCTGGTGGGGACCATGGTGCGCTGGTACGAGAGTTATCTGCTGGGGGCCGATATCGGCCACATCCCGGTGAGCAACCTGTACGAGGTTTTTGTATTGTTCTGCTGGCTGACAGCCGCCTTCTACCTGTACTTTGAAGCACAGTACAAGACGCGCGCGCTGGGGGCCTTTGTCATGCTGGTGGTGAGTGCGGCAGTGGGATTTTTGCTGTGGTACACCCTGGTGCGGGGCGCCCATGAGATCCAGCCGCTGGTTCCGGCGCTGAAGAGCTGGTGGATGAAGCTGCATGTGCCGGCCAATTTCATCGGCTACGGGACGTTTGCCCTGTCGGCCATGGTGGCATTTGCCTACCTGATCAAGCAGCAGGCCGGCGAGACGCGCTGGTACAAGCTGGCGCCGCTGTGGCTGCTGGGCGTGGTGCTGTGTTTTGAACCGGTGGTCTTCCGCAAGTCCGCGGTGCTGGGCATGAGCGACTACTGGGCGGTCTATTTCGGCATCTCGGCCCTGATTGTGGCCAGCATTGTGTTCGGGCGCCGCCGCCTGGCGGACCGGCTGCCGTCCTTCGAGGTGCTCGATGACGTGATGTACAAGTCCATTGCCGTCGGCTTTGCGTTTTTCACCATTGCCACGGTGCTGGGCGCGCTGTGGGCCGCCGAAGCCTGGGGTGGCTACTGGAGCTGGGACCCCAAAGAAACCTGGGCCCTGATTGTCTGGCTGAACTACGCGGCCTGGCTGCACATGCGCCTGATGAAGGGTTTGCGGGGAACCGTGGCGGCTTGGTGGGCTTTGAGCGGCTTGGCTGTAACGACCTTTGCGTTCATTGGCGTCAACATGTTCCTGAGCGGGTTGCACAGCTACGGAACTTTGTAAGCCCGGCGGTTCTCAGACGGTTCACCGCGACACGAGGACATCCCTATGCTGATCAAAACACCAGGCAATGGATTCAATCATCCACTTGCCAGCGACATCACCGATCGCTCCGTGTACGAGGGGCGCCGTGACCTGCTGAAAATGGCGGCGACCGGGGCTGCCGGTGCCGCCCTGGCAGGGTGGGCGTCGCGCCAGGCCCTGGCGCAGGGGGCAGGCG
>JBAQKO010000145.1:0-25291 GCA_049301075.1 Rhodoferax sp.
GCCTTGGCGCGGGACGCCTGCAGCACCGGTTCGGGCAGCAGCCGCACCACCAGCCAAATGCCCAGCGGCAGCAGCAGCACATCGTCCAGGTACCCGAGCACGGGGATGAAGTCCGGAATGAGATCGATGGGGCTGAGCGCATACGCGGCAATGGCCAGGGCCAGAATCCGCAGGTATACCGGCGTGCGCGGGTCCCGGGCGGCAAAGTAGACCGTGACCGCATCGCGCTTGATGCGGCGTGCCCAGTCTTTGGCGGTGGTGAATGGCGACATGGGGCCCAATGTAATCCGGAATGACCTCCCACCCTTGCGTCACCCCCGTATCGACCCGAAATTTAAGCCTAAAAAATGCTTCAAGCCGCCGCAGATACTGCGCAGACAGCTATCAAAATAGGAGCAAAAATCAACATGCACCCGTGCCCCGGTAAAATCCCCTGCTCTGACAGAACTGACGCCACCATGACCGATACCGCTTCCACCCCTCCCGCACAGCCCGGCCTGCAATCTCTCTCCAAATCATTCGAGCCCGCCGCGCTGGAAGCCCATTGGGGTCCCGAGTGGGAAAAACGCGGTTACGGTGTGGCCGGCTACCGGGGCACGCAGGCGCCCCAGGCCGGCGAGGCATCTTTTGCCATCCAGTTGCCGCCCCCCAACGTGACGGGCACGCTGCACATGGGCCATGCGTTCAACCAGACCATCATGGACAGCCTGACGCGCTACCACCGCATGCTGGGCCACAACACCGCCTGGATTCCCGGCACCGACCACGCCGGCATTGCCACGCAAATCGTGGTGGAACGCCAGTTGCAGGACCAGAAGGTCAGCCGCCACGATCTGGGCCGCGAAGCCTTTGTGAAAAAAGTGTGGGAGTGGAAAGAGAAAAGCGGCAACACCATCACCACCCAGATGCGCCGCATGGGCGACACCGTGGACTGGAGCCGCGAATACTTCACCATGGACGAGAAGCTGTCCAAGACGGTAACCGAGACCTTTGTGCAGCTCTACGAGCAGGGCCTGATCTACCGCGGCAAGCGCCTGGTCAACTGGGACCCGATCCTGCAAAGCGCGGTGTCCGACCTGGAAGTGGAGAGTGAAGAGGAAGACGGCTCGCTGTGGCACATCCGCTACCCGTTGGCCGATGGTTCCGGGTCGATCACCGTGGCCACGACACGCCCTGAAACCATGCTGGGCGACGTGGCCGTGATGGTGCACCCTGAGGACGAGCGCTACACGCACCTGATCGGCAAACAGGTCAGCCTGCCCTTGTGTGACCGCACCATCCCCGTGATTGCCGACGACTACGTGGACAAGGCGTTCGGCACCGGCGTGGTCAAGGTTACCCCCGCCCACGACCAGAACGACTATGCGGTCGGCCAGCGCCACCAGCTGCCGCTGATCTGCGTGCTCACGCTCAACGCCAAGATCAACGACAACGCCCCCGCGGCCTACCAAGGCCTGGACCGCTTCGTGGCGCGCAAGAAGGTGGTGTCCGATCTGGAAGCCGGCGGTTTCCTGGTCGAGGTGAAGAAACACAAGCTGATGGTGCCGCGCTGCGCCCGCACCGGCCAGATCATCGAACCCATGCTGACCGACCAGTGGTTCGTCGCCATGAGCAAGGTCAGCCCGCAGGACCCGACCGGCAAATCCATCACGCAAAAGGCCATTGACGCCGTGCAGTCGGGCGAAGTGAAGTTTGTGCCCGAGAACTGGATCAACACCTACAACCAGTGGATGAACAACATCCAGGACTGGTGTATCAGCCGCCAGCTGTGGTGGGGCCACCAGATTCCGGCCTGGTACGACGAAGAGGGCAACGTGATCGTGGCCCGCAACGCCGCCGAGGCGCAGGCCAAGGCACCCGGCAAGACGCTGCGCCGCGACGAGGATGTGCTGGACACCTGGTACTCCTCCGCGCTGGTGCCCTTTAGCACCATGGGTTGGCCCAACCAGACGGACAGCGCCACGGATGACTACAACCTGTACCTGCCCTCCTCCGTGCTGGTGACGGGCTACGACATCATCTTCTTCTGGGTTGCCCGCATGATCATGATGACCACGCACTTCACGGGAAGGGTGCCGTTCAAGCATGTGTACATCCACGGCCTGGTGCGCGATGCGCAGGGCAAGAAGATGAGCAAGAGCGAAGGCAATGTGCTCGACCCCGTGGACCTGATCGACGGCATTGCGCTCGCCCCCCTGCTGGACAAGCGCACCACGGGCCTGCGCAAACCCGAGACCGCGCCAGCCGTGCGCAAGAACACCGAGAAGGAATTCCCCGAAGGCATTCCCGCCTACGGCGCCGACGCCCTGCGCTTCACCTTTGCCGCGCTGGCCTCGCTGGGCCGCAGCATCAACTTCGACAGCAAGCGCTGCGAGGGCTACCGCAATTTCTGCAACAAACTCTGGAACGCCACGCGCTTTGTGCTGATGAACTGCGAAGGCCAGGACTGCGGCCTGCAGGACGGCACCCAGTGCGACACCGCCGTGCTGGACTTCAGTGCGCCCGACCGCTGGATCGTTTCGCTGTTGCAAAAGACGGAAGCCGAAGTGGCCAAGGGCTTCACCGAGTACCGCCTGGACAACGTGGCCAACACGATTTACGACTTTGTCTGGAACGAGTTCTGCGACTGGTACCTCGAAATCGCCAAGGTGCAGATCAACACCGGAACCGACGCGCAAAAGCGCGCCACCCGGCGCACGTTGATCCGCACGCTGGAAACCATCCTGCGCCTGCTGCACCCCATTGCCCCCTTCATCACCGAAGAATTGTGGCAAAAAGTGGCGCCCGTGGCCGGGCGCGCCGGTCCGTCGGTGGCCGTGGCGGCCTACCCCATCTGCCAGCCGGAACGCATTGACGAAGCATCCATTGCCCACGTGGCCAAGCTCAAGCAGCTGGTGGACGCCTGCCGCAACCTGCGCGGCGAAATGAACGTCTCGCCCGCCGCCCGGTTGCCCCTGTTCGTGGTGACGCAAACCGCTGCAGAGGGCGCCTTCCTGCAATCGTCGGCAGCGGCGCTGCAGGCACTGGCCAAGCTCAGCGAAGTCAAACTGTTCGACAACGAAGCAGCCTGGCAGGCGGCCGCCCAGTCCGCCCCCGTGGCGGTGGTGGGCGAAGCCCGCATCTGCCTGTTTGTGGAAGTGGACGTGGCCGCTGAAAAACTGCGCTTGGGCAAGGAAGTGGCGCGTTTGGAAGAGCAGATCACCAAGGCCAACGCCAAGCTCGGCAACGAAGCCTTTGTGGCCAAGGCGCCGCCCGCCGTGCTGGAGCAGGAGCGCAAGCGTTTGGCCGATTTTGGTGCCACGCTGGAAAAGGTGCTTGACCAGCTGCAGCGCCTGGGCTGAGTCGCCCTCTCACCCATGCAAAAGGCCACCCTCGGGTGGCCTTTTTTGCTGGCGCAGACATCAAAACGATTAACGCCGGCGCAGCACGTGGATGAATTCAGCACCCTCGGTTTGCTGCTCCAGCAGGGTGTTGCCGGTCTGCTTGGCAAAGGCCTGGAAGTCGCGCAGGGAACCGGCGTCGGTGGACACCACCTTGAGCGTCTGACCACTCTCCATATCGGCCAGGGCCTTTTTGGCCTTGAGGATGGGCAAGGGGCAATGCAGGCCACGGGTATCAATTTCTTTGTCGATCAACATGGCAATTCCTGGGTCGTCTCCATGGGATAGGGGCGGCTGCTTTGGCGGGGCATGCAGCTCAATCCCGTTTGGGAAATTCAATGAAGGTGGGCGTGTGGCCACGGGCGGTCAGCCAGTCGGCCAGCGCGTAACCGGTACCAGCCGGCCAGCACTTTACATCCGCGGGCGCAAACAGCCGGTAGTCCACCAACTCGGGGGACAAACGGATGTCACCGTGACACACCGCATGGTAGGCCACGATGATCTGGTTCATGCGCTGGAAGTCGTAGACGCCGATCAGGTCCAGGGACTGCGTCGTCAGGTTGGTTTCTTCCGCAATTTCGCGGGCAATGCCTTCCTGCGGCGTCTCACCGGCTTCCATGAAGCCGGTGATCAGTGCATACACCTTGCCCGGCCAGGCCGCGTTGCGGGCCAGCAGAATCTTGCCGTCGTATTCAATGACGGCGGCCAATACGGGTGTGGGGTTGTTCCAGTGGGTGAAGTCGCATGCCGGGCAACGCAGCCGCTCCTTGTCGCCGCCGTCTTCCGCCCGGGTGATGTGCGCCAGCGGTGTGGCGCACTGGGGGCAATACTTGAACGTCTGCATCATGCCGGAAATACCCCCGTGGACAGGTAGCGGTCACCCCGGTCGCAGACGATGAAAACGACCGTGGCGTTGGCCTCACGCCGCGCAATTTCCTGCGCCACCCAGCACGCACCCGCGGCCGAGATACCAGCAAAAATGCCTTCTTCACGGGCCAGGCGGCGGCACATGTCCTCGGCGTCGGACTGGCTCACGTACACCAGCTCATCCACGTGGGACGGGTCGTAGATCTTGGGCATGTATTCCTGCGGCCATTTACGGATGCCGGGAATGCGGGAACCTTCCGAGGGCTGGGCGCCCACAATGCGGATGGCCGGGTTCTTTTCCTTCAGGAACCGCGACACCCCCGTGATGGTGCCGGTGGTGCCCATGGCGCTGACGAAATGGGTGACCTTCCCCTGCGTGTCCGCCCAGATTTCGGGGCCCGTGGTCTCGTAGTGGGCACGGGGATTGTCGGCGTTGGCAAACTGGTCCAGCACCCGCCCCTTGCCGTCGCGCTGCATCTGTTCGGCCAGGTCGCGGGCGTACTCCATGCCGCCGCTCTTGGGCGTGAGGATAAGCTCGGCGCCAAAGGCTTTCATGGTCTGCACGCGTTCGATGGACAGGTCTTCCGGCATGATGAGCACCATGCGGTAACCCTTGATGGCCGCGGCCATGGCCAGCGCAATGCCGGTGTTGCCCGAGGTGGCTTCAATCAGGGTATCGCCGGGCTGGACTTCTCCGCGCTCCTGCGCGCGCTGGATCATGGACAGGGCCGGCCGGTCTTTGACGGAGCCGGCAGGGTTGTTGCCCTCCAGCTTGCCCAGCACCACCGTGTTGCGGGCTGCATGCTCCTTGGCGCCGATGCGCTGCAGGGCGACCAGGGGGGTCTTCCCGATGGCGTCTTCAATCGTTGGGTATTTCATGCCCTTAAATGTGCCATAATTTGCGTCTTGGTTTTTAGCGTCGCCCGGGTGGTGGAATTGGTAGACGCAGGGGACTCAAAATCCCCCGCCGCAAGGCGTGCCGGTTCGATTCCGGCCCCGGGCACCACAGCATGCTGCTGTGGTTTTAGCTGGCATTTGACACATTCGCTGTCAGAATGGCCCTTATCTTCTCCCCGCTCTCCCTGCAGCATCCGCCGTGGATAGGCACAGCAGCCGGAGAAGGAAGCAAAGGAAAAGGTCCATGCATTTCTTTCGCCATCTGTTTGGGGGCTTTCTCCAATCACGCCGTGCGAGGCATTTTTTCCAAAGCCGGGTCATTTTTGAATCCCTGTCGGCCGAACACGCGGCCCGGGTCGTGCCGGACACACTGGCCCGGCAGCTGACGCGCGACGCCACGGACGATTTGGCAACAGTGTTGACGCGGCTCCACGCCCACCCCGAGGGTCTGAGCGACGCCGAAGTTGAGACGATCCGCACGCAAGCGGGCTCCAACGAAGTTGCACACGAAAAGCCGGCGCCCTGGTGGCTGCACCTGTGGCTCAGCTACAAGAACCCCTTCAACCTGTTGCTGTCCGCGCTGGCACTGGTTTCCTGGCTTACCCGGGACACCAAGGCGGCCGTGGTGATTGGTAGCATGGTGGTGCTCTCCACCGTCATGCGCTTTGTCCAGGAATGGCGCTCCAACCGGGCTGCCCAAAGCCTGAAGGATCTGGTCAGCAACCATGCCAGCGTGATCCGGCGAAGCCCGTCCGGAGCGTCGCTTCCTCCGGTGGACATTCCGATCCGGCAACTGGTCCCGGGGGATATCGTGGTGCTGTCTGCAGGTGACATGATTCCTGCCGACGGCCGGATACTGACCGCAAAGGACCTGTTTGTCAGCCAGTCCGCCATGACCGGGGAGTCCCTGCCGGTGGAGAAATTTTCCGAGACCGCCTCCCCGCAGGACGGACCGCTGACCACACGGAATTTGGTATTCATGGGCACCAATGTGGTGTCGGGCTCGGCCACGGTGCTCATTCTGCTCACAGGCAACCAGACGTATTTCGGTACCGTCGCGGTACGGGCGACCGCCAATGGGGAAGGCGTTACCGCCTTCCAGACCGGGGTGAACCAGGTCAGCTGGCTGCTGATTCGTTTTGCGGCCGTCATGGTGCCGCTGGTTTTTCTGATCAACGGCTTCTCCAAGGGCAACTGGCCCGAGGCCTTTCTGTTTGCGCTGTCGGTTGCCGTCGGGCTGACGCCGGAAATGCTGCCCATGATCGTCACTTCGACGCTGGCCAAGGGTGCTGTGCTGCTGTCGCGCAAGAAGGTCATCGTCAAGCGGCTGGACGCCATCCAGAACTTTGGCGCCATGAACGTGCTGTGCACGGACAAGACCGGCACCCTCACGCAGGACAAAATCGCCCTGGCGCGCCACACCGATGTGTTTGGGAACGCGTCCGACCTGGTGCTCGAATTCGCCTACCTCAACAGCTTCTACCAGACCGGTCTGAAAAACTTGCTGGACCGTGCCGTGCTGGACCACACGGAAGTCCATGAAGCACTGGAGCTGACCCAAAACTACCAGAAGATTGACGAAATTCCCTTCGACTTCCAGCGTCGGCGGATGTCGGTCGTGGTGTCGGAACGCGACCACCACCACGAACTGATTTGCAAGGGTGCCGTCGAGGAGATCGTGGCTGCCTGCACCCTGGTCCGCGATGGCGAGCGGGACGTGCCGCTGGATGGCCCCATGCTGGAACGGGTGCTTCGCGTTACACAGGAACTGAAC
This sequence comes from Rhodoferax sp., assembly GCA_049301075.1. GTDB lineage: Bacteria > Pseudomonadota > Gammaproteobacteria > Burkholderiales > Burkholderiaceae_C > Allorhodoferax. Next base: position 6,919 of record JBAQKO010000145.1, read on the forward strand.
GCCAACGGACTACGCGTGGTGGCTGTCGCCATGAAGGAGTTGCCGCCGAGCCAACTGGTCTATTCGGTCGCGGACGAGGCGGCACTGACCTTGATCGGGTACATCGCCTTCCTGGACCCCCCAAAGGAGTCCACCGCCCCCGCGCTCCAGGCGCTGGCCGACAGCGGTGTCACCGTCAAGGTACTGACCGGCGACAGCGAATTGGTGACGTCCGAGGTCTGCCGGCAGGTCGGTCTTGCCGTGGACGGAATCGTGATGGGTGCCCAGATTGACCACATGGACGACACAGCACTGGCTCTGGCGGTGGAGGCCAACACCATTTTTGCCAAGCTGTCGCCCCTGAACAAGGAACGCATTGTGCGTGCACTGCGCAGCAACGGGAATGTCGTCGGTTTCATGGGCGACGGCATCAACGACGCGCCAGCCCTGCGCGCGGCCGATATCGGCATCTCGGTGGACACCGCCGTGGATATTGCCAAGGAGGCTGCCGACATCATCCTGCTGGAGCACAGCTTGATGGTGCTGGCCCAGGGGGTGATGGAAGGGCGCAAGACCTTCAGCAACATGCTGAAGTACATCCGCATGACGGCCAGCTCCAATTTCGGCAACGTGTTTTCGGTGCTGGTAGCCAGCATTTTCCTACCCTTCCTGCCTATGCTGCCTCTGCAGCTGCTGGTGCAAAACCTGCTGTACGACGTGTCGCAGATCGCCATACCGTTTGACAACGTCGATCCGGAACAACTAAAGGCACCGTTGAAATGGAATCCGGACAGCATCGGCCGGTTCATGGTGTTCTTCGGGCCCATCAGCTCGCTGTTTGACATCACCACCTTTGTCGTGATGTGGCAGGTATTCAAGACCCAAACCGTTGCCCAGCAAGCCCTGTTCCAGTCGGGCTGGTTTGTCGTGGGCCTGCTCACCCAGACGCTAATCGTGCACATGATCCGCACACCCAAAATCCCCTTCATTCAGAGCCGCGCCGCCTGGCCCCTGATGGCCATGACGCTGCTGGTCATGGCTCTGGGCATTTTCCTGCCCATGGGGCCGCTGGCGGACGCGTTCAAGCTGCAGGCGTTGCCACTGGCTTTTTTCCCGTGGTTGCTCGGTATCTTGCTATGCTATGCGCTACTAACGACATACATGAAGCGCTTCTATATCCGTCGATTCGGGTGGCAATAAGGTGCACGGCTTTAACAGGAGATCGTCCACGTGATTCAGCAACGCATCGTCCATTTTGGCTGTGTCCTGTCATTGACCCTGCTGGTGGGGGGCTGCTCGTCCATGCTGCCCAAGTCGCTGAACGAATCGCCCACCTTCCAGAACTTCGATGACGCGCGCAAAGCCATCGAATCGCTGGAGCCCCGAAAAAGTGACCTGGCTACGCTCTCGGGTATGGGAATTTCACCCGCCAAGCAACCCAACACTCTCATCCTGACCCACTCGGACATTGTGCGAAAGGTGGTGAGTGGCAGTGTGCTCACCAAGGAAGACCTGGATCCCGGCATCGTGACCTGCCTTGATGCGCGCGATGCCTGTCGGGGCTGGGAAGTGAACGTGGCGCGTATCGCCAAGGCGCGCACAGGCAACTTCTGGGCCGATTTTCTCAACTTCAAGCGGCGTACCGAAACCACGGGTTGGCGTTTCAATGCGCTGATCCTGATGGTGAACGACGTGGTGGTCTACCGGGCCTGGGGCGGCCAGCCCGTGGTCAACGAAGTGGACGTCAACACCAACCCACTGGGACCGTTCCAGGACATGGGGCCTGCGGTGGTGAGCAGCCGTTAGTCGGCGCGCGTTCCGTTGGCTTTCAAGAGGCGGGCCAACGTTTTCCCAGTGGCATCCACAAGGACCAGCTGGTCCCGCTCCAAACGGGCCTTGCGGGTTTGTTCCAGCGCTTGAAAGAAGCGGTCCTCCTGCCCCCCGGGCAGGGTCAGGCACGGCTTGCCCATGGCCTTCAGGGGGCCAATGCGCAGGCCCTGCGGGCCAACCACCGCCTTGCCCGCAAAGGCATTGCACCCTCCCGTTCCCGATACCTGCTCGGGCCCGGTCCAACGCAGCTTGGGTTTAGGGAAAACCACCTCTTCCACCCCATCGACAGCAAACGCCACCCACTCCCCGCTCAGCAACTCCGTGGATGTGACTGGAATCGCTACGGCCGCGGGCTCCAAAGCGGCACAACCGCCCAACGCCACCGCCAGGAACAAGGCACAGACCGCCACACCCCGTATTTTCAAGACCATTGGATTCTCCTGTGAAGCGTCGTGCAAAGCGAACGCCATAGCTGGCAATTATTCAAAAACGCAGGCTTCCGCCCAGAGAACGCCGGCAGCGTCTCTCGGCGAGAGCAGGGGCGCATGCCCCAGGTCCGGCCAACCGATATTCAATGTCGGATCGTTCCAGACAATGCAGCACTCATGCTCGGGCGCGTAGTAGTCGGTGGACTTGTACAAGCAATCGGCCGTTTCCGACAACGCCACGAAGCCGTGCGCAAATCCCGGGGGAATCCAGAGTTGGGCCTTGTTGTCCTCGGACAGGACCGTGCCGACCCAATGCCCGAACGTCGGGGATGCTCGGCGCAAATCCACTGTCACGTCAAAAACCGCACCCGTCACCACCCGCACCAGCTTGCCCTGGGGCTGCTGAATCTGGTAATGCAGACCTCGTAGCACCCCGCGGATAGAACGGGAGTGGTTGTCCTGTACAAAGACCGCATGGGCACCGGTGACCTGTGCAAAGTCGCGCTGGTTGAAACTTTCAAAAAAGAAACCGCGCGCATCACCAAAGACCCGCGGCTCAATCAGCAGCACATCAGGAATGGCCGTCGGTGTCACCTTCACAGAGTTCCTCCGTCCTCAAGCAATCCCAGCAAATACTGGCCGTAGCCATTTTTGGCCTGCAATTGGGCCAACCGGCCAAGTTGCTCGCTGCCAATAAACCCGTTGCGCCAGGCAATTTCCTCGAGGCAGGCAATCTTGAGGCCCTGGCGTCGCTCCAGAGTAGCAATGAACTGCCCGGCCTCGAGCAGGCTGTCGTGGGTGCCGGCATCTAACCACGCATAGCCACGCTGCATGATTTGCACGTCCAGCTGTCCCTTGTCCAAGTAGGTCTGGTTTACGGCCGTGATTTCCAGTACCCCACGCGCGCTGGGCTTCACCGCCTTGGCAATGTCGACCACCTGGTTGTCGTAGAAGTACAAGCCGGTCACCGCATAGTTGCTCTGCGGTTTGGCGGGTTTTTCCTCAATGCTGCTGGCGTGGCCGGCGCCGTCAAACGCCACCACGCCATAGCGCTCGGGATCGTGTACGTGGTAGGCAAACACGGTCGCGCCCTGCTGCTTGTCGGCGTTGTTCAGCAGAATTTGCAGGTCGTGTCCGTAAAAGATGTTGTCGCCCAGCACCAGGGCGCTGTCACTGTTGCCAATGAACTGGTCACCGATGATGAAGGCCTGCGCCAGGCCGTCCGGGTTGGGCTGCACCGCGTACTGCAAGTTCATGCCCCACTGGCTGCCATCGCCCAGCAATTGCACAAAGCGCGGGGTGTCCTGCGGTGTGCTGATGATGAGGACGTCGCGCATGCCGGCCAGCATCAGGGTGCTCAGCGGGTAATAGATCATCGGCTTGTCGTACACCGGCAGGAGCTGCTTGCTCATAGCCAGCGTGGCGGGGTGCAATCGGGTGCCCGAGCCCCCTGCCAGGATAAGGCCCTTGCGGGACGATGCAGAAGTTCGGGTGTTAGCTGATACGGCCATAGTCAATCTCGCTCAACATGCGGTTCACGCCGGCCTGCCATGGCGGCAGGGCCAGCCCAAAGGTGGTTCGCAACTTGGTGGTGTCCAGCCGCGAATTGTGGGGGCGCTTGGCCAGCGTGGGGAAGGATGTCGTGGGCACCGGCTTGATCTCGGTCGCTACTCTTTTGATAGCTGGTTGCGCGGTATCCACGAGAGATATCACGTATTTTGCATACGCATACCAGCTGGTGTAGCCACTGGCCGCCAGATGGTAGACGCCCGTAAGTGCGGGCCCTTGGGTCGGAATCGACGATGTCACGGCCTGACGGATGGCGTGGGCGGTCACGTCGGCCAGTAGTTCGGCACCGGTGGGTGCACCCCACTGGTCGTCGATGACCTGTAGGGTTTCACGCGTTTGTGCCAGGCGCAGCATGGTCTTGGCAAAGTTGTCGCCACGCGCCGCGTAGACCCACCCCGTGCGAAAGATCAGGTGGCGCTGGCAGCGTTGCGCAACGGCCTGCTCGCCTTCCAGTTTGGTGCTGCCGTAGACACTCAAAGGGCCGGTGTCGTCGCCTTCTTTCCAGGGTTGGTCGCCGCTGCCGTCGAACACGTAGTCGGTGCTGTAGTGCACCAGCCAAGCACCCAAGGCCTGAGCTTCATCCGCCAGCACACCGGGCGCCCACGCGTTGAGGGTGCGCGTCAGTTCAGGTTCATTTTCGGCCTGATCTACCGCCGTGTACGCGGCGGCATTGACGATCACGTCCGGACGAACCGCGCGCACCGTCTGCGCCAACGCATCCAGTTGCGTGAGATCGCCACACAGGCCATCGGGATTGCTTGCGGCAACACGCCCCAACGCCACCAACTCACCCAGCGGTGCCAGGCTGCGCTGCAATTCCCAGCCCACCTGACCATCGCGACCCAGGAGCAGAATCTTCATGCCACTCCCATTGATCCGTATTGGGTTGCGACCCAGTCGCGGTAGGCGCCGCTTTGCACATTGGCGACCCAATCCTGGTTGGCGAGGTACCACGCCACCGTCTTGGCGATGCCGGTGTCAATGGACTCCGTCGGCTTCCAACCCAGCTCACGCTCGATCTTGCGGGCATCAACGGCATAGCGGCGATCATGCCCGGGGCGGTCGGCCACAAAGGTGATTTGGTCGGCATAGGGCTTGCCGTCAGCACGTGGCTGCAGTCCATCCAGGAGGCCGCACACGGTGTGCACGATGTCCAGGTTGGTTTTTTCGTTCCAGCCGCCCACGTTGTAGGTTTCGCCCGGCTTGCCCGCCTCCAGCACGCGGCGGATGGCGCTGCAGTGGTCCTTGACGTAGAGCCAGTCGCGGATCTGCTGGCCGTCGCCGTACACCGGCAAAGGCTTGCCTGCCAGTGCATGGACGATGACCAAAGGAATAAGTTTTTCTGGAAACTGAAAAGATCCGTAATTGTTCGAACAATGGGTGGTCAACACCGGCAGACCATAGGTGTGATGCCAAGCGCGCACCAGATGGTCACTGGCCGCCTTGCTGGCGCTGTAGGGGCTGTTGGGTTCCATGGGGTGTGTTTCCGCAAAAGCAGGTGCACCTGAAACCAGCGAGCCAAACACTTCGTCGGTGGAGATGTGCAGAAAACGGAACGCCGCCTTGACCGACGCAGGCAAATGGGTCCAATAGGTCCGAACCGATTCCAGCAACTGGAAGGTACCCACAATGTTGTTCTGCACAAAAGCTTCAGGACCATGAATGGAGCGATCCACATGCGACTCGGCGGCGAAATGCACGATGGCACGGGGCCGGTATTGCGCCAGCAAGCGCGACACCAGCGCGGTGTCGGCAATGTCGCCCCAGACAAACACATGGCGCGGATCGCCTTGCAGCGCAGCCAGGTTTTGCAGGTTGCCGGCGTAACTGAGCTTATCCAGGTTGATGACAGGTTCTTCCGAGAGGGCCGGCCAGTCCAGTACAAAATTGGATCCAATAAACCCGGCACCGCCAGTAACGAGAATGGTCATGGGTGGGGTTCTTGCAAGAAAAGCCTACGGTCAGGCGCGCGCGTCGCTCCAGCGCAAAGCAACATTGTCATCACCCCGGTACACGGTTTCACCGCTACGGTCCACACAGTAATGGGGTGACACGATCACTTCGGAAAAATTCATATTCAGACCGATCCGGGTGTATTCAAACAAAATGCTGCGCGTGACGGTGGCGCCGGCACGGATATGGCAGCCATGACCAATCCATGCCGGACCAATGATGGTCGCACCGGGCTCGATCCGTACGCTGGAGCCGATGTACACCGGTCCCTCGATGGTGACGTGCTCCCAGTCGATGCGGGTATTGAGTCCCACCCACACCCCCGGACGCACTTCGCGCCCGGGCATGGAAATTCGCACGACCTCACCCCGCAATACGCGCTGCAGTGCCGACCAGTAGTCACCCACCCGGCCAATATCGATCCACTCAAACACCCGGTTCTGCACAAAGAAAGGCAGCTGCTTCTCGACCAGCAGCGGGAACAACTGCGCTCCAATATCAAAGTTCTGTCCGCTGGGCACCAGCGAAAGCACCTCGGGTTCAAAGAGGTAGATGCCTGAACTGGCCAGGGTCGACCGGGCCTGGGCAGGTGTGGGTTTCTCCTGAAACGACTGCACCCGTCCCGCAGCGTCCGCCACCACCACGCCGTAGTTTTGCACCTGGTCACGTGGCACGTCCACAGCCACCACGCTGGCCACCGCTCCTTTGGCCTTGTGTTCCTGCACAGCGGCAGTGATGTCAAGATCAATCAGAGCGTCGCCACACAACACCAGCGTTGTTTCATCAAAGAAACCGCTGAAATCCTGGATACGGCGCATGCCGCCGGCCGACCCAACGGGGCGCGGCACGATTTCACCATGCTCCAATACACCTTCGTAGGAGTAGCCAATCTCCACCCCCCAGCGGTGGCCATCGCCAAAATACTCTTCAATTTTCCGATGGTGGTAAGCCACATTGACCATGATCTGCGTTACCCCATGGCGCGCCATATGTTCAACAAGGTACTCCATGACCGGCTTGCCCAGAATGGGCACCATGGGTTTGGGCAGGTCCTGGGTCAGCGGACGCACCCGGGTGCCCTGCCCTGCGGCCAGAATCATGCCTTTGGTCATTATTTTCGCCCCGGTGAATTGGTCTCGGCACAGGCGTGCCGCCATGGCCAAAGTGTAGCGGCTAGTTTAAATCGTCGACAATAAGGCTTGCCGTATTCTCCCGCCTTCTCCGTCTTCCCGCTTCCATGCAAACCCTTCTGACCACCCCCCCCCGCCCCAGGCAAACACCCCCGCTGTTCTGGTGGATTCTGGGCGGCTCTTTGGCGTTGGCGTTGATTCCTACCGCCTGGACGGCTCTGGATGTGTACGCCGCGGGCATCTTTATCGGACCGTCGGCGCAGCTGCAGTCGGTCTCCTGGTGGTGGGTCGAACTCATCAACCTCTACATACCGACCGTGTTCCGTTACATCGTGCTGCTGGCCCTCGTCGGCTGGCTATATGCCACCTGGAGCCGCAGTGGCAGGCCGTGGCGGCTGCCGTTGGCATTCGTGGTGCTGGCCGTCACGCTGGGGCCGGGCATACTGGTCAATTCCGGATTCAAGGAAAATTGGCAACGCGCCCGCCCCTACCAGGTCGAGGCCTTTGGCGGCACGCAGCAGTTCACCCGCGCGGCGGTCATCTCCGACCAATGCAACAACAACTGCTCTTTTGTCAGCGGACACGTGGCCTGCGGCTTTTTCCTGGCATCTCTGATGCTGGTGGACCGCAAACGCCAGCGCTTTTGGGCCGCCAGCGGAATAGCCGCCGGATGGATCATCGGCTTCGCCCGCATGTCCGACGGCGCGCACTGGCTCAGCGATGTGCTGTGGGCCGGGCCGGTCACACTGGCGTGCAGCTGGGTCGTCTGGAAAATGCTGCTGCGCCTGTACCGCAGCGCACCAGCCAGCCCGGGTTAGCGCACGTCCTGCAGGCCCGTAACCACCGTCGGGTAGTGCAGGTGCAACCCCAGTTCCTGCTTCATCCGGGTGTTGTCCATGCGACGCGATTCGTTCATGAAACTCAACAACATCAACGGCAGTTGCTCTGATGCGCTGTCGCGGGCAATACGGGGGGGACGCGGCAAGCCATACAAGTCGGCAGCCAAGTCAAAATAGTCCCCCATCTTCAGGTCGCTGTCGTCGTTGACGTTGTAAACCCGTTGTGGAGCCCCCCGCCACAGCGCCCGACAACAGGCACGCGCCAGGTCATCGGCGTGGATGTGGTTGGTATACACATCGTCCTCGGCTCGCAAAACGGGAACCGCCTTCACCAACCGGGCACGGGGGGTTCCGCCCTCCCGATCCGCGGCATAGATACCCGGAATACGCAAAATACTGACACGCAAGCCGGACGCCCGCCCCCAAAACCGCACCTGTGCCTCTGCATCCACCCGTCTATGAGCCCGAGGCGTGTCCGCGTGCACCAGCCGGGTTTCGCGCACCCAGTCACCACGGCAGTCGCCGTATACCCCACTGGTAGACCCGTAAACGACACTGATGGGTGCTGTCCGTCGCCGTAGCGCCCGCACCAGGGAACGGGAACGTGGATCCGCCCATCCCTCCGACGCCGGCGGGGCCAGGTGCAGCACCCGTGTAGCAAGACCCGCAAGGCGCCGCAACGTAGCGCGGGCATCCAGGTTTCCCGCCAACGGTGTCACGCCGGCAGCGCGTAATTCACCCACCCGCGCAGGCGTGGAGGTCGTCGCCAATACGCGCACCCGGCCCCGCATGTGCGCGGCCACCCGCATGCCGACATCGCCACAGCCGACGATGAGCACACGTTCCCGCCGGAAACGCGCTGGCAGGGCGCCAAGGGGATTCTGGTTTGAAGGCAAAATTGCGGCTTCTTTCAAAAAAACGAGTTCCAAGGATACCCACAAGATGACGGCAAGCACTGCAGGCACCCCACTTTTTTCCGTTGTGGTGCAACCCAGCGGGCGCACGTTCAGCGTCCCGGCGGACGAAGCCATCTTGCCGGCAGGCATCCGCCAGGGCGTCGGCCTGCCCTATGGCTGCAAGGACGGCGCCTGTGGATCCTGCAAATGCCGGCTGCTCTCCGGCTCCGTGGTCCATGGCGTGCACCAAAGCAAGGCGCTCAGCCCCGAGGAGGCGGCGGACGGCCTGATCCTTACCTGCTGCGCGGTGCCCCAATCCGATCTGGTACTGGAATCCCGCCAGGTCACTGAACTGGGGGCGTTGCCGATCAAGAAAATGCCCACCCGGGTCACCAGCATGGTTCGGAAATCACCCGACGTCATGGTGCTTCAGCTGCAGCTACCGGCCAACGAGAGCTTCGTCTACCGAGCTGGCCAGTATGTGGAATTCATCCTGCGCGATGGCGCACGGCGCAGCTATTCGATGGCCAACGCACCCCATCTGGGGCCGAACATCGAATTGCACATCCGTCACATGCCAGGCGGCAAATTCACCGACCATGTCTTTGGGGACATGAAGGAAAAGGAAATTTTGCGCATGGAGGGTCCATTCGGCGGTTTCTTCCTGCGGGAAGATTCGGCCAAGCCCATCATCCTGCTGGCATCGGGAACCGGATTTGCCCCTCTCAAGGCCATGCTCGAACACATGCAGCACCAAAAAATAGAGCGCCCGACCACCCTGTACTGGGGTGCACGGCGCCCTTCCGATCTGTACATGGATGCCTGGGTGCGGGAGCAGCTCGAGACCATGCACAACCTGCGCTACGTACCGGTGGTGTCAGACGCAAGGGCCGAAGACCACTGGACCGGCCGCACCGGCTTTGTACACCGTGCGGTACTGGAAGACTTTTCCAATCTGAGCGGCCACCAGGTGTACGCATGCGGGGCGCCTATCGTCGTGGAGTCCGCACAGCAAGACTTCTGCGCACAGGCCCAGCTGGCATCCGAGGATTTTTTTGCCGATGCCTTCACCTCGGAAGCCGACAAGGCCCCAGCCTGATTACGACAGGCAGGCGTACGCCTTATTGCTTGGCGTGCGCACGGTCCCGTTTGCCATCGTGATCCATGTCACGCTGCCGGTCGTGCTTTTGCTGGTAAATCGCCTTGCTTTCCTTGTTCTCCATCCGCACCAGGTGCTTGCGCTCCTGGGGTGTCACGGTGCCGTCGGCCTTGGCCCGGGTTTCGGCATTTGCAATGCGCGCCTCACCCATTTTCAGACGGCGCTCCTCCCGCCGGGTCAGCTGCCCCGACGCCACACCTTGCTCAATCCGTTTGTTCTGGTTGGCTTCGCGCTGATCAATCCGGGGCGTCGCCAGAGAATCTTTGGGGGCGGGTGCCGCTGTTTGCGCGAATACCGTACCGCCGGCAGCCAAAACCAAAGTCATCAATGCCGTCTGAATTTTCATAACACTTCCTGTTGAGTGGGGCATGGAAAATCTCCATGTGCCTGTAACGGGCTCATGCGGTCGCCGGACCGACTTGCCCATGGTAAACAGATGTAAGCAGTTGTGAGGCCTGGGCGTACCCGGAAACAGATTTCATGCGGGCTGTCCGCTGCTCTTCCAGTCGCTCAACACCACGGCAAAAACCACCATGGCACCACCCAATGCCGCTTGGAGCGTCAACCTCTCCGTCAGCCACCACCAGGCAAACAGGGCCGCAAAAACCGGTTCCATCGCATAGATCAGAGCGGCCTTATTGGCCGAAACATGGCGTTGCGCCAAGGCCTGCAAAAACAGCATGCCCGCCGTCGCGACAACGCCCAGGTACGCAAGACCCGCCAAGCGCGGGCCGTCCACCCGTGCCACCAGGGTTTGCAGCTTATCGGTCCCCTGGGCGTCAAACACCATCCACAGGGTACCCAGCAAGGCCATCCAGATGATCTGCGTGGCCGCCAGTTGCTGCGGTACATGGCGTAAAGACCATTGCGACAGGAAAATCACATACAGGGCGTAGGCCAATGCACTGAATACGGTTGCCGCATCAGCCACCAGATCGGCCCCGCCCTCCCATGACATCAAGCCAATGCCACCGCAAGCCAGGGCCGCGCAACCCAGCACGAGCAGGGAGGGCCGGGCACCAAAGGCAATGCCGAGCAGAGGCACCATCAGTACGTTGAGGCTGGTCAGGAAGGCGCTGCGGTTGGACGAAATGAACTCCAACCCAAAGGCCTGTGCCACATAGGAAACCAGCACCAGAGCGCCCAGCAGAGCACCATCCGTCCAGGTCCGTCGAGGCGCCCGCAACGCCAGTGGCGCCATGCACAGCGCCGCAATCAGGAAACGCAGGGCCGAAACCTCCACGCCACTCAAATGGGCCGTCGCCAGCTTGAGAACCGGAAACGTGGCGCCCCACACCAGCGTGACCAACAGAAGCGCAAGAACGTGAAAATTCACAGGAATCAATCGCCCATTACCCGGCACGGGCGCCGTGTGCGCCCCGCCCCGGTTTTACTCGCCCAGGTAGGCGGCCCGAACCCGTGGATCGTTGAGCATCTGGTTTGCGTCGCCGGACATGGTGACGATGCCCGACTCCATGACATACCCCCGGTCCGCGATGGACAACGCCCGGCTGGCGTTCTGCTCCACCAGCAGCACCGTCACGCCCTGGGCATACACGTCACGCACCACCTCGAAGATCTTGTCCACCATGATGGGCGACAACCCCATCGACGGCTCATCCAGCAGCAGCACCTTGGGGCGGCTCATGAGCGCACGGCCCATGGCCAGCATCTGCTGCTCGCCACCCGACATGGTGCCTGCCAGCTGGTCGCGCCGCTCCTTGAGTCGGGGGAAAATGGCAAACATCTTGTCGATGTCGGCATCAATGCCCTCCTTGTCCGTGCGGATGTAAGCACCCATCTGCAGGTTTTCCAGAATGGTCATGCGGGTAAATACACCGCGCCCCTCGGGCACCATGGCCAAACCCTGTTTGACCAGATCCCATGGCCCCTGGCCGCGTATGCTTTTGCCCAGGTATTCGATATCACCCGCGTTGATGGGCAGGGTTCCCGTGATGGCTTTCATGGTGGTGGTTTTGCCCGCACCGTTAGAGCCGATCAAAGACACCAGCTCGCCTTCATGCACTTCGAAATCCACACCCTTGACCGCCTGGATGCCTCCATAGGAAACCTTCAGTCCGGTTACTTTGAGCAACGTGTTTGTATTCATGTGTTTCCTCGCGGAACGGGGCAGAAACCCCGTTCCAACTGATTCAGGTTAGTGGCCGCTGGTACCCAGGTAGGCTTCAATCACTTTCTCATTCTTCTGCACATCGGCCGGCGTGCCTTCGGCAATCTGCTTGCCATAGTCCAGCACGGTAACGCGATCGCACAAGCCCATGACCAGCTTCACATCGTGCTCAATGAGCAAAATGGTGCGGTTGTCCTTGCGGATGCGGTCAATCAATTCACGCAGCATGACTTTCTCGGTGGCGTTCATGCCAGCCGCCGGCTCGTCCAGCGCAATCAGCTGGGGATCGGTTGCCAGCGCCCGGGCAATCTCCAGGCGTCGCTGATCGCCATAGCTCAAAGTGCGGGCCTTGTAGGGCGCAAACTTGCCAATGCCCACGTAGTCCAGCAACTCCTGTGCACGCTGGGCGATGGCCTTTTCCTCCGCCTTGAAACTGGCGGTGCGGAAGATGGCGCCCAGCAGACCGGAATGGGTGCGGATGTGCCGCCCTACCATCACATTTTCCAGCGCCGTCATCTCGGAAAACAGGCGGATGTTCTGGAACGTGCGCGCAATGCCGGCCTTGGCGACCGCATGCACGGCCGTCGGCTCGTAGGGTTTTCCCGCCAGCTCAAACGTGCCGCTATCGGGCGTGTACAGCCCGGTGAGCACATTGAAAAAGGTGGTTTTTCCGGCGCCGTTGGGGCCAATCAGGCCATACACCTGGCCACGCTGGATCTTGATACCCACATCGCTCAGGGCCTGCAGGCCACCGAATCGCTTGGAAACGCCGGAGACGTTCAATACAGTTTCTGTCATGTTGATTCCACTTGGTTGAAGGCCCGCGCGCCGGTTCCGCAACCGGCTGCGTGCCCTGCACAATTCAGGTTTTCGCGTTCACCAGGGATTTGCCGTGCTCCGGCGAAGGCCACAGACCACGTGGGCGCAACAGCATGATGCTGATCATGGCCAGTGCAATCAACAACTGCCGCAGAATGGCCGAATCCAGCCGCCCCCCCGTCATCGCCTGCAAAGGACCTGCCACATAGCGCAACACCTCTGGCAAGGCCGACAACAGCACGGCCCCCAGAATGACACCCGGCAGATAACCCACGCCGCCCAGTACCACCATGGCTACGATCATGACCGACTCCATCAGGCTGAACGATTCGGGGGAGATGAAGCCCTGGAATGCGGCGAACATCGCCCCAGACACCCCGCCAAAGGTTGCTCCCATGCCAAAGGCCAGCAACTTCAGGTTGCGGGTGTTGATACCCATGGCCTTGGCGGCAATCTCATCTTCGCGGATTGCCATCCAGGCACGCCCCACCCGCGAGAGTTCCAGTCGGTGGCAGATCACGATGCTGAACATGACCAGCACCAGGAACAGGTAGTAATACAGAGAGACCGGCATCAACTCAAATCCGCCAACGGAAATTTTCTTGCCCAGATCCAGCCCAAAAAAGTGCAGTGAATCAATCTGGCTCACGCCTTTGGGACCGTTAGTGATGTTGACGGGGTAATCCAGGTTGTTGAGAAACACCCGGATGATTTCGCCAAAGCCCAGCGTCACGATCGCCAGGTAATCCCCCCGCAAACGCAAGGTCGGCGCACCCAGCAAGATACCGAAAACCCCGGCCAGACCAGCAGCCAGCGGCAACACGATCCACAACGGCATATGCAAGCCATGGGGAAACATGGCTGCAATGGCCGGAAAGGTATCGGTCAAGTGTGGCGACCCCAGCAAGCCGAAGGTGTATGCCCCAATGGCGAAGAACGCCACGTAACCCAGGTCCAGCAAGCCGGCATACCCCACCACAATGTTCAGCCCCAGGGACAACAGAACGTAGAGCAATGCCATGTCCGCAATGCGCACCCAGGCATTGCCAAAACTCTGCAACGCCAGGGGTAAAACCAGCAGGCCCACCGCGACCAGCAGGAAGACAACCATTTTTTGTTGTTTCATGAAAGTGCTCCTCAGGCGCGATCGGCCACGCGTTCACCCAGCAGGCCGGAGGGCCGCAGTGTCAACACAATGATCAGGACAATAAACGCAAAAATGTCGGAGTAGTGGCTACCCAGCACGCCACCGGTCAGGGCACCGATGTAACCAGCACCAATGGATTCGATCAGTCCCAGCAAAATCGCCCCCACCACGGCGCCCCCCAAATTACCAATGCCACCGAACACGGCTGCGGTAAAGGCCTTCAGGCCCGGCAAGAATCCCATGGCGTGCTGGGCCGTTCCGTAATTCGAGGCGTACATCACGCCGGCAATGGCTGCCAGCACGGCACCGATGACGAACGTTGCCGAAATCACCACGTCCGGCTTGACCCCCATCAGACCGGCCACGCGCGGGTTTTCGGCCGTAGCGCGCATGGCACGCCCCAATTTGGTGTAGTTCACCAACCACATCAGTACAGCCAGGGACACCACGGTGACGCCCAGAATCATCACCTGCGTCGGTGTAATGACCGCGCCACCAATATTGAACGGCGTGCTGGGCAACAAGGTCGGGTACGACTTGTAGTTGGGTTTCCAGATGATCATGGCCAGCGTCTGCAGCAGGATCGACATGCCGATGGCCGTAATCAGGGGTGCGAGCTTGGGACTGTTGCGCAAGGGGCGGTAAGCCACTTTCTCGATCACAAAGTTGAGCGATGCGGCGACCACGCAGGCGATGACCAGCGCGATCAGCAAAATCACAAACCCGGGCGTACCGGGCATGGAATCCTGCATCAGCCCGATGATGGTCCAGCTCGTCAAGGCCCCGACCATCATGACTTCGCCATGGGCGAAATTGATCAGGTTGATGATGCCGTACACCATGGTGTAGCCCAGGGCAATCAGCGCATACATGCTGCCCAACACCAGACCATTGATGATCTGCTGTAACAAAATATCCATAAAACTTCTCCGATTTTTGGCCGGCGCATAAGTCAGCAATGGGGGAACCCGCAATTGATTGACGAGCGGTGCGGCCTTATGAGCTGTACCTGTTCTTAAGCAAAAAGCCCGCCAAGTTTGGTATGCGGCAGGCAAGTGGGAGGGATTGTAACGAGGGCACGGCTTTAAATACGTGCTGATTCTGCGGGGTTTACCCTTGCGTCGACCCGCATTCCACCGGGGTCAAATAAGCTGCTTTTTCTGGTTCAGCGCCTTGAGCATGCGCATTTTTTCTGCTATGCGAATTTCCAGCCCCCGCTCCACCGGGCGGTAAAAATCGGGCTCCGGCAGGCCATCCGGGAAATACCGCTCACCCGCTGCAAAAGCATCGGGTTCATCGTGTGCGTAGCGGTAATCCTTGCCGTAATCCAGTTGTTTCATCAAGCGCGTTGGCGCGTTGCGCAAATGCAGGGGCACTGGCCGGGACCCATCCTTCTTCACCAACGCCCGCGCCTCATTAAACGCCTTGTAAACGGCATTCGACTTGGGCGCAACAGCCAGGTAGACCACGCACTCGGCCAGCGTCAGTTCACCCTCGGGGCTACCCAGACGCTCGTACACATCCGCCGCATCCAGCGCCAGCCGAAGCGCCCGTGGATCCGCCAAGCCGATATCTTCGCTGGCCATGCGAATCAAGCGCCGCGCCAGATAGCGCGGATCGGCGCCGCCATCGAGTATGCGCACCAACCAAGAGAGCGCCGCATTGGGGTCGGAGCCGCGCACCGATTTGTGCAGCGCACTGATGGTGTCGTAGAACTGCTCGCCACCCTTGTCGTACCGGCGCAAACGCTCCCCCAGCACCTTGAGCAGCCAGTCATCAGTGACCTGCTCCAGCTTCTCCTGCCGGGCCGCCACCGCCAGGGTCTCCAGCGTGTTGAGGAGTCGCCGCGCATCGCCATCGGCGTAAGCCACCAGACGGTCAACCGCTATGCTTTCAATAGCTGGCAACACTGCATCCGCCTGGGCTCTGGCCACAATTTGCTTCAAATCTTCGGCGGTTAACGGCTGCAGTACATACACGGCGGCGCGGGACAGCAGCGCCGAGTTGACCTCAAACGACGGGTTTTCTGTGGTTGCACCAATAAAGGTAAACAACCCACTCTCCACATGGGCCAGAAAGGCGTCCTGCTGGCTCTTGTTGAAGCGGTGCACCTCGTCGACAAACACGATGGTGCGGCGCCCCTGCCCCAGCGCTACCTGTGCCTGCTCCACCGCCTCGCGGATGTCCTTGACGCCCCCCAGCACCGCGCTGATACTGATGAACTGCGCATCAAACGCATCGGCCATCAGCCGCGCAATGGTGGTTTTGCCCACGCCGGGCGGCCCCCACAAAATGCAGCTGTGTGGTTGCCCCGACTCGAATGCAATGCGCAGCGGCATGCCGTCCCCCAGCAGGTGTTGCTGGCCTATCACCTCGCTCAAATGCCGGGGGCGCAGGCGTTCGGCCAGGGGCTGGTGTGAAGGAGAAGAGGCGGCAGTCACAGGAGGGCTGAGTAATGCAGAACCCGCAGTGTAAACGCGTGCACAAGCGCATGCAGCGCAGCTGTGCTGCGCGCTACCGCCAGGGAACTTGATCCAATGCAAACCTATTGCTTCCACTCCGCCCTACGCTTTGGGCCGCGCCATGCCCCCTGAGCACACACCAACACATTACCCGGAGACTCCCCATGCCAACACCCCTGATGATGGATTCCATCGCCGCCGCCGTGGACCATGTACTGGACACCACGCCGGGCGACATCGTGCTGGGCATTCCCCTGGGGGTGGGAAAACCCAACCCGTTCGTGAACGCGCTCTACCACCGCATGAAAGCCAACCCGGCGCGCAAACTGAAGATCATTACCGCGCTGTCGCTGGAAAAACCGGTGGGCAAGAGCGATCTGGAGCGGCACTTCCTGGCCCCTCTGGTGGAGCGTGTCTTTGGTGATTACCCGGATCTGGAGTACGTGAAGGACCTGCGCGGCCCCGGATTGCCGCCCAACATCGAGGTGTGCGAGGTGTTCATGAAGACTGGTGATTACCTGGGAAACACCGTCGCGCAGCAAAGCTACATGTCCACCAACTACACCCACATTGCGCGGGACATGGCGCTGCAGGGCATGAACGTCATCGCCCAGGCGGTGGGCGCCCGGCAGGACGAACGCGGCCTGCGTCTGAGCCTCTCCAGCAACCCGGATGTCGTGCTCGAGGTCATGGACAAGTTCCGCGCCTCGCACCACAAGATCACCGCCATCGGTGTCATCAACCAGCACATGCCATTCATGCCCAATACGGCCGACGTGGCACCCGACTTCTTCGATCTGGTGGTTACCGACCCCGCGGGAACCCACACCATCTTTGCACCACCGAACAACAAGGTGGGCCTACCCGACTACGCCATTGGCCTGCACGCGTCCAGTCTGGTGGCCGACGGCGGCACGCTCCAAATTGGAATCGGTTCGCTGGGCGACGCCATTGCCCAGGCGCTGATCGTGCGCGACCGGCATAGCACCGAGTACCGGAGCATCCTGGAGTCCCTGTGCGCGGACGGTATTGCGGACCGGAACCTGGGACGCTTCAACCAGGGGCTGTACGGCTGCTCGGAAATGTTTGTCAACGGTTTTCTCAAGCTCATCGAGGCCGGCATCATCCGCCGCGAGGTGTTTGGCGATGTCGTACTGCAGCAGTTGCTCAACCAGGGTGCCATCGCCGACGAGACCGTCACACCGCAGACCTTGCGCGCACTGCTGGACGCCGGACGTGTGCGTGCACCGTTGGCCGAAGACGATCTGGTTTTTCTGCGGCGCTTTGGCATCTTGCACCCGGACGTGCGGCTCGACGGTGATCAGCTCGTCCTGGGCCCGCAACGCTGCAGTGCCAATATCCTGGAGGAAGAAGCGTTTGACAGCGTGTGCCAGCACATGCTGGGCTCGCGTCTGCTGGGTGGCATTGTCATGACGGGCGGTTTTTTCCTGGGGCCGCGCGATTTTTACGAACGCCTGCGCAGCATGCCGGCGCAGGAGTTGGCCAAGATTGACATGACGCGCATCGACTTCATCAACCAGCTCTATGGACAAGAGGAACTCAAGCGTGCCCAGCGCCGCAGCGCCTGTTTCATGAATACCACCATGATCGTCACGCTGCTGGGCGCAGCGGCCAGCGACGCACTGGAGTCCGGTCAGGTGGTCAGTGGTGTGGGCGGGCAGTACAACTTTGTTGCCATGGCCCACGCGCTGCCCGACGCGCGACTCATCATGATGCTGCGCGCCACGCACGACAACAAGGACGGCCTGCGCAGCAGCATTGTCTGGAATTACGGCCACGTCACCATTCCACGCCATCTGCGGGACATTGTCATTACCGAATATGGCGTGGCGGAATTGCGGGGCCAGCCAGACGGTGAAGTCATCAAACGCCTGATTGCCGTGGCCGACTCACGCTTCCAGGAGGAATTGGTCCGGCAAGCCAAGGCACACGGCAAACTGGACGCACATTACGAAGTTCCCGAGCGCTACCGTCACAACCTGCCCCAGGTGCTGGAACAGAAACTGCACC
>JBAQKO010000146.1:0-4606 GCA_049301075.1 Rhodoferax sp.
GGCCTTGCCCTGCTGCCAGTCAATCATGCGACGGGGACGGTTGGGCCAGTCCACCAGAATGGGCAGATCAATGGTGTGCCACCCCTCCGCGGTGGGCGTCAGCTGACCGCTGACGACAGCCACATAGCGCTTGTGCACCTCCCGTTGGGCAAAGGCCTCGCTCAGCAATCGTTGCGCGGGGGCGCCGCGGGCCATCACGACCAGGCCAGAGGTCGCCATGTCCAGCCGGTGCACCACCAACGCATCGGGATAGAGGGCCTGCACCCGCGTGCTCAGGCAGTCCTGCTTGTCGGGGCCACGGCCCGGTACGGCCAGCAACCCGGCGGGTTTGTTCAGTATGACAAGGGCTTCATCCGCGTACAGCACGGAGATGGCGCCTTCCTGTGGTGGCTGATCAGGCTGCATCCTGTCCGGTGATCAGGCGCTGCACGGTTTCACAGAACTCGTTGACATCGTTGGGTTTGTAGATGAGCGCGTCGGCACCCTCGCGGATTGCGCTTTGCTCCAGTTCCGGCGTGACGTACCCCGACGCGAGCGCCACGGGCAGGTCTGGGCGAATCCGCTTGGCCTGGCGCAACAGGTCGACGCCGCTGTAGCCGGGCATGTTGTAGTCGGTCACCAGCAGGTCGAACGCCTGCGGATCAGCCTCCAAGGCGGCCTGTGCCGCGTGGGGGTCGGTGAACACCGTGACGGCGAATCCCTTGCGGGTCAGCACCCGTGAGATCAGGAATACCAGCGCCTGGTCGTCGTCCACGTACATGACGTGCCGCCCCTTGCCCTGCACCGGGGGCGCGCTGGGTGCTTCGGCTGATGCCGGGGCTGTGTCACCCTGGGTGGCGGGAAAGTACAGCGTGAATACGCTGCCTTTGCCCGGCTCACTCTGCACGTCCACAGCCCCCTGGTGGGTCTGCATGATGCCGTGCACCACGGACAGGCCCAGGCCCGTGCCCTGACCCACGACGCGGGTGGTGAAAAAAGGCTCAAATACCCGTTGCAGGGTTTCGGGTGACATGCCCTTGCCGGTGTCCCGTACCGTGAGGGTGACATAGCGTCCGGGTGACAGGCCCATGTTGCCCGTTGGCGCGTGTTCGAGTACGCAATTGGCCAGCTCGATGGTGACCGATCCTTTTTCATTGCCAATGGCGAGAATCGCGTTGGTGCACAGGTTCAGGAGGGCCTGTTGCACCTGGGTTGCGTCGGCCAGGACCGGCGCGCTGTCGGGTGCCACGACGACCCGCAATTCCACCGACGGTGGCAGGGTGACCTTGGCCAAGCGGACCGTCTCATCCACGACTTCCGCCAGATGGATGGGGATGCGCTTGGGGAGCTCGTTGCGGCTGAAGGTCAGAATCTGGCGCACCAGGTCGCGGGCACGCCGTCCGGCCTTCTCAATTTCCTGCAGGCTGGGAAAGGCGGGCGAGTCCGGCGCCGTGTCTTGTCTGGCGAGGTCCACGTTGCCCAAAATCGCGCTCAGGATGTTGTTGAAGTCGTGCGCAATGCCTCCCGCCATGGTGCCCATGGCCTGCATTTTTTGCGATTCGCGCAATTGGGTTTCCAGTGCCAGGCGCTGGGTTTCGGCCCGTTTTCGGGCGGTCAGGTCGCGCGCGAAAATGGTGGTGATGGAGCTGTTCCCGGGTTGGCGCTCCCGTTGGGTGATGTCGGCGCTGCGCGTCGGGGTCAACGGGTTGCGGGGGCGCAGGCGGCGTTCCAGCGAAATGCTGATTTCGACAAAGATTTCGCGCCCTTTGAGGGTGGTGGCCTGGAATTCTCCCAGTGTGCTTTGCGCCGGCACCCCGCCGGACGTCAGCGCCTTCTCCACATCGGGTAGAAAGCGGCCGAGCTTGCTGCCAAAGGCCATTTCCGCCGAACATTCGAACAGGGTTGTGGCGGCCGGATTGAACACGGTGATGCACTGGTTCTCATCGATGCACAAAATGGCGTCCAGTGACGAGTTGATGATGGCCGCCATGCGGTTCTCGCTGAGCAACAGGTCTTCGTTGCGCTGGCGCAGGATGTCGGCGCTGACCTGCAGGGCGCGCCGCTGGGCCAGCAGCGGCCCCTGGTCGATGATGGCGCAGATGAAGTGCGCCAGATCATCCTGTGGATTTTCGATACGGGCGATATGCAGGTCGCCGGTGAAGGTACCCTGCGAGCCGGCGAGAAACGCAATTTCGTTGACTTCGGCGGTGCCCGTCATCTTGGCGTTGAGAAACGCAACGGCCACGACATCGGTGTGATCCGGGCCCACGAACGGCAGCAGGAAGTTCAGCGGCGGGTCGCTTTCCAGGGGCTGGAAAAGGCGCAGGGCCATGGCATTGCTGGCCATGACCAGACCTTCTTCATCCACCACCATCAGGGCCAGCGGCACGCTGGAAAACAGGGTGGCAAAGCGTTCGGAAGCTCCTTCCGCTTCCTGTTGGCTGTAGCGCAGGGCCTTGTTTTGCACCTCCAGCTCCGACTGGTATTTGCGCAGGTCCTCAATCATCTGCGTCGGGGCATAGCCGTCCAGGATCAGGTCCTGCGGGCCATGCTTGGTCTTGCCCGAAAGAGAGGCCGGGCGCGGGATGAAGCGAAACTTTTTGCGGCGTGCAGGGCTGTTCATGGCGTCAGGTTATCAGTTGCGGACCACGCTGTCGCCCGGCGCAAAGCGGGCGGCCTGGAGCGGACTGTGGGCCGCAATGTAGCCGCGCAGCACATCAGCGTCTACAAACCCCGTGTTCACGTAGCTGGCGTGGCCTGTCATGGTGGGGTAACCGTCGCCGCCAACGGCCATGAACTGGTGGATGGCCATGCGGTAGGTTTTCGCCGGATCAATGGGGGCACCCTGGATGGAAGCGTCCCGGATGGTGCCGCCAGCAATGCGCAGGCGAATGCCTGCGAAGTGCGGGAAGCCGCCAGAGCCGGGGCTGATCTGAACCACCCGGGCAAGGTAGTCCAGCACTTCCCGCCCGCTCAGGTCCAGTGTGACCAGCGTGTTGCCAAACGGGTGGATCTTCAGGATGTCCTTGTAGCTGATGGTGCCCGCGGGCAGTGAATCGCGGATTCCGCCGGCGTTGACCACGGCGAAATCGGCCCGGGTTTTTTCCCGCATGGCTTCGCCCACCAGGACCCCCAGGTCGGTGGGCTGGCGGCGCACCAGGGCGCGGGTGCCTTCCAGCCGCGCGTCGCTGCGGCCCACGTCCACCAGCAGTTTTTGCTGACCGAAATCCTGGTAGGGCTGCAACAGCTGCAGCATCTCCGGACTCTCGGCGATGGCGGGGGTGTAGCCCACCAGCTGGGTCTGGCCATCGGCGCTGGTCACGGGGCGTTTGAGGTTGATGGGAATCAGCGCGTAGCGAACCAGCGTGAAGGTGCCATTGCGGTACTGGAAGTCGGCCCGGCCCACATATTTTCCCCACTCATGGGCCTGCACGATCCAGGCGTCGTTTTGCCGGTCGGGCTGGCACGGGGCGCCGGGAACGTAGGCCCGGTCCAGCACGTTCTCGGCCCGCATGCAGGCCGGGTTCTGCGTGTGCCCGCCCACCACCAAGTCTATGCCCGCAACGGCACGCGCCATCTCCACGTCACCCGGCGCCTGGGTGCCGTGGTGGCCGTTCTCGTAGTGCCCCATGTGCGTGGCGGCAATCACGATGTCTGCCTGGGCGCGCACCTCGGGGACCACCTGTTCCGCTTCCTGCAAGGGGCTGCGAAATTCAAGGCCCCGAATGTTTTCCGGGTTGGCCATTTTCCGGGTGTCGTCGGTGGTCATTCCGATAACCGCCACGCGCACCCCGCCCAGGTTGAAAATCTTGTAGGGCGCAAACAGGCGCTGACCCTGGGTGTAGATGTTGGCGGAGAGCAGCGGGAACTGTACCAGCTGGCGCTGCATGGCCAGCACGGCGGGGCTCTTGTCGAATTCGTGGTTGCCCACGGCCATTGCGTCGTAACCCAGCAGGTTCATGCCCTTGAAGTCCGGCACGGCGTCCTGCAGGTCGGACTCGGGTATGCCGGTGTTCACGTCCCCGCCATCCAGCAGCAGGCTGTAGCCCCCGGCGGTTGTCACTTCGGCACGAATGGCGTCAATCACGGTCTTGCGGGCCGCCATGCCGTACTCGCCCTCGCGGTTGCGCCAGAAGCGGCCGTGGTGGTCGTTCGTGTGCAGCACGGTGATGGAGTAGGTCTTGTCCTTTTCCGGCCCTTGGGGCGGCAGGCTGGAACAGCCGGCCAGGGCCAGGCTGATCCAGAGGGCGAAGAGACGGGGGTGGAGTGGCATGGCGTGGGGTTAGCGGTGCTGGAGCCCAGCGCTCTGGTTTATATCAAACTCCTCCACGCTGCGGCCGGTGTTGCCCCAGGCGGTGCGGATGTAGGTCAGAACGGCGGCCAGTTCCTGGGTACTGAGCCGCAACTGGAACGGGGGCATGCCAAACGGCCGCGGGTTGCCCTGGGTGCTGGGGGCGTAGCCGCCGTAGAGCACGATCTGCACCAGATTGCTGGGGTTGGCCATTGTGACGGCCCGGTTGCCGGCCAGTGCGGGGTAGGCGCCGGGTTGGCCCTGCCCCTGCTTGCCGTGGCACTGGGCACAGTGCTGGTCGTACAGCGCAGCGCCTTGCGCGGCCCCCTTCGCGGG
>JBAQKO010000147.1:0-3382 GCA_049301075.1 Rhodoferax sp.
GGGTAAAAAAACAGCAGAACTCAGGCGGCCAGCGCCAGGCGCTTGGCGGCCAGGCGTTCCTCGTCACACACCGGGCAGAACGGGTGTTCTCCGGCCAGATAGCCGTGCGTGGGGCAGATGGAAAAGGTGGGCGTAACCGTGATGTAGGGCAGGCGAAAGCGGGTCAGGGCCCGCTTGACCAGATCACGGCAGGCATCGCCACTGGAGAGACGCTCACCCATGTACAGGTGCAGCACGGTGCCGCCGGTGTACTTGGATTGCAGCTCTTCCTGGCGCTCCAGCGCTTCATACGGATCGTCGGTAAAGCCCACGGGCAGTTGCGAGGAGTTGGTGTAGTAGGGCCGCTCGTTTGTTCCGGCCTGCAAGATCGCGGGCCAGCGCTTGTGGTCCTCCTTGGCAAAGCGGTAGGTCGTGCCTTCGGCAGGCGTGGCCTCCAGGTTGTAGAGGTGGCCGGTTTCCTCCTGGAACGCCACGATGCGCGCCCGTACATGGTCCAGGAAACGCACGGCCAGCGCCCTGCCTTCGGAGCTGGTGATGTCGTGCTGGTCGGCGCTGAAGTTGCGCACCATCTCGTTGATGCCGTTCACACCCAGGGTGGAAAAGTGGTTGCGCAGCGTGCCCAGGTAGCGCTTGGTGTAGGGGAACAGACCCTGGTCCATGAGGCGTTGGATGAGCTTGCGCTTGGTCTCCAGGCTTTGCTTGCCCAGTTCCAGCAGCCGGTCCAGCGCGGCCAGCAGGCCCGGCTCATCGCCCGCGTGCAGGTAACCCAGGCGCGCGCAGTTGACCGTCACCACGCCCAGGCTGCCGGTCTGCTCGGCGCTGCCGAACAGACCGTTGCCGCGCTTGAGCAGCTCACGCAGGTCCAGCTGCAGGCGGCAGCACATGGAGCGCACCATGTTGGGCTCCAGCTCGGAATTGATAAAGTTCTGGAAGTACGGCAGGCCGTACTTGGCCGTCATCTCGAACAGCAGGCGGGCGTTGTCCGACTCCCAGGGGAAGTCGGACGTGATGTTGTAGGTGGGGATGGGAAACGTGAACACCCGCCCCTTGGCGTCGCCCGTGGTCATGACATCGATGTAGGCGCGGTTGATCAGGTCCATCTCCGCCTGCAGGTCGCCATAGCAGAACGGCATTTCATGCCCGGCAATCACCGGCACCTGCTCGCGCAGATCCTCCGGGCAATTCCAGTCGAAGGTCAGGTTGGTGAATGGGGTCTGCGTGCCCCAGCGCGAGGGCACATTCAGGTTGTAGACCAGCTCCTGGATGCATTGGCGCACCGCTTCGTAGCCCATCGCGTCCTTGCGCACATACGGCGCCATATAGGTGTCAAACGACGAAAACGCCTGCGCCCCGGCCCATTCGTTTTGCAGCGTGCCCAGGAAATTGACGATCTGGCCCACGGCCGACGACATGTGCTTGGGTGGCCCGGCCTCGACCTTGCCCGGCACGCCGTTCAGACCCTCGTGCAACAGCGTGCGCAGCGACCAGCCGGCGCAGTAGCCGCTAAGCATGTCGAGGTCATGGATATGCAGATCGCCACAGCGGTGGGCTTCGCCGATCTCGGGAGTGTACACGTGCGAGAGCCAGTAGTTGGCCGTGACCTTGCCGGACACATTGAGGATCAGGCCGCCCAGTGAGTAGCCCTGGTTGGCATTGGCATTGACCCGCCAGTCGGTGCGCGACAGGTATTCATTGACCGAGGACTCCACGTTCACCAGGGTCTGGTGGTCCGTACGCAGGGCGGCATGGCGCTCGCGGTAGACGATGTAGGCGCGGGCGGTCTGGAAGTGGTTGGCGGCAATCAGGGTCTGCTCCACCACGTCCTGGATCTGCTCAATGGCCGGGGCCTGACCATGGAAGCGGTGGATCAGCACCTTCACCACCTGGGCGCACAGCAGGGCCGCTTCGTCGGCACCGAATTCGCCGCTGGCGGCGCCGGCGCGCACCAGCGCGGAGAGGATCTTGTCGGCATCAAAGGCCGCGCGCTGGCCGCCGCGCTTGAGGACCTCGCGTGGCAAGGTGATCAGGGTATTTTGCATGGGTGTCTCCCTTGGGGTTTTTGGACTGTAAACACTACCTATGGTGTTTACGATACCCGTCAGACACTACCTGTAGTTTGATTTGAAACAACAAAAGGCCGTGACCGTTTGTAACAAACGGCCGCCTTTCAACCGATTAACGAGGGAAATTCAGCCCAGAAAACCCATGCCGCGCACCTCCCGCACCTCGGGTTTGATGCGGTGTTCCGCCTCCAGTTGCTCCAGGAACTCGTCCGGCGCCAGCGGGGTGTCCAGAATGACAGCCTGACGCCGCACGGCAGCAAAGTCCCCCAGGCACAACTGGTCCAGAACGGCCAGCCGGGTACGCAACGCCGGTTGCAACTGGCTGGCATCGCCCGCGCAGGCCTCCGTCACGAACACGGTTTCGCGCTGCACCCGGGTCAGCGGCTTGAACTGGATCTTGAACGTGAACCGGCGCAGGGCCGCCTGATCCAGGCGGTCCATCAGGTTGGTGGTGCAGATGAAAATGCCGCGATACCGCTCCATGCCCTGCAGCATCTCATTGACCTCGGAGACCTCGTAGGTGCGCTGCGCACCGCGGCGGTCCTGCAGGAAACTGTCGGCTTCGTCCAGCAGCAAGACGGCGTTCTCGGCCTCCGCCTCCCGGAACATGGCGGCCATGTTCTGCTCGGTTTCCCCGATGTATTTGCTCATCAGGTCACTGGCCTGGCGCACCATGAGAACCTGACCAAGGGTCGTGGCGATGTGCTCCGCCAGCGCGGTCTTTCCGGTGCCGGGCGGTCCGTAGAAGCACAGGGTACCGTGGCTGCGGGCCTGCAGCGCCTGCACCATGCGGCCAATCTCGAAACGGCTTTGCACATGGAGCAAGCCCAGGTCGTACTGGGTAGCCGCTGGCTGGCGCGCGGCGTCCAGCGCCCGGTTGCCCAGGGCCTGGTCCGCATTGCGGAGTTGCCGCTCAATCAGGCCTTCCACCCCCTGCGCCCCTGCGCCCTCCCCTGCGGGCGTGGCCAGTCCGGCAAAACGCGCCGCCGTCTGGATTTGCGCCGGCGTCAGACCCTTGCGGCGGGTCAGGCGGGCCACGAAGGCATCGGACACCGCCACCCCGGTCAGTGTCTTGCGTACCAGCGCCTCGCGCGCGCCCGGTGGCGGCGACTTGAGTTCGAGATGGTAGGCAAAGCGGCGGCGAAAGGCCGGGTCGATCTGCTCGATCTGGTTGGTGACCCAGATGGTGGGCACGGCGTTCGATTCGAGCACCTGGTTGACCCAGGCCTTGCCGCTGACGCTGCTGTTGGGCGGTGCCGCAGTGGCTTCGGCGCGGGCCATGCGATGCGCCGCTTCGCTGGTCAGGGGCGGAAAAACAT
>JBAQKO010000148.1:0-10598 GCA_049301075.1 Rhodoferax sp.
GCATGACCAGACCGATGGGTTGTGAGTATTCGGCGCCGGTCACGGCGCAGGCCTCGATGTCGGGGTGCAGTACCAGCAGGTCTTCGATGGGGGCGGGGGCCACGTATTTGCCCTTGCTGGTTTTGAAGATGTCCTTGACGCGTCCGGTGATGCGCAGAAAGCCGTCGGCATCGATGCTGCCCTTGTCCCCGGTGCGCAGCCAGCCATCGGCGGTCAGGGCCGCGGCGGTTTGCTCGGGCTCCCGGTAGTAGCCCTGCATCAGCGCGGGGCTGCGCATCAGGATTTCACCGGTTTCGGGGTCGATGCGGCTTTCCACTCCGGTGTAGGGCAGGCCGACCGAACCGGTCTGGAGCGAACCCGGCAAGGTGGAGTGGGAGGCGCCGCAGTTCTCGGTCATGCCGTAGACCTCGATCAGGTCCAGCCCGAGGTTGCGATACCACTGCAGCACGTCGGGTGGCATGGGGGCCGCACCCCCGGCGGCGAGGCCGCATTGGTCTAGACCCAGCCCTTTGAGGATTTTGCGGCGCACCAGCCAGCCGACGACCGGCAGTCCCAGCAGGGTCTGGAGTTTGTGTGCCGGTATCTTGGCGTGAATGCCCTGCTGGAACTTGACCCACAGGCGGGGCACCGAGAAGAAGATGGTGGGGCGGGCGCGTTGCAGATCCTGCAGGAAGGTGTCGAGTGTCTCGGCAAAGAAGATGTGGCTGCCATAGCGCAGGGAGCCCTGCTCGATCAGCATGCGTTCGGCCACGTGGGCCAGTGGCAGGTAGGAGATGAAGCGGTCGCTGCTGTTCATGCGCACCCGCTGGGTGCCACTGGTTACCGCCCACGCCATGGCCCGGAAGGTGTGCACCACGCCCTTGGGTTTTCCGGTGGTGCCCGAGGTGTAGATGATGGTTCCGACGTCGTCCGGGTCGCGCACGGGCATGCCTGGCACCGGCGGGTTTTGCGCCAGCAGCGTGTTCCATTGCAGCGCTGGCAGGGCGGGCGCCAGGGGCAGCGCGATCAGGGTGACGCCGGCGGGCACGCCGGCCTGCAACTGGGTGCTGTCGTCCATCTTGCCAACGAAGCAGGCCCGGCTCTCGCTGTGCTTCAGGATGTAGGACAGGGCCTCCGCGTTGAAGGTGGGGTAGATCGGGATGGACACGTGGCCGGCCATCCAGATGGCCAGGTCCGCCAGGACCCAGTGGGCGCTGTTCTTGCCGATGATGGCAACCCGGCTGCCGGCGGGCCAGCCTTGGGCCTGCAGCCAGCCGGCCATGCGCCGCACCTGGTCGGCCGCCTGGCTCCAGGACAGGTCCTGCACGGTGCCGCCACCCATGGGCTGGGTCAGGTAGATCCGGTCGCTGCGCTCGCGCTCCCAGCGGTACAGGCATTGCAGAGGCAGATCGTCCGGGGTAACCGTGATGGGTGCAGTCATCGCTGATCCTGTGAAAGGTTCTTTGCATTCTCCAGCGCGCTAAGGCACCCTGGCAAGAGTGTTGACCCTAGGTCCGGTCGGCGGGGCGTGTCCCGTTGGCGGCGGCCCTGTCAGAGGCCTGAAAGGCGTTTGCGGCGACAATCGGAGACTTTTCTAATTTTTGCTTTAAGTTGACGCTCAGACATGTCCAGTACGACTACCTACAAGGTTCGCCCCGCCACTTTGCGCGATGCCAAAGCCATCGCCGAACTGCACAACGCCACGGTACGCGAGGCGTTCCAGTCCGCAGTGACGGACACCGCCATTCCCGTGATGCCCCTGGATAAACGCCAGGCCTACTGGCGTGAAGCCATTGAATACGCGGAGCCGCAGGTGCAGGTGGCGCTGGATGATGACAAGATCGTGGGTTTTGTCGGTTTTGACCGCTCCCGTGACAAGGGTACGCCGCCCACCATGGGTGAAATCTGGGCCATCTATGTGGCGCAGCCCTACTGGGGCAAGGGTGTGGGGCTGGCGCTGTGGGATGCCGCCCGCGAGGGCCTGCAGGAGGAAGGGTGCACCCATGTCTCCATCTGGGTGCCCATTGCCAACGACCGGGCGCTGCGCTTCCACGACCTGGCCGGTTTCAAGCGCGAACTCAACTCCGCCAAAACCGTGGCCATCGGCCCGGTCAAGGTGGAAGAAATTCGCCTGAAACGCGCGCTGGCCTGAGCGGCCGGGCCCCGACGGGGCCCTACAGCTTCTTGACGATCGCGCTGCCGATGGAGTAACCCGCTCCGAACGAGCAGATGACCCCCACATCACCCGGCTGGATGTCGGCGTGGTGGCGGTGGAAGGCGATGATGGAGCCGGCCGACGCGGTGTTGGCAAACTCGTCCAGGATCACCGGCGCGTCGTCCAGTGTGGCGTCGCGTCCCAGCAGCTTGCGGCTGATGAGCTGGTTCATGGACAGGTTGGCCTGGTGCAGCCAAAAGCGCCGTACCTGTGTGGGCTCCAAATCCAGCGACGCCAGATGGTCCGCAATGTGCTCGGCGGCCATGGGGCACACCTCTTTGAAAACCTTGCGTCCCTCCTGGCGGAAGAGCTGGTCGCGGTCTTCCGGGTCGCGGTCTTCGGCGCGGGACATGAAGCCGGCGTTGTTGCGAATGGCGTTGGAGAACGTGCTGAGCAGGCGCGTGCCCAGAATTTCAAAGGAACCCGCAGGCGCCAGGTCCAGCCGCTGCACGAGCACGGCCGTACACACGTCGCCAAAGATGAAATGGCAGTCACGGTCTTTCCAGGCCAGATGGGCCGATGGCAGCTCCGGGCTGACGACCAGCACGGCACGTGCCGAGCCGGTGCGCACGGCGTTGGCGGCCATCTCGATGCCAAAGGTGGCCGACGAGCAGGCCACGTTCATGTCAAACGCGTAGCCCTGGACGCCCAGTGCGGTCTGGATTTCCACGCCCATGGCGGGGTAGGGGCGCTGCATGTTGGCGGCGGCGCAGATGACCGCGTCCACGTCGGCGGCGGTCTTGCCGGCCTTGGCCAGCGCGTCCTGCGCGGCCTTGACGCCCATCTCGGCCATCAGCGACAACTCGGAGTCGGGGCGGGCCTTGAAGACCGGGCGCATGCGCCGGGGGTCGAGCACGCCGCTTTTTTCCATCACGTAGCGGCGCTTGATGCCGGACGCCTTTTCAATGAACTCGACGTTCGACTCGGTCAGCGCGGCGCGCGTGCCCGCAGCGATCTCGGCTGCGTATTTCGCGTTTTCCAGGTGGACGTACTGGTTGAAGGCTGCGACCAGCTCTTCATTGGTGAT
Organism: Rhodoferax sp.; assembly: GCA_049301075.1. Lineage (GTDB taxonomy): Bacteria > Pseudomonadota > Gammaproteobacteria > Burkholderiales > Burkholderiaceae_C > Allorhodoferax. Next base: position 3,222 of record JBAQKO010000148.1, read on the forward strand.
GACTTCGGGCGGCGTGAAAAGGCCGGTGCTGCTGATGGCGACACGATGCATGGTGATGGGCTTTTTGGTAAATCCGCATTGGCTAGGTCCAATGCCGGGCTGATTATGCGCCGGGTTTTTGCCGTCGCGGGCGTTACAGGGGTGCCCTGCATTTTCGCGGGAAAAGCCTTAATCTCGGTCTTTTATAGGAGACTGACCATGGCTTTGTTTCGCGGATGGGCTGCCACGCAAGCGGGGAGCGCACTGGAGCGACTGGATTTTGACCCGGGTCCGATGCACCCCGAAGATGTGGAAATTGCCGTGGAGTACTGCGGCGTGTGCCATTCCGATTTGGCCATGGTGGACAGCGAATGGTTCCCCGCCACCTACCCCCTGGTGCCCGGTCATGAGGTGATTGGCACCGTGGTGGCGGTGGGGGATCAGGCCAAGGGCCGCGTGCTGGGTCAGCGCGTGGGCCTGGGCTGGCACAGCCACAGCTGCTGCCACTGCAACTTCTGCGTGGGTGGGGAGCAAAACCTGTGCACCAAACGCCAGCCCACCATCATTGGCCGCCACGGCGGTTTTGCCGACCGCGTGCGCGCGCACTGGAGCTGGATCCTGCCCATTCCGCAGGGACTGGAGCCGTCCAGCGCCGGGCCGCTCATGTGCGGTGGCGGCACGGCCTTCCTGCCGTTTGTGATCCACGACATCAAGCCCACCGACAAGGTGGGCGTGGTTGGCATTGGCGGCTTGGGCCACCTGGCGGTGAAGTTTGCCCGCGCCTGGGGCTGCGAGGTCACGGCCTTTACCTCGACGCCGTCCAAGCGTGAAGAGGCCTTGCTGCTGGGCGCGCACCACACCGTGAGCAGCGTGGACGTGAAGGCGCTGAAAGCGATTGCCGGCAGCCTGGACTTTTTGCTGGTCACCGCGGGCGCCAGCCTGGAGTGGGACGCCCTGTTGTCCACGCTGGCTCCCAAGGGCCGGCTGCATATGGTGGGCGTGGTGACCGAGGCCATGAAGGTGAAAACGGGCGGCCTGTTGTCGTGGCAGCGCAGCATTTCGGCTTCGCCCACGCCGTCACCCACCGTGCTGACCAAAATGCTGGAGTTTTGCGCCCGCCACGGCATTGCGCCCCAGGTGGAGCACTTCCCCATGAGCCGCATGAACGATGCGCTGGACCACCTGCGCTCGGGCAAAGCCCGCTACCGGGTGGTGCTGGACGCGGACTTCAGCTAAGGGTTCAGGCCTCGCCGCCGAACCGCTTGGTGAGGTTGGCGATGTACTGCTCGGTCAGCTTCTCGAACTCGGCCTCCACCACGGGGGCGATGATCATCTTCATGAGGCCGGGCAGGGGAATGGTCAGCTCGCCTTCAATGGTGAGCACCAGATGGGTGGACTTCTTGTTGTCGGTGATCTTCCAGCTGCCCGACACCAGGGCGTTGCCCTCGCCCTTGACCGGGGTCCACACCACCGTGCCCTTGGCCTTGTTGGACACGTATTTGGAGGCGTACACGGTCTGCAGGTTGACCTGCGCCAGGCCGATTTTTTCCATTTCCCAGCGGTAAGCGCCATCGCCCAGGTCCACCAGCTGGTCAACCTTGGGGTAAAAGCTGGCCGACGTGGGTACATCGGACAACACGTCGAACACGTCCTTGGCGGACGCCTTGACCTCAAATTCATAGCCCAATTCGACCTTGACGGTGACAGCCATGGGTGCTCCTTGATTGTGGTTGTGAGAAGGTGCGTGCATGTTACTGCACGCCAGTGGGCGCTGCGGCGACAATGGATGCCTGTTCACTCCCTATTTACCCCATGGCCAGCAGCCTTCTTGCCCTGATTGACGATATCGCCACCATCCTCGACGACGTGGCCGTGCTCTCCAAAGTAGCGGCCCAAAAGACGGCGGGTGTACTGGGTGACGACCTGGCGCTCAACGCACAGCAGGTGGCCGGCGTGACGGCGGACCGGGAGCTGCCGGTGGTGTGGGCGGTGTGCAAGGGCTCGCTGGTCAACAAGCTCATTCTGGTGCCGTCGGCACTGCTCATCAGCATCGTCATGCCCTGGGCGGTGACGCCGCTGCTCATGGTGGGCGGTGCCTACCTGTGCCTGGAAGGGTTCGAGAAGCTGGCGCACAAGTTCTTCCACAGCGGCGCCGAGGACCAGGCCCACGCGGACGAACTGCTGCAGGCCCTGGCCGACCCGGCGGTGGACCTGCTGGCGCTGGAGCGCGAGAAGGTCAACGGTGCCATCCGCACCGATTTCGTGCTGTCGGCGGAAATCATTGCCATCACCCTGGGCACCGTGCAGACCAGCCCCTGGACCACCCAGTTGGTGGTGCTGGCCGGCATTGCCGTGCTGATGACGTTTGGCGTGTACGGCATCGTGGGCGGCATTGTGAAAATTGACGATCTGGGTTTGCATCTCAGCAAAAAACCGGGGTCAGGTGCGTGGGCGGTGGCACGGCAGGCGCTGGGCCGGGGCCTGCTGCGGTCGGCGCCGTGGCTCATGAAGACGCTGGCGGTGGTGGGCACGGCCGCCATGTTTTTGGTGGGTGGGGGCATTCTGGTCCATGGGCTGGGGCCGTTGCACCATGGCGTGCTGGCGCTGGTGCAGCAGGCGGTGGCGGCATCGGGTGCCCTGGGTGCGACTGTGCAGGCCGTATTGCCCGTGGGCCTGGATGCGCTGGTAGGTGTGGCCGCCGGGGCGCTGGTGCTGCTGGGGTTGACCGCTGGTCAGCGCGTAATGGCAAAATTCAGGTAAATAATGGCTGTAGCCCCCGTGTTGACTGCGCAGACAGCTCCTAAATCAATAGCAACCGGTTTTCTGCTGGCCACCTTAGGTGCCATTGCCTTCAGCGGCAAAGCCATCATCGTCAAGCTGGCCTACCGCTATGGGGTGGATGCGGTCACCCTCATCATGCTGCGCATGCTGTTTGCGCTGCCTTTCTTTGTGGCCATGAGCTGGTGGGCCAGCCGCCCCCGGGAGGGCAAGCCGGTGGCACCGTTGACGCGCAAGGACGTGCTGGGTGTGGTCTGGCTGGGTGTTACTGGTTATTACCTGGCGAGCTTTCTGGACTTTGCCGGGCTGGCCTTTATTACCGCCTCGCTGGAGCGGCTCATCTTGTACCTCAACCCCACGCTGGTGCTGCTGCTGGGGCTGTTCCTGGTGGGGCGGCGCATTGGGCGACGCCAGGCGGCCGGCATGGCCATCAGCTATGCCGGCGTGCTGCTGGTGTTCGGGCACGAGGTCACGTTACAAGGCGCGGATGTTGCGCTCGGAGCCGTGCTGGTGTTCTTGAGCGCGGTCAGCTACGCGCTGTACCTGTTCTACAGCGGTGAAATGGTGCAACGCCTGGGCTCCCTGCGGCTGGTGGGGCTGGCTACCTCGGTGGCCTGCGTGCTGTGCATTGCACAGTTTGTGCTGCTGCGGCCGCTGGATGCCGCCTTTGCCGTGGCCCCACAGGTGGTCTGGCTCTCCGTCCTGAATGCCACGCTGTGCACCGTGGTGCCCGTGATGATGGTGATGATGGCCATCGAGCGCATCGGCTCCGGCCTGGCCGCCCAGATCGGCATGGTGGGCCCCATGTCCACCATGATCATGGGTGTGGTGGTGCTGGGTGAACCATTCACCGCCTGGCTAGTGGCCGGGACGGTGCTGGTCATTGCCGGGGTGTTTGTGTGCAGCCGGGCGCGGGCGTGAGGCAATTGGCGTACAGGCACCAGGGTAAGCCTCGCTCTTAATCACCCGTTTTTGGGGGGCTTTACTCGATGTCCCCCCGGATTTGAGTAGCAGTTGACTCTGGAGGCCGTAACCGCATGTTCTACGGTCACGTCGTTCTGGGCGTGCCCGATGCCTATGTCGCCCGTACCAAGATCAAGGTCTCTGGCAGCAACGCGACGTGCGAAGCCCGCCCGGTTCAGGGCGGTAGCGCCATGATTACGTTTGTGACCGACCCGGATGGGTACAAGATTGAATTGATCCAGCGCGCGGAAGACGCTGCGGGTAGCGGCTTGCGCTGACTCAAATTGCTGTCAAATCGATAATTGCCTACGCAATATTCACAGAGGCTACGTGGCCAGTAAAACAGCGCTGGCGTGCCTGCATCAAGCCTAGTAAGTCATACCTTCTTCGTTTGAAAGAGGCGGCACACCGCACCACTCCCCTAAGGCCCTCACGATCACAATCATCCGTGACTTGTGTTGTATTTGCGCCGACGCAATAGACGTTCGCCGAACTATCTGCGGTCTTCGATGCGACTTGATGGTTATAGTGGCGCAAAAAAAGGGAGGGGTTAACAATGCGTTTCATACTGCAAGTATTCGTGTTCACCTGCTTGAGCAGCTTCTATGCAGGTTCTGCCAATAGCGCCGAATCAGACTGCGCCGGCATAAGCCCTGATGGCAAGGCGATCTGTGTAGCGCCGGATTACAAGCCAACTGCGTACAGCACTTGCGTGGAAACTGGCTTTCTGTACCCAGAAAATGCCCTCCGCGCATGCGCGGTAAAACTTGGATACGCTAACGGATACCCAAGCGAAGGCGCGGTTTCCGCGGCTATTGACTGTGCCTTTGGTGGAGGCGGCGCGATTAGCTGGTTACCTGTTGGGCAAACTCACTATGACTACAACTTGTGCTGGACCCGCACTGTCACCCAAGTCAATGGCGTTGAAGTTCGGGGGTGGGGGCATTCGGTAAGTTCCAATTGGGGCGTTGCAGTTTTAAGAGACACTGTGCCGTATTGCAAGGAGGGGTTTACTGCGGTTTATCAAAATATCGCTGGTGTAAACGAACTCGTTGCCTGCAAATCTACTTGCCCAATTGGCCAAGACCGGGTCAATGGCGTATGCCAAGTGCCAATCCCGGCAGTTGTTCCAATCAAATACCCCGAACCAGAAAGAACCGGCCCACAAACATGCAGTGCCCAATCACAGTCCGGCCTTTCCACCGCAGCCCCCATCATCCCCGCCACCGGCGAAAAGTTCTACAACCACAGTGACTATGCGGGTGATGGTCCACATGCCCTGAATCTGGTCCGCACTTTCCGTAGCCGCTGGTCCGTCAGTGGTGCACCTGGCTTTATCAGCCTGCCGGGTCTGGGGCAATCCTGGGCCCACAATTTCAGCGACAGCCTTGTACTGGAAGGCGCCAGCAACGCCACGGTGCCGCCCACGCACGCCACCACAGCCCGACTCGTTCAGGGCAATGGCAGCACCAGTGCTTTCAGTTGGGATGCAGCCACTGCTACCTGGAAACCCGCCACGGGCACCAGCACCCTGGTGGCAGTCACCAGCCCGCTAACCGGCTACTTGCTTACCCGCAGCGAAGACGACAGCCGCTGGCAATTCGATTCAACAGGCAAGCTCGTCGCCAAGACCGAACGCAATGGCTGGACCACCAGCTACAGCTACAACCCGGCGGGCCAGCTCACCCAGGTGAGCAATGCCTTTGGTCGCAGCATCACCTTCAGCTACAACAGCGCAGGCCAGCTCGCCAGCGTCACCACGCCCGACGGGCAAACCATCAGCTATACCTTTGATAGCGCGCTGCGCCTGGTTGGCGTTGTCTACCCTGGTAACGCATCTAAAAATTATCTGTATGAAGACAGTCGCTGGCCCCAATCGGTGACCGGCGTAGTGGATGAACGCGGAACCCGCCTGGCCACAGTGGTCTACGACGCCCAGGGCCGCGCTGTGCAAAGCGGCTATGCGCTGGGTGCCGACCGCTATACCGTGGCCTACGGCGCCACTACCAGCGACCCTGTCCAGGTCACCGACCCCCTGGGAACCACCCGCAGCTACACCTACGGTACCACCCAAGGTAAGCTGGCCGTTACCGGTGCCACCTTGCCCAGCGGCTCTGGCGGCAGCGACGCCGCCAGCCGCGTGCAAAATGCCAGCGGCCTCATCGACAGCGAGACCGACTTCACCGGCGTGCAAACCCTTTACACCTGGGACGTCAATCGCCGCTTGCCGCTGAGCACCACGCAAGCCGCTGGCCGAGTCGAAGCCATTACCACCAGCACCCAGTGGCACCCCACCTGGCGCCTGCCGGTGCAGGTAACCGAACCCGGCCGCACTACCAGCTACACCTACGACAACCGTGGCAATGCCGTGAGCGAAACGGTGACCGACACCACCGGTGGTCCTAGCAATGGCGTCAGCCGTACTTGGGGCTGGACCTACACCGCCGCCAACCTGATCGCTATCCAGACCAACCCCCTGGGCCAGGTCTGGCGTTTTGATTACGACAGCGCAGGCAACCGCACCAGCGTGCAAGACCCCCTGGGCCAGACCACCCGCTACACCTACGACACCGCAGGCCGTTTGAGCAGCCAGACAGAACCCGGTGGTTTGGTCACCAGCTACGCCTACGACGTGCGTGGCCGCCTGATCCAGATCAGCGCTGGCGGCGAGAGCACCGGCTACACCTACACCGCCAGTGGACAAGTTGCCAGCGTCACCCTGCCTAGTGGCTATGCGGTCAGCTATGCATACGACGCGGCCCAGCGTCTGATTGCCGCCAGTGACAACCGCGGCAACCGCACCAGCTACACGCTAGACGCTATGGGCAACCGTGTGTATGAAGACCTCAAAGACCCCAGTGGCAACATCGCCTGGGCCACCAGCCGCGCGGTCAACAGCCTGAACCGTATCAGCGCCGTGGCCGGCAGCCAAGGCCAGAGCACCCAGTTTGGTTTTGATGCCAATGGCGAACCCGTGGCCCAGACCGATCCGCTGAACCACACCACCCGCCAAACCCTGGACGCCCTGCGCCGGCCCGTGACCATCACGTTGCCCGACAACGCCCAAGCCAGCACGGCCTGGAGCGCCTTGAGTGAACTGGCCAGTGCCACCGACCCCAAAGGCGTTACCACCACCTACGTGCGCAACGCCTGGGGCGAAGTACTGCAAGAAAACAGCCCCGACAGCGGCACCACCATCTACACGCGCGACGCTGCAGGCTACGTTAGCGCCCGAACTGACGCACGCGGCCAAACCACCCGTTATGCCCGTGACGCTCTGGGCCGCCCCACCACCATCACGCTGGCAGACGGCAAGACGCAAACCCTGGGCTACGACACCCAAGGCAACCTGGCCCAGGTAACGGATGCCAGCGGTAGCACCAGCTACACCCGTGATGCCTTCGGCCGCATCCTGCAAAAAACCCAGACGGTGGCAGACAACCCCGACTACCCCACCACCACCACCACGGCCTATGCCTACCACCCAGGCGGCGCGCTGGCCCAGGTCACCTACCCCAGTGGTTTGAAGGTGTACTACCGCTTGGGCAGTGGCGCCAACGTGGGCCGCATCGTGCAGGTGGATGTGCAGCAACCCGGCCGGAACCAACCGCTGCAAAGTTTTGTAGCCAATCTGGCCTACACCGCGCTGGGCCAGCC
>JBAQKO010000149.1:0-12654 GCA_049301075.1 Rhodoferax sp.
GGGGACCTGCAGCAGGCGCTGCAGGCCGCCGGTGACGCCGTGACCGATGAATCCAGCGCCATGGAACACATGGGCAAGGCACCGCTGTTGGTGGAAGGCAGTGCGCAGAACTTCAAGGTCACCTACCCGCAGGACTTTGCGTTGGCGCAGGCCGTCCTGCAGGCGCGGGCGGCCCCGCAGTGAGCGGTGCCAGTCCGGTCAGAATGCCAACCTGTTTGAAACGAGGACTCCATGAAACTACGCATCGGTGAAGGCTGGGACATCCATGCCCTGGTGGAAGGACGCAAGCTCGTGCTGGGCGGGGTGGAGATTCCCTACAGCAAGGGCCTGCTGGGTCATTCGGATGCGGATGCGCTCCTGCACGCCATTACCGACGCACTCCTGGGCGCGGCTGCGCTGGGTGACATTGGCACGCACTTTCCGGATACCGATGCGCGCTTCAAAGGGGCCGATTCCACCGTGCTGCTGGCCGAGGCCGCGCGCCGCGTGCGCGCGCAAGGTTACGAAATTGGCAATGTGGACAGTACCGTTGTGGCCCAGGCCCCCAAGCTGATGCCGCACATTGCTGCCATGCGCGCGCGCATTGCGCAGGTGCTGGGCGTGACGGTGGAGCAGATCAACGTGAAAGCCAAAACGGCGGAAAAAATGGGTCCGGTGGGTGAGGGCCTAGCCATGGAAGCCCGCGCCGTGGTGCTGCTGGTTTGACGGGCGCACGCCTGTAGTTTGCATTTGCAGGCGCCGCGGCACCTGTTTCCTCTTTTTCCTGGAATCCCATGACTGCTACTGCTGACGTCCATTCCCATTTGCTGCAACCCCTGAACCTGGGCTTCACCACGCTGCGCAACCGCGTGATGATGGGCTCCATGCACACCGGGCTGGAGGACCGCTTTTACAACTACACCAAGCTGGCGGCCTATTTCCGCGAGCGTGCCCGGGGCGGCGTGGGGCTGATCGTGACCGGCGGCATTTCTCCCAATCGCCAGGGTTGGTTACTGCCGTTTGGCGGCACCCTCAATTCCATTTTCGATGTGCCAAACCACCGCAAAGTGACGCGGGCGGTGCACGAGGAGGGGGGCAAGATCCTGATGCAGATCCTGCATTCGGGACGCTATGGCTACCAGCCGTTTGTCGTGTCGGCTTCCAGTATCCAGTCACCGATCTCGCTGTTCAAACCCCGGGCGCTGACGGAGCGCGGTATCCAGTCCACCATTCGCGCTTACGTGCACTGCGCCCGCCTGGCGCAAAAGGCGGGCTACGACGGCGTGGAGATCATGGGCAGCGAAGGCTACCTGCTCAACCAGTTCCTGTGCCAGCGCACCAACCAGCGTACCGACCGCTGGGGCGGCACCATTGAAAACCGCATGCGCTTGGCCGTGGAAATCGTGCGCCAGGTGCGCTCGGCGGTGGGGCCGAATTTCATCCTCATGTACCGCCACTCGGTGCTGGACCTGGTGGAGGGTGGCAACAGCTGGGCCGAAGTGGTGCAGGTGGCGCAGGCGCTGGAGCAGGCCGGCGTGACCCTGTTCAACACCGGCATCGGCTGGCACGAGGCGCGCACGCCCACCATCGTTACCTCGGTGCCCCGCGCGGCGTTTGCCAGCGTGGCGGCGCGTCTGAAGCAGGCCGTGACGGTGCCAGTGGTGGCCAGCAACCGTATCAATATGCCCGATGAGGCGGAGGCCCTGGTTGCCAGCGGCAGTGTGGACATGGTGTCCATGGCGCGACCGTTCCTGGCCGATGCGGATTGGGTGAACAAGGTGGCCGCAGGCCGGGTGGACGACATCAATACCTGCATTGGCTGCAACCAGGCTTGCCTGGATCACACCTTTGCCAACAAGCGTGCCAGTTGCCTGGTGAACCCGCGGGCGGGCTACGAGACCGAGCTGGTGTACCGCAAGGCCGTGGCTGCCAAGCGCGTGGCCGTGGTGGGCGCGGGGCCGGCGGGCCTTTCTGCGGCCACAGTGGCGGCGGAATGCGGCCATGAGGTGACCCTGTTTGACAGTGCAGACCGCGTGGGTGGCCAGTTCAACATTGCCATGCAGGTGCCCGGCAAGGAAGAATTCGCGCAGACCCTGCGTTACTTTGCGCGGCGTGTAGAGACCACTGGAGTCCAGCTGGTGCTCAACCAGCGCGTGACCCGTGAGCAGCTGCTGACGCAGGGCTTTGACCACGTCATTGTGGCCACCGGTATCGTGCCGCGTACGCCGCGCATTCCCGGGGTGGAGCGGGCCAATGTCGTGTCGTATCTGGATGTGCTGCAGCGCAAGGTGGTGCCGGGCAAGCGCGTGGCCATCATCGGCGCCGGTGGCATTGGCTTTGACGTGGGAGAATTTTTGCTGCACGACCCGGCGGTGGCTCTGCCGGTGTCCATTGACCACTGGTGCCAGGAATGGGGTGTCGATCTGCAGGCGCAGGCCAACGGCGGCCTGGTTGCGGCGGCTCCGGCGGCGCCGTACCGCCAGCTGTACCTGCTGCAGCGCAAGACCACGCGGGTGGGCGCCGGGCTGGGCAAGACCTCTGGCTGGGTGCACCGGGCCGTACTGCAGCGCAACCGGGTGGAAATGCTTGGTGGGGTGGAGTACACCCGCGTGGATGACGCGGGTCTGCACATCACCGTGAACGGCGTTCCCCGTGTGCTGGAGGTGGACCATGTGGTGCTGTGCGCGGGGCAGGAGTCGCTGGCGGAACTGATGCCCGACCCCAAGGTGCCCGCCGTGGCCGGTGCGCCCACGTTCCACTGCATTGGTGGCGCCGCGCTGGCAACGGAACTGGACGCCAAGCGCGCCATCCGGGAAGGCGCTTTGCTCGCGGCCCGGCTGTAATCAGAGGTGGGTGCCGCGGTGCAACTTGATGTGCGCCGACAACCCGCCCGATTTGGAGTTGGTCAGGGCAAACGCGCCGCCCATGCGGCGCACGGTCTTGTCCACAATGGCCAGCCCCAGCCCGGCACCGTTGGCGGCGGTCCGTGCGGCTTCGCCGCGGTAAAACGGTTGGGTCAGGTTCGCCAACTGGGCCTCGGCCACGCCCATGCCATGGTCACGAATCTTGATGAGTACCCACTCGTCACGGGCAATGGCGGCGATGTCGATCAGGGCTATGCCGGTGTGCGGGGATTTGCCGTAGCGGCGGGCATTTTCCAGCAGGTTGGAGACAATGCGGCCGAGCTCCACTTCGTCGGCCTGCACCAGGAGGTCGTCTTCCAGGTTGACCTGGATGCGCACATCGTCCCGGTCCTTGAGTGAATAGATGCAGGCATCCACCACGTCGGCCAGAATCACCACGTTGAGCTTGACCTTGTCGGGGCGCGCGTAATCCAGGAACTTGTCGATGATGGCGTCGACCTGTGCGATGTCCGCCGCCATGTGGGCCCGCGCGTCCAGATCGGCGACACTCATTTCGGTTTCCAGCCGCAAGCGTGCCAGGGGTGTGCGCAGGTCGTGCGAAATGCCGGCGAGCATGACGGCGCGGTCCTGTTCCACTTTGGCCAGCCGCTGTGCCATGCGGTTGAAACCGATGTTGACTTCGCGGATTTCGTTGGTCTGCACGCTTTCGTTGAGTCGGCTGGCGGCGAAGTTACCTTCGCGCACACGGCTGGCGGCAAAAGACAACTCTTTCAGGGGGCGGTTGATCAGGCGTGCAATCAGCGCCGCGCCGGCCAGCGACAGTGCGCCGGCCACCGCCAGCCAGATGATCCAGGTTTTCTTGCTCGCCGGGCTGAAACGTTCCTGGTCCGTCAACAGCCAGTAGTTGTCGCCGTCAATGACAAACCCGATCCACAAACCCGGTTGGGCGTTGACGCTATTGGCCACCACCGTGCCTGGCCCCAGCCGGGTGGTCAGTTCCAGGGCAATCTGGCGGTTGGTGGTGTCGCTGTTAAATGGGGTGAACTGGTCGCTGGGTTCGCGCGGAACAATGTGCAGGCCTTCTTCGTCGCTCATGGTCTTCAGCAGTGAAACCCGGGCGATGGCGTCGGCATGCACCAGCGCGGCACGGCTCAGGTTGACCAGGGATGCCAGCTGCTGCGCGGTCTGGATGGCGCGGGGTTCGAACTCCAGCGCGCGCAGGGTCTGCAACCAAGCCAGTATGCTGCCCAGCAGCAGCAGGGCGAGCAGAAAAAAGGTTCGCCAAAACAGGTTCAGGCCGCTGTCGGCCTGCGTGGCCTCCGCTTCCGCGCTGTTTTCCAGCGCATGGGGGGCGCTGTTTTCAAATTCGGAAAACTGGGTTTCGGCCAATTACGCAGACTCCTGCATCAGGCCGCTTCGTCGGGCACAAACACGTAGCCCACGCCCCATACGGTCTGTATGAAGCGGGGCGATGCGGGATCGGCCTCAATGAGTTTGCGCAGGCGCGATACCTGGACGTCCAGGCTGCGATCAAAGGGCTCGAATTCGCGTCCGCGGGAGAGTTGGGCCAACTTTTCCCGCGACAGTGGCACACGTGGATGGCGCACCAGGGCTTTGAGCATGGCAAATTCCCCGGTGGTCAGCGTCAGTTCCTCGCCGTTCTTGTGCAAGGTGCGGGCACCCAGATCGAAAACAAACGGGCCGAAGCTGGCCACTTCGTTGTCGATGGAGGGTGCGCCCGGTACTTCGGGTGTGGGGCGACGGCGCAACACGGCGTGGATGCGTGCCAGCAACTCGCGCGGGTTGAACGGCTTGCCCAGGTAGTCGTCGGCGCCGACTTCCAGACCCACGATGCGATCGATGTCCTCGCCTTTGGCCGTGAGCATGATGATGGGGGTGAGGTCGTTGGCGGCACGCAGGCGCCGGCAGATGGAGAGGCCGTCCTCACCCGGCATCATCAGGTCCAGGACGATGAGGTCGGCGGTTTCACGCATCATGACGCGGGTGAGGGACTTGCCATCCTCGGCCAGCAGGACGTCAAAGCCTTCCTGGGACAGGTAGCGTCGCAGCAGATCACGGATGCGGGCATCGTCGTCTACCACCAGGATTTTGTTGGGTCGGGTTGAGGGCTGCAGCATAGGGTCAGGTGAATTTGTAACAAGTGCGATTTTGCGCGGCTTGGCGGCCTTGTGCTGGTGTCAGGGGAGATTAGTTGACACAATGTTACAAATATGGACGCTGTCATCCAAGCCGTCTTCTAACATGGTGTGAACCGGAGTGTCAGAGAGGCCGTTGTGACCGACATGTTCAAATGCATTGTGATTTTCCTCTCCATGGGCCTGGCCGCCGCCGTGGCGCAGGCTCAGCCGGATACGGGTGAACGTGTCAGGACCGTGGAAACGGCACCAGCGGAGGCCGCCACCGCACAGCAGCGGCGGGCCGCGTTGCGCGAGGTGCTGCAAAGCCAGCGCGAGGGCCGTGCCCAGCCCGCCACGGCATCCGGCACCGGACGCCAACTCAGTCCACAGGAACGTGCGCAACTGCGTGAGCAATTGCGCCAGCAGCGACCCGGCGGCGCGCGTGCGCAGCCCTGACGTGGCCCGGAAGGTGCCGGCAGATCATTTTTAAGGGAGTTTCTCAGTGAATATTGCTATGAAGTTGATAGCTACCTGCGCAATTGCGGCGGGGGCTGGTGGCGCTTTTGCACAGGTTTTGAGCCCGCCGGAGGTACACAATGTGGTTCAGCTGGCATCCAGCGGAGTCGTGGATGTGCAGCAGGACTGGCTGAGCGTAACCATGGGCAGTACCAAGGACGGTGCCGACCCGGCGTCCGTGCAGGCCCAGGTGCGCCAGGCCTTGGAGACGGCGTTGACCGAGGCCAAAAAAACGGAGCAACCGGGCGCCATGGAGGTCCACACCGGTGCCTTCAACCTGCAGCCGCGCTATGGGCGTGACGGCAAGATCACCGGCTGGGTGGGCAGCGCCGAGCTGGTGCTGGAAGGGCGCGACTTTGTGCGCATCGGTGCGGCGGCCGGCAAGATCCAGACCCTGGTTGTCAGCGGCACGGCCTTCAGTCTCAGCCGTGAAGCACGCAGCAGGTTCGAGGGGCAGGCCCAGGAGATGGCCATTGACCGATTCAAGGTGAAGGCCAATGACATCGCGCGCAGCTTCGGCTTCGGGGGCTACACCTTGCGCCAGGTGTCCGTCAGTGCCAATGACCAGAACGTGGGAGCACGTCCGCGTTTCATGGCGGCGGAAATGAAAACCCTGGCCTCCGATGCTGCAGTGCCGCTGGAGGCTGGCAAGACCTCGGTGGTGGTGAATGTGTCGGGAAGCGTGCAACTCAAATAGCGCTCTGCGCAGAGCAACGGAGCAACCCGCTCCAAGAGAGGTGAGCATCCATGTGCGACACGCTGTTCATTCGCAAAGACGGCATCAGCTGGTTCGCCAAGAATAGCGACCGCGAACCGGATGAGCCCCAGGCGCTGGTGTGGCTGTCGCCGGCGCAGGGCGATGGTCCGGCCACGGTGGATGCCACCTACCGCACGATTGCCCAGCAGAGCCGCCGATACGGCGTGCTGCTTTCACAACCCTCCTGGTTGTGGGGGGGCGAAATGGGCGTCAATACCCAGGGTGTGGCCATTGGCAACGAGGCGGTCTTCAGCCGGCTGGTGGATCGCCGCGGACAGGCCTTGCTGGGTATGGATTTGTTGCGTCTGGGGCTGGAGCGTGGTGGCACGGCGCGGGAAGCCCTGGATGTCATCGTCTGGCATCTCCAGCAGCACGGGCAGGGCGGGCCGGCGGGTTACCGTGACAAGGGCTTTCGCTACGACAACAGTTTTCTGATTGCCGATCCGCACGAGGGCTGGGTGTTGGAAACCGCAGGCCGCTTGTGGGCCGCCAGGAAGGTCGAGGCATGGGCGCTTTCCAACTGCTATTCATTGACTACCGAATTCGACCTGTGCTGCGCTGGCCTGCAAGACGAAGCCCGACGGCTGGGTTGCTGGAATGGCCGCGGGGACTTCAATTTTGCCCAAGCGTTTGATACCCGGTTGTACGCCTTCGTGGGAGGCGCCCACCGGCGCCGTGCCCTGAATACGGATGCCATCGCGTGCGGTCTGGAGCCGGGTTGGGCCACACTGGCCGCGCGTTTGCGGGACCATGGGCGCCACGCCGATGATTTTTCCGCCCATGACAACCGCCAGGTGTGTCTGCACGCAGGCAGCCTGCTGCGGCCCTCGCAGACCACGGCCTCCATGATTGCCCGCTTGACTGCGAACAGCGGGCCGCGCGTGGTGGCCACCGGCACCTCGGCGCCCTGTTTGTCGCTTTTTCAGCCGGTACCCCTGGGGCCCGGGCTGCCAGGCGGCCCGGTGGTTGCCAGCGGCAGCCGTGTCGGGGACTGCTTGTGGTCGGGCTTTGAACCGGTGCACCAACGGGCCCTGTTTGATGCGGGGTTCCGGGAGGCCTTGCGGGCGGGGCGCGACGGGTTGGAGGCGTCGTTTTTCATGGCCTTGCAACAGGCCAATCCCGACTGGGTGCTAATGGGGCGGCAGGCGAGCAGCTGGCACCAGCGCTGGCAGGATCGGGCGCAGGCGTCGGTGCTGCAGGCGCCGGGTCGCCTGGGGGCCTGGTGGCGCAAACGGGCAGCGCGTGAAAGGGCGCAGGCGTCGGAGTGTTTTCCCTAGTCCGATAGCGGTGCTTTGTCAGACCCGGCGGGCTCAGTCGGTGTCATACTTGAGCGCATGATCCAGAAATGGGATCGCATTCGTAATACCGCCTGAGCATGTCTGAATTCCCTATTTTTGCAAACAGCCGACCCTCGTTGGCCACGGGCGCATTGCGTGCCTCCGACACACTGGGCCGGTTTGAGTTGCGCAGGATTCTGGGGCAAGGGGCGCAGTCCACCGTGTGGCTGGCGTTTGACCCCCGTCTGGAACGGGAAGTGGCGATCAAGGTGATGCGTCTGACCAGCGTATCCGACGACCAGGCTGTGGCGCAGTGGTTGCAGGAAGCCCGCAGTGTGGGGCGCGTCACCCACCCCAACATTGTTCCCGTGTACGAGGCCGATATTCAGGACCGGCAACCCTACCTGGTTTTTGAGTACGTTGCCGGCCAGACCCTGGACCAGGTCCTCCGGCAGCGTGGCGCCTTGCCCGCGGCCGAAGCCGCGACACTGATGCTGGACGTGCTGGATGCTGTGGCGGTTGCCCATGCCGCAGGGGTGATCCACCGTGACCTCAAGCCCTCCAACGTGCTGGTGGATTCCGCCGGGCGCGCCCGGGTGATGGACTTCGGCATTGCCGCGCGCATCCGGGATCGCAGCAATCCCGAGCCCGACGTTTCCAGCGGCGGAACCATCGGCTATCTGTCGCCGGAGGCGGCCAATGGCGCTGCGCCGGCAGCATCCATGGACATTTTCTCCGCCGGGGTGGTGCTGGCCGAGATGCTCATGGGCAAGCCCCTTATCGAGGAGCGCGACCCGTACCGGGCCATGTACCGTGTGACGCGTGAACAGCTCATGCTGCCCCCCGGCCTGGGTGCGGACGTGGATGATGGTCTGCGCGCCATCGTCACGCGGGCGCTGGCACGCGACGTATCCCACCGTTTTGCCAGCGCCCAGGCGTTTCGCAGCGCGCTGCAGGAATGGGCCAAGCCGGCGGTCGACACCTCGGCGGACGCCGCGGGCAGCGCCGCCGCCAACAGCGGAACACTGGACTTTCTTTTGCGCCGCATGCGCCACAAGAGCGACTTCCCGGCGCTGTCGGACTCGGTGGTGCGTATCCAGAGCATGGCCGCTTCCGATACCGAAAGCGGGAACAGCGTCACCAACGAAATCCTCAAGGATGTGGCGCTGACCAACAAGCTGCTGCGGCTGGTCAACAGCGCGCACTACGCGCGCGGGGGCAGCATCAGTACCGTGTCCCGGGCGGTGACGCTGGTGGGTTTCAATGGCATCCGCAACATGGCGCTGAGCCTGGTGCTGCTGGAGCACATGCAGGACAAGGCACACGCCGCGCAATTGCGCGAGGAGTTCCTGCGTTCGCTCATGGCCGGCACCATCGGGAGCGAACTGTGCCCCGTGCAGCGGGAAAGCGAAGAGGCATTCATTGGCGCAATGTTCCAGAACCTGGGACGTTTGCTGGTGCAGTACTACTTTCCCGAAGAGGCCAGCCGCGTGCGCAGCCTGATGCAGACCCGACGTGAGCCCATGACTGAAACGGCGGCGTCGTCCAATGTGCTGGGCATGACCTTTGAGGACTTGGGCCTGGGCATTGCCAAGGCTTGGGGGCTGCCGGCCAGCATCCAGCGCTGCATGCGCAAGCCGTCGGGCGCGCCGCCGCTGGTTTCCCCCTCGGATTCCACCGAACGCATCCGCTGGATTGCACTGGCGTCCAATGAAATGGCCGACGTGTTGCTGCACAGCGAGCCCGACCAGGTGGCGACCCGCATGGCCGAGGTGACCCGCAAGTACGCCCGTACCATCGGCGCCAACCCCAAGGCGGTGCAAGCCGCGATTGCGAAGGCGCGGCAGAAACTGATCGACACGGCGGGTGTTATGGAAATCCGGGTGGCTCCCGGTTCGGGGGCCTCCAAATTACTGAAGGCGCCCGATCCACAGGCCAACGCGGCCCTGCTGGCGGAGTCGGATACCGACGCCAACCTGGGGCGCTTTGAGTTGCATGCCACCACCCCGGCTTCGTTGGACCAGGTGACGGCTTTGCAACCCAAGACCAGCCAGGTGGCCGACACACTGGCAGCGGGTATTCAGGACATTACCAACGCCATGGTGGAAGACTTCAAGCTCAGCGATGTGCTGCGCATGATTCTGGAAACCATGTACCGCGCCATGGAGTTCGATCACATCATTTTCTGCATGCGCGACGCCAAAACCGAGGTGATGAGCGGGCGGTTTGGTTTGGGTCAGGGCGTCGAGCAATACGTCAAGGGGTTCCGGGTCCCTCTCAAGTCGGCCACGCCCGACCTGTTTGCGGTGGTGTGCGAAAAAGGTTCAGACACCATGATCAGTGACGCCACCGAGGCGCGCATCGTGCAGCGCCTGCCGGAGTGGTACCGCAAGGGCATTAATGCGCCCACCTTTTTGCTGTTGCCCCTGCTGATCAAGGGCGCCCCGTTCGGCCTGATCTACGCCGACAAAACCATGCGCGGTGCGCTGGAGCTCGATGACAAGGAACTGGCCTTGCTGCGCACCCTGCGCAACCAGGCCGTGATGGCGTTCAAGCAGTCAAGCTGAATTCTTCCGCTTATTGCGCGGCCCAGCCGCCGTCCATGTTCCAGGCTACGCCGCGCACATTGTTGCCGGCGGGTGAGCAGAAGAACACGGCCAGCGCGCCCAGTTCTTCGGGCGTGGTGAACTGCAGGGAGGGCTCTTTCTCGCCCAGCAGTTGCTTGGTGGCCTCGGCGTTGCTGATCTGCTGCGCGGCGGCTCGGGCGTCCACCTGTTTTTGCACCAGCGGTGTCAGCACCCAGCCGGGGCAAATGGCGTTACAGGTGACGCCCGTGGTGGCGTTTTCCAGCGCGGTGACCTTGGTCAGGCCCACCACGCCATGCTTGGCCGCTACGTAGGCTGATTTCTCTGCCGATGCCACCAGGCCGTGGACCGAGGCCACGTTGATGATGCGGCCCCAGTTTTTGGCCAGCATGGCGGGCAGGGCCAGCCGGGTGGCGTGGAAGGCGCTGGAAAGGTTGATGGACAGGATGGCATCCCAGCGTTCCACCGGAAAGTTCTCGATGCGGGCTACATGCTGAATGCCGGCGTTGTTGACCAGAATGTCGACCCCACCCAAGGTCTGCACGGCGTACTGGATCATGGCCTCAATCTCGGCGGGCTTGCTCATGTCGGCTCCGTGGTAGGCCACCTGCACACCCAGTGCGGCAATCTCGGCCTTGGGGCCATCCACATCGCCAAAACCGTTCAAGACAATGTTGGCACCCTGCGCCGCCAGTGCCTTGGCAATGCCCAAGCCAATACCGCTGGTGGAACCGGTCACGAGGGCTGTTTTACCTTTGAGCATGGTGTCGCTTTCAAAAAAGGGTTGGCGATTCAATTAGGATGTGGTCGTATTATTAAACCAAGCGTGCACCATGGCTGAACCCACCCTGAATTACCTGCATTGTCCTGATGGTGGCGCCGGCCACCGCATGGCGTACTGGGCATGGGGCGATCCACAGGCAGGGCATGTGGTGGTATGTGTGCACGGCCTGTCACGCCAGGGGCGGGATTTCGATGTGCTGGCCCAGGCGCTGGTAGCCCGGGCCAACGGCGCCATCCGTGTGGTGTGCCCGGACATCGTGGGGCGCGGCCAAAGTGATTGGCTGCAAGACCCGCAGGGTTACCAGGTGCCTGTGTATGCCGCCGACATGCTGGCGCTGCTGCACCACCTGCAGCCGCAAACGCTGGACTGGGTCGGCACCAGCATGGGCGGCCTTATTGGCATGGCCGTATGTGGCCAAAGGGGGCTGTCCTTGCCGGTG
Organism: Rhodoferax sp.; assembly: GCA_049301075.1. Taxonomy (GTDB): domain Bacteria; phylum Pseudomonadota; class Gammaproteobacteria; order Burkholderiales; family Burkholderiaceae_C; genus Allorhodoferax. The sequence continues at coordinate 11,340 of JBAQKO010000149.1, forward strand.
CCCGTGCGCCGCCTGGTGCTCAACGATGTGGGGCCCAGCATTCAGTGGGAGGCCATTGTGCGCATTGGTGCCTACCTGGGGCGTGCGGTGCAGTTTGCGTCCCTGCAGCAGGCGGCCGATGCCATGTGGGCCATTTCCAGCAGTTTTGGTCCGCATACGCCGGCGCAGTGGCTGGAGCTGTCCCGCCACATGGTCAAGCCGGTGGCTGGCGTGCCGGGCGCGGTCACCTTGCACTACGACCCGGCCATTGCCGTGCCATTTGGCGCCATGACGCAGGAGGCTGCCGTGCAGGGAGAGGCCCTGCTGTGGCAGCTCTATGACGGCATTCAGGCACAAACCCTGCTGCTGCGTGGCGCCCAGTCCGATTTGTTGTCTGGCGAAACCGCCCGGCAGATGGCCGCGCGCGGCCCCAAAGCCCGTCTGGTGGAGTTTGCGGGCGTGGGCCACGCCCCGACGCTGATCGCCGCCGACCAGGTGCAAGCCGTCACCTCTTTTTTGCTGGGCTGAACCGCAAGTATGAAAAGTTCGTCTTCCGAATACGCCGGTAGCGCGCCGCCTCCGGTGATTGCAGCCACCGCGCAAAGCCTGCCCGAGCAGGTGGATGCCCTGGCGCGCGCACGCGCCTTTGCCGAGCCGCTCCTGGCCAGCCAGACGCTGGATACCGGCGAGAACGTGCTGGCCCATGCCGACGCCGTGGCCGCCATTCTCAAGGCCATTGGTGGATCGCAGGCCATGCAGGCGGCCAGCTATTTAGTGTATGCCTGCGACCACCTAAATAAACCGCACGAGGTCATTGCCAAGGCCTTTGGTGAAAATTTTGCCGATCTGGCGCTGGAAACCACCAAACTGGTGCGGGTGCAGCGCATGGCCCGTTTGGCGCAAATGTCGGCCAGCCATGCCAGCACGCCCATTCCCATGGCGCAGACGGTGGCGGCTCAGACCGAGAGCGTGCGCAAAATGCTGCTGGCGTTCTCGCGCGACTTGCGGGTGGTGATGTTACGCTTGGCCTCGCGCCTGCAGACCCTGCGGCATTTTGCAGCGACCAAGCTCCCGGTCCCCCCGGGGGTGGCCAGTGAAGCCCTGCAGGTGTTTGCGCCCTTGGCCAACCGGCTGGGCATCTGGGAAATTAAGTGGGAAATGGAAGACCTGGCGTTTCGTTTCCTGGAGCCTGACACGTACCGGGAAGTGGCGCGCCTGCTGGACGAGAAGCGGGCCGAGCGCGAAGCCCATGTCGAGAAACTGCGGCTGCAGCTGGCGGCTGATCTGGCCAGCCAGGGCATCCATGCCACGGTGCAGGGCCGGCCCAAGCACATCT
>JBAQKO010000150.1:0-3973 GCA_049301075.1 Rhodoferax sp.
GGCACCGTGCGCCGCGCGGCCGCTCCAGCGCCGGGCCAGCGCCTGCTGCAGCGGCCACACCTTGCGGCCACTGGTGAGCGTAATGGCGCCCAGGGTGCCGTGGCTGGCGGCTTCCAGCTGGCGGCAAAAATCGTCGTCGGGGGTGGTTTGCAAGGTGTGTGCGCGCTCCGGACTGACAGACCACACCACGGCGCACAAGTTCCCTTGCGGGCCGCCCAACGGTAAAAAAGCCAGGATTTCGCCCTGGCTGAACCATTGGCGGGCCACTTGCGCGTGGGCTTGCGCGCATTGCACGCGGGTGGCCAGCGCCCACTGGCCGTAGGGGGTGACGTCCCATTCCGCGCCCAATTCTTCCCGTGTGCTGCTGGCGCGGCCTTCGCACACCACCGTCAATGTGGCGGCTTGCGGGGTGTCAAACACCTCAATCAGGGGCTGGAAGCGCACGGCGTCGGCCAGGCGGGCTTCGAGCGCTGGAACGTCCACGATCCAGTTCAAAGCGTCCGTTCCCTGTTCGGACGCCGCAAAGGCGACTTGCCCGCCGTCATCGCCCTGCACCTGCATGCCCAGTACCGGCGTGGCGTCCTGCTCGCCGGGCCAGCAGCGCACCGATTCGAGCAACTGGCGCGAAGTCAGGTTCAGCGCGTAGGCGCGCACGTCGGAACCGTCCGGTGTGGTGCCGGATGGCGCCGCCGCGGTGAGGCCGGGTGCCGTAAGGGCCACACGCAGCTGCTTTCCCGCCAGATGCAGCGCCAGTGTGCGCCCGACAATGCCGGCGCCACGGATACAGATGTCAAAGGGTCTGGTCATCGGGGGATTGTAGAAGGCAGGCGGTGTTCAGACCGTGTCCATCTCGGACTGCAGTTCGGCGGGCTGCGTGGGTACGGGCTCGAGAAAGCGGATCGGACGGCGCGTGCGCAGGGACATACCCTCCAGCACTTCCTTCAGGTCGGCCAGGACGCGCTCGGGCGGCACCGGGTTCTCGTGCAGCATCACGCAGGCGACCTGGAATTGCAGGGTGACCTCCGGCTCCAGCCCCGGCAGGGGAATCAGCCCGGAGGCAATCAGCTGAACCATCCGTTCGGTCAGCGCCTTGCGGGTGGTGATGCCCTCCATCAGCAGCCCGAAGTGCGCCGTATCAATGCGTCCGGCCGGGTCCACGTCGCGCAGAATGCGCTGGATCTTGATGACCGCCCGCAGCAGGCACTGCTCTGCCGTGGTGTCGCCAAATACCTCGCGGATGTGCTCGTGGTTGACCACATGGACCAGCACCAGGGCGACCGGCTCCCGGTTTTCAATGCAACGTTGCACCGCTGCGGCCAGGTGGTTCTGGAAAATTTCAGCGGTCAGCAAGCCGGTCAGCGCATCCTGGGTCGGCAGGCGGTTGGCGCGTACGACCAGCTCCTTGCGGTCATGGGTGACCCGGCTCAGCGCGTACATCATGATGGGAACCGAAAGGGCAATGCTCAAGGACATCAGGTAACGCATGCCCCATAGGGGTGGCACCAGGCCGAAGGCGTCGGCCGTGAGGTACATCGCCCCCAGGAACTGGGGCACGTAGGCCAGTATCAGCCAGCGCCCGATCTGGGCGCCGCTGCGCCAGCTCAGGACCGTGGCCAGCAGGCCGATCGCGGCGGCGAAGAGCAGCACAATGCAACTCACCCATTCGGCCGTGAAACGGTTCAGCACGGCGTAGCTTAGTACCGAGGCAACGGTGCCCCAGCCAGTGCTCGACAGGAAGGCGTCGAACCGGCGGTAGTGGTTGGACAGGGCGTAGAGGTCGCGCACAAACAGCAGGGCACAACCCACGGCGATGGCGGGAATCACGTTGTAGGCGTAGTCGTTCAGCAGGGACAGGGGACCCCAGACAAAGGTACCCAGCACACCGTTGAGCTGGGCGACCGTGGTCAGGATCAGCAGGCCATACAGCGAGGCTTTGACATCGACCGGGTTGCGATGCTCCAGATAGCGGATCAGGGACAGCAGGGCCATGGTCAGCAGCGCGCCCAGCATCAGGCCCAGTGACAGAAACTCCCACAGGCGCTGGAGGTCACGCTTGGGTGCGCTGATCAGGCGAATGGGCACGCTCACGGGTTTGAAGTTGCGCACCTGCAGGTAAATATCCTGCACTGTGCCACTGGGCAGGTTCAGGTCGAATTCGGGGTAGAGCCCTTTATTGCTCCAATCGGTCTGGGCCAGGCTGCTGCCGGCGGTCTGCACCGTCCAGCCCCTGGCCGCGTCGCGCTGGTAGAGCGTCACCGATCCCAGCTCCGGCAACGGAATGTTCAGACTCCAGGTGGAGGGGCTGCCCGTCACCCGCACCACCCGCAATCGGATCCACAGGGTGTCGCGCTCTGTCAGGGGCAGGCGGGTGAGTGCCGGCACCACTTCAAAATTCCGGGGGTTGGCCGCAACCGTGGCAATGGTGGCTTGCGAGCCCGTATCCAGCCAGGTCTCGATGGTCGAATCGATTTGGCGGGATGGAATGCCGTCGTCCAGAACAATGGCTCCTGCTGGCGAGGGGGCGGCCGCCCAGCCGGTTCCGGCGCACAGGAGCAAAAGGGTCAGCAGCAGGCGCACGAGCGAAGAATGCATGGACGGTGGTGGCCTGGGCTTTGGGGTGGTGATCGGGTGGTTGCAGGTTGGGGCTGTCGCATTGTAGGTTTAGCCAGGGATGCCTCGCCCCGCTGAAAACATATACCCCGACGGCACGCGGTATTTCCGCTGGCGGTAAGCGTGGCACCATCGGGGCGCAGCACGCGGTATTGATGGCTGTCAATGCGGGGACGTCCAATGCCCCGTAAGTTGGTCGCGGTTGGGCAGGACTGAATGTAAAGGGGTGGTATGCGCATGACAACATGGCGGACAGGTATCTGGGTTCTGGCGGTTTCCCTGCTGGCGGGAGCGCTGGTCGGTTGTGGTGGGGGCGGCGGTGGGGGCGGCGGCAAGACGCTGGTCCGTATCACGGTGACGCCCGCTGCGCCCTATGCCGGCGTCGGCCTGACGGAGCAGCTGACGGCAACCGGCACCTTTTCGGACGCCACGACGGCGGATGTCACCAGCCAGGTCGTGTGGACCTCAGCCAACCTGTCGGTGGCCACGGTCAATGCCGGCACAGGGTTGGTTACCGGTGTCGCGCTGGGTACGACAACGATCACCGCCACGCTGGGCGGCGTGGCCAGCGGCGTTCCCTTCGTGGTGACGAGCAATCCCTGGTCGTCGACCGGCAGCCTGGGCGCTGCACGGTTCGCCCACGCGGCCGCCGTGCTGACCAGCGGCAAGGTGCTGGTAACCGGTGGCAATGGCATCGCAGGTGCTTTGGCCGGTGTCGAGTTGTATGACCCGGCGACCGGTTTGTGGACGGCCGTTGCCCCGCTGGTCACCGGGCGGTACAACCACACGGCCACCGTGCTGACCAATGGGAAGGTGCTGGTGGTGGGGGGAACGACCGGCGGCGCAGCCCTGGCCAGTGCCGAGTTGTACGACCCGGTGGCCAATACCTGGTCGGCTGCCGGCAGCATGGCATCCGCACGCACCGCCCACACGGCCACCCGGCTGGGCAACGGCAAGGTGCTGGTGGCTGGCGGCAATTTTGGGGGGGCGCTCAATACCGCCGATGTCTACGACCCCACCACCAACAGCTGGTCGGTTGCGGGCACGCTGGTGACCGCACGGTATGGCCATACCGCCTCGCTTCTGGCCAGTGGCAAGGTGCTGGTGGCCGGTGGCACGGGCGTAGCGGTCCTGGGCAGCGCCGAGGAGTACGACCCGGCGGCCAATACCTGGTCGACTGCCGGCGGCATGGCGTCTGCACGCACAACCCATACAGCTACCCTGCTGGCCAGCGGCAAGGTGCTGGCGGCCGGCGGAACCAATGGCGGTGCTTTGGCCAGCACCGAGTTGTATGACCCCGGGACCCGCACCTGGTCGGCCACCGCCAGCCTGGCAACCGCGCGCACCGCCCACACCGCATCCC
>JBAQKO010000151.1:0-1912 GCA_049301075.1 Rhodoferax sp.
TGCTGCACGCGCTGGACGGCAGCGGCATCTGGCGTGGCGATGTGCTGTTCATGCTGGCCTCCGTGGTGTGGTCGGTCTACAGCGTGCTGGTGCGTCGCTTTGCGCTGGATGCGGTGCGCGCCACCATTGCCATTACCGCGCTGGCCTTTGTGAGCTATGTGCCGGTGTACACCGTTCTGTTGCTGCTGCGCTGGGTGCCGGGCCAGGTGCTGGACGCGCCGCTGCGCGATGTGGCGTTCCAGATGCTGTTCCAGGGCGTGGGCTCGGTGGCCATTTCGGGCATCACCTTCACCAAGATGATCCAGCACTTCGGGCCGGTGCGCTCGACCATGATCACCGCGCTGGTGCCGGGGCTGTCGGCCATATCGGCCGCCATTTTTCTGGGCGAGCCGCTGGTGTGGAACCTGCTCGCCGGCCTCGCGCTGGTGACGGCCGGCATCGTGTTTGGCGTGCGTCAGGCGGCGGTTGCTATAAAACCCATAGCTGGTAGCGCAATGAATACGGGGGCTTGAGCCCGATTCGAGCACGAAAAATGAACCTTCTGACTTTTGATACCGGCACCGACGCCATGTCCATCGCCGTGGCGCGCACGGTGGACGGGCGCGTGCAGCAGTGGCAGCACAGCGGCGCTGGCGGCGCGCAGGCGTCCAGCACCCTGATTCCCGCCGTGCTCGATGTGCTGCGGCAGGCCGGGCTGCGCCTGGACGCGCTGGATGCCATTGGCTTTGGCAGCGGGCCGGGCTCGTTCACCGGGCTGCGCACCGCCTGTTCGGTGGCCCAGGGACTGGCCTTTGGTGCCGATGTGCCGGTGCTGCCGGTTGACTCGCTGCTGGCGGTGGCCGAGGAGGCGCGGGTGAGCGGCTGGGCGGTGCAACCGCGCGGCGTGGTCACGGCGCTGCTGGACGCGCGCATGGACGAGCTGTATGTCGCCACCTACGCCTTTGCCGACGGCCAGTGGAGCGAGGTGCAGGACAGTTGCCTGGTGCGGCCGGAAGATGTGCTGGCCCATCTCCAGGCTCTGCAGCGCAGCGTTCCCATGCTGGCGGAGTCCCCGCCGTGGGCCCTGGCGGGCAATGTGTTTGCCGAGTATGGCGACCGCCTGGGTTTGGCGGATTCGGCCTGGGGCGCGGCGCCCCGCATCGCGGCCTTGACCACGGCGGCTGCCATGCTGCGCCTGGCGCCCCAGTTGCTGGCCGCCGGCCATGCGGTGGCAGCGCAACAGGCCTTGCCCCGCTATATCCGCGACAAGGTCGCCAAAACCACGCTGGAGCGCGCGGCCGAAAAAGCTGCGGCCCTGGCCGCTACCGGGCAGTAAGGCCATGCGCGAACCCGGTGCCGCGGTGGAGGTGCAGTTCGAGCCCATGCTGGAGCACCGGCTGGACGCCGTGCTGGGCGTGGAGCAGCGTGCCTACGCCCACCCCTGGAACCGCATCAATTTTGCCGATGCCCTGCGGTCCGGCTACCAGGCCCAGATGCTGATGGCCGGGGACATCGTGCTGGGCTACTTCGTCGCCATGCAGGGCGTGGACGAAGTGCACCTGCTCAACATCACCGTCGCGCCCGAATACCAGGGCCAGGGCTGGGCCCGCGTCATGCTCGATGCCCTGACCCTGTGGGCGCGCGGCCAGGGCGCCCAGTCCCTGTGGCTGGAGGTGCGCGTGGGCAACGTGCGCGCGATGCACGTGTACGAGAGCCACGGTTACCGGCGCGTCGGGCTGCGCAAGCAGTACTATCCCGCCGGTCACGGCCAGCGCGAAGACGCGGTGGTCATGGGCCTGCACCTGTAGGCCCGACAATACGCCATGGACTTTGAACTGGACGATCGCCAACGCGCCATGCTGCAGGAGATGGGCGTGCGCGTCTGGCTACCCGCGCAGACCGCGGCTGCCAGCCCCCTGGCTGTAGCGCCAAC
>JBAQKO010000152.1:0-11413 GCA_049301075.1 Rhodoferax sp.
GGGTCAATCTGCTCAGGGGTGCCGTGCGGGTAGTCTTTTACCCAGTGTGGGTTTGTCTCCATCGTCTTGCCTCTTTTTAGATTTTGAAATGCCAGCAAGATGCTACACTCATTTTTTATAAAATCAAGCGGTTGCTTGAAATGTGTGTTTCCGGACCCGTTGCATGTGCTGCATGCCGCCCCGTATTGGAGTAAATCGATGACTGGTTATGTGCCCCCGCTGCGGGATATGCAGTTTGTTCTGCAGGATGTGCTGGATGTGGACGGCGTGCTCCGGCAGCTTCCCGCCCATGCAGATCTGAACCTGGAGCTGATCCAGCAGGTTCTGCAGGAGGGCGGCAAGTTCTGCTCCGAGGTGCTGTATCCGCTGAATGCCCGTGGTGACCGCGAGGGCTGTTGCTATGACCCGGCGACGGGTGCCGTGCGTACGCCAGTGGGGTTCAAGGAGGCTTATGCCCAGTTCGTGGAAGCCGGCTGGCCTTCTCTCAACTGCGACCCGGAGCATGGCGGGCAGGGGTTGCCGCAAATTGTGAAGACCAGTTTCCAGGAGATGACGACAGCGTGCAACCAGGCGTGGTCGATGTATCCGGGCCTGACACACGGGGTTTCGGAAATCTTACGCGCCCATGGCACCGAGGAACAAAAGGCGCTCTACCTGCGCCAGCTGGTGGTCGGCGAATGGGCGGGCACGATGTGCCTGACAGAGCCGCATTGCGGCACCGATCTGGGCCTGCTGCGAACCCGCGCAGAGCAGGTTGCTGACGGCAGCTACCGCGTGACGGGCAGCAAGATCTTCATCACCAGTGGTGAGCACGACTTTACGCCCAACATCATCCACATGGTGCTGGCGCGCCTGCCGGGTGCGCCTGCCGGAACCCGGGGTATCTCTCTGTTTCTGGTGCCCAAGTTCCTGCTCGACGCTGAGGGCAGGCCAGGGGTGCGCAATGGCGTGCGGTGCAGCGGTATAGAAAACAAGATGGGCATTCACGCCAGCCCGACCTGCCAGATGGCATTTGATGGCGCCACCGGCTGGCTCGTGGGAGAACCCCACCAGGGTCTCAAGGCCATGTTCGTGCTGATGAACGTGGCGCGTCTGGGGGTGGGAACCATGTCGCTGGGCTTGATGGAAACGGCTTACCAGGCGTCCGTAGCGTACGCCAGAGAGCGTCTGCAGATGCGGGCCTTGTCCGGCCCCCAGGCGCCGGAACTGGCGGCGGACCCGATCATCGTGCACGCCGATGTGCGCCGCATGCTGCTGACCCAGCGCGCCTATCTGGAAGGCAGCCGCGCGCTGGCGTACTGGGCGGCGCTGCTCACCGATGTGGGCGAGCGCCACGTCGATCTGGTGCAGCGCAAGCAGGCCGAGGATTTGTTGACCCTGTTAACGCCGGTGGTGAAGGCCTTCATCTCGGATGCGGCATGCGAGTGCACCAATCTGGCGGTGCAGGTGTATGGCGGACATGGCTACATCGTGGAGTCCGGTGTGGAGCAGCTGGTGCGTGACGCCCGCATCAATCCCATTTACGAGGGGACCAACGGCATCCAGTCGCTGGACCTGCTGGGGCGCAAGGTGTTGGCCGATGGCGGCGTGCGCATGAAGGTATTTGGCCAGCTGGTGCAGCAGTTCGCGCAGGCGCACAAAGACAGCGAGCCCATGCGCGAGTTCCTCGCGCCGCTGGAGGCCACGGGTGCGCTGGTGATGGCGTGTTCGCTGCAGATTGGCGCCCGGTCCATGGAAAACCGGGATGAAGTGGGTGCGGCTGCGGTCGACTACCTGCGCCTGTTCGGTCACTACGTGTACGCCTATTTGTGGGCGCGTATGGCCCAGGCATCGCTGGGGCGCGGTGACGATCCGTTCTATGCCGCCAAGCGCGTTACCGCACGTTTTTACGTACAGCGCCTGCTGCCGGAGACCCAGATGCTGGCCGCACGCATCCAGGCCGGGGGCAAGAACCTGTTTGAAATGCACGCCGATCAGTTCTGAATGGGCTCCGCTTTCCAGGCTCCCGCATGGGGTTTTTGGGGTTCTGGTACGGTGTGCAGCACAGGCGTGCCGTGTTTCACGCCGGAGAAAACTGCCATGGAAAAGAAGCTGAAAATTGATTTTGTGTCCGACGTGTCCTGTCCGTGGTGTGCCATTGGTCTTGCGTCCCTGCAAACCGCGTTGACCCAGCTGGATGGGCAGGTGCAGGCCGACATCACGTTCCAGCCGTTTGAACTGAACCCCCAGATGGTCCCCGGCGGACAGGATATTGCCGAGCACCTGCACGAGAAATACGGATCGTCACCGGAACAGGCCAGCGCAGCCCGCGAAGCCATCCGTGCGCGTGGCGCGGCGCTGGGGTTCACGTTCAACATGGACAAGCGCGGACGCATTTACAACACCTTCGACGCCCATCGTCTGCTGCATTGGGCGCACCTGGAAAGCGCAGAGCGGCAACTGGCGCTGAAGCAGGCCTTACTCAAGGCCTATTTCACGGACGGAGAAGACCCCAGCAACCACACCGTTCTGGCGCGTGTGGCCGGTGAAGTGGGGCTGGATGCCGCGCAGGCCCGCGCCATTCTGGCGAGCGACGCCTATGCCGAAGAGGTGCGTGCGCAGGAACAGTTCTATCTGCAGCAGGGCATCCATTCGGTGCCGGCCGTGGTCATCAATGATCGCCACCTGATCTCCGGCGGACAGCCGCCCGAGGTGTTCGAGCAGGCCTTGCGTCAGATCGCCGCACAGTAACCCGGCCGCAGCCGGGTCGGGTGCTTACTGGCAGCCGCAGCCGCCACCACCGCCGCCGCAGCCCGTAGCCTGCGGTGCCGCAGCCGCCTCAAACATCGGGAACAGAACGTTGTTTTCGAGGTGGATGTGGTTGATCAGATCGTCGGTGAACTGGGCAATGCCGGTGTACAGCGCGCGCCAGGTGTTGCAGGCGCCCTGGGGTGGGGTTGCGTCGTTGGTGAGCGCATTGACCTTGTCCAGTGCCGCGCCATGGTCGATGTGCTCGGAGCGCATCATGCCGATGGGCTGGCTTGCCATGGGGTGACCGCCGGCCTTGAGCATGGGGAACAGAATCATTTCTTCCTTCTGCATGTGGCCCAGCAGTTCCTGGTGCATTTCTTCCAGCAGATCGGCCAGACCGGCGGGCACGTTGGGATTGTTCTGGTGCACGGTTTCCACGCGGTGGGCCATGCGGATCAGCTCGGGCAGCTGGGCGCGGTGCACTTCGTGGTAACGCGACAGGATGTGGTCGACCAGCGCGGCAGGCGTCACATCGGTCGGCACTTCAGACGGGCGCTCCAGCGCGGCCAACTGACCCAGCAAGGCGTTGAGGTCCAGGTTCTTGTCCTGTGCGGCCTGGCGCAGGCTGACGTTGCCGTGGCAGCAGAAATCCAGCTTCAACTGACGGAACACCGCGGTGGCGCCGGGCAACTGCACGGCAATGCTTCCCAGGGATTGCTCGGCGCGGTCAGGCGTGGTGGATTCAAATTGCTGTCTGGCGTTCATGGGGATCATCCTTAAAGGTTCATTTGAAGTCGGTATTTTAAGACATAAAGTGCAATCTAGATGCATCTTTTGTCTTGATGCAGGGCAAGACAGACCCTCGGGGAAATGGGGTTTTTTGGCCCCCGCGGGAGGGCTTAGCCGGCGTGCAGCACTTCCAGCAAGCGGTCCAGGCCACCGGTGTCAATGGCGACATGGGCTTTCTCGCGGACGGTGGGTTTGGCATGGTAGGCCACGGACAGGCCGGCTTCGCCCATCATCGGCAGGTCGTTGGCGCCGTCGCCCACGGCAATGGTCTGCTTCATGTCAATGCCCATTAGTGAGGCCACTTCCAGCAGGGTACGGCGTTTTTCCGCGCCATCGCAGATGTCGCCCCAGGACTGGTCGACCATGCGCCCGGTCAGCATGCCGCAGTTGGGGCCGCTTTCCACTTCCAGCACATTGGAGCGGGCAAAGTCGATGCCCAGACGCTCCTTGACCCGATCGGCAAAGAAGGTGAAACCGCCGGACACCAGCAGCACCTTGAGCCCGGCCTTCTTGCAGGCTGCCACCAGTTCGGCCGCGCCGGGATTGAGCTGCAGGCGCTGCGTGTAGACCTGCTCCATATCGGCCACGGTCACGCCCCTGAGCAGGGCCACGCGGCGGCGCAGGCTGTCCTTGAAATCGGCAATCTCGCCACGCATGGAGGCCTCGGTGATGGCGGCCACTTCTTCCTTGCGTCCCACGGCATCGGCAATCTCGTCCACACACTCGATGTTGATGAGGGTGGAGTCCATGTCAAAGGCGATGAGCTTGAAATCGGACAGTTTCTGGCCGCTCTGGCAGTTACGAAGAACCAGACCGGGGGCAAATGGGGTGGCTTGCATGGAATATTTGCTATCAAATAAGTAGCTGCTTGCGCAGTATCTACGGGCGTTAGTGGCTAATTTTGCACTCAAAATGGGGGCGTTGGCGCTGCCCGGTAGTTTAATCGCTGGGCCGGGTCGGCGTGCGGCCCATCAGGTGGCGAGCAGCGGGTGGCGCATCACCAGGCCGTCTTCGGGTGCGCCACTGCTGGCGCCGAAAAAGCCATCCAGGCGGGCCACTTCCACAAACCCTGCGCCGGCGTAGATGCGCCGGGCCGTCGTCCAGTTGGCGTTGACCAGCAGCACCGCAGACCGCAAGCCGGGGAAAGCCTGCGCCACATGGGCCATGCAGCCCCGCAGCAGCACCGCCCCCAGGCCCTGGCCGCGGACAGTGGGCGCCAGGGTCATGGAACTGATGTACAGCTCTGTGCCGTGCATCGGGGCATGGCGCTCGCGAATGTCATGGCCCAACTCAAAGTGCGCGGCGTCCGCCTCGGGCGTGGCCTGCCAGATTTCCGAGAACACACAACCCACGCAGTCGGCCCCGCGCCAAGCCATGAGCGAACCGTGGGGAAAGGTGGCAATGCGCTGGGCATAGGTGCTGCGCTGCTCCTGGTGGCCAGCGGCAAAACCCTGGCGCTCCAGCGCCATGATGCGGTCCAGGTCGTCGGCGGTGGCTTGGACGAGGTGCAGGGTGCTGCTCAAGGGTAGGGACATCGGTGGATGGAGGTCAATGGAGGGGGATGGACGCGTAAAGGTTCTATTTTGGGCTGGAATTGGTGTCCGGTTCAGGTTGAAAGTAGATAGCCGATTCATTGATGCCACGGACGGCAACCGACCCAGAGCAGAAGTTGGCTACTTCAAATTCATTGCCCGAGAGCTGTCATTCCACGGAGGCTGGACCCCTGTTCGCCAGACGACAGAAATGCAGCGACCGCGTTTTGCGCTCCTGGGAGCTCAAAGCCCAGTATCAGGGGCGCATTGCCGTCGTTGGCTTGAGATGCTGGAGGCGGCATTGACGGCCTGTTTGGATGCCCAATCGGTCGTTCGGGGACATTGAACTCCACTGTTTTGCTCCCTGCCTCGGATGGGGCTGAGACTTGAACAAACCGGGCCTAAGGATGGAACTGACCTCGGCCTGCCGTGCAAGTCGCTCAATGCAGATCGCCAATATCGATCACGTCCAACGCGCCGTTATTGATCGCATGTCGGAGTACACGCGACGGACCGCCGCGCTCCTCGGATGAGTAGATCTCCAAAACCTGCTCTGCTCGGCTTGCCCCTAGGTAGACCGTCGAAACGAATCGGCGCAGGCTACCTGTAGAGTAGGGGCCCTCCTCAACCTCGCCGTCGTTCACCTCGATGAGGTAGACCGTATCGAATTGAACGCCCGCAACGAAGTCCGGCATGCTAAAGACGAAGCGCTTTCCAGCGTGGCGAAGCCCTGACAACTGCTCCCTGTCGGAAATCGGCAGGAACCAGTCGCGGTACTCGCCGGCCTCTGAATACCTCTTGAAGAGCGCTTCACTGGCGCACAGTACCGCCACCCGCCTTCCCTTCTGCAGTGATTTAGCCCTGTCGTGAGCACGAGGGAAGACACAGTTCCAGATGTCCAACGTGCTCTTCGCGCGAACCAGGATGGGCCGCGCGCCGCCTTGCTTCATACTTCCCAGGTCAATCGGCCGCCAGTCGAATCCGAGCTCTTCTGAGATGCCTGCTGCTGGGAAACCTTGATCGATCCACTCCAGAACCCGTGCGATCTCCGGCGTATACCGGAAGCCCTCGGTCAGTTCGAATCTCTCGGTCTCGCCGAGCCGCATGTCGCGCGACAACCCGGCTACCCCGCCGGGGACCTCGTTCAAGCCATTGAACGTGTCGCGAACGCTCTGCTTGCTATCGTAGGCCATGATCACGACAGGTGCCTTGGAGTCGTCGCGCATTAGATGATGCAGCGTCATCCGCTCCTGTCGATTGAACAGGTGAAGTTCATCGACGAAGACTGTGTCGAATCCCTCTCGGTGCCTGATGTTGTCCCATCGATTGCTATCGAGGAACCCCAGGTAGTCGGCAATCATTTGATCAGTGCCAAGAACCCCTATCCCCTTCAAGAAGGTACGGAAGCGGTCGTAGATCATAAGGATGACGCGCCGATCCTCGATGTCCGGCAAATACATCATCCAAGCCTTCCTGGGCTCGTTGAGATAGCGCTCTCGCCGCTGCGCAGACTGGCGCACACCATCCGCCTCGAGAACGCACGCGATCTCGTTCGCAACCTCCCTCGCGAACGCTCTGAATGCTGGCGTTCCGCGAGTGCTCGACATCCCTTTTCGGAACCCCTCACTGCATCTCGACTTGGCAGTTACCCAGTCGCTGCGCTGGACGCGCTCGATTTCAGCTTCGATCGTCTCCAACTGCAGAGCACGCCCCTCCAGTCCATCGGAAGATAGCGGCTCAAGGCCGTCAAGATCGTACTTCATCGCCTCGTTGGCGAGTTCCTGCAGTGTACAAATCTTCAAGTACGACGCCTTGGATCTGGCCAGGATGCCCTCATGATCCATGGATGCGATTGCCTGAGTGATCAACTCGACCGTCGCCTGGCTGTGCGTTAGGAACAATGAGCGATGGCCTTCCGTATCATTCATGTGCTTCCTAAGCTCACTCACACATTTCACTACAAGCGACAGCGTCTTGCCGGTACCAGCCGCTCCCACCAAACGCAAGCTCTTGGTCAATGGCACCTTCACGAAATCAAGCTGCCGCTGCGTCAGCAGGCCATCCAGCCAAGCATCAAGGCTGCGGCCAAGAGTCACTCGATTCGCCAGTTCGGGAAGCTCCACCCTAGTGTCATCGCTACGTACTGGTGCTGACGGTCGCGACAGCATCGCAATTACCGCGTCGTCCAGCCCGGCGACCGCAGCATCGAATGCGGTGTAGTCGACCTCCACGCGATACAAGTCGCGCTTCCCGCGGTCGATGTTGTAGGCAAACGCATGCGTAGTTCCATGTGGGTTCAAATCGACCTCAATGCGCGCAAGCTCACCGGATGCACCGCTATTGGAGCGAAACGAGACCAAGCTCCCTGCGTGATACGGCGACCAAGAAATTGGCAGTGGATGCCGCCCGGATGTCGGCTCGGATCGACCAAGCCGAACCAAGCGCAGGAACGCCTCGGGCCTGTGCTTTGCTGCAAGCGCGTCAAATAGGCCCTTCTTCTTGATCTCGACAACCAGGAGATTCGAGTCGGCATCTGCCTTTGGACCAAGCAAATAGATGGTATCGCCGACCTCAACACGAGCTACTCCCTCCGGAAGCGGCTCTTCTGACCACGTTGTGAACCAGTCGAGATCAAAGTCAAAACCGGCCTGAAGCCGATCCAGCGCCGACGAATCAATGGCAATCGCGTTTGTCATTGCTGCTCTCCCATCTCTGCTTTGATTTGATCGGCTATCAACTCGAATACGGCGGCGCGGTCTAGTTCATAGGCTTTGGGCATTCCAATCCTCGCGAAGAGCATGCCGAACTGCTGTGCTAGTGCGTGGCGGAAGGTCGGGCCGAGGCGGCCAACACGTACGAAGCTGTTCTCAACGTCTTTCGCGTCATCCATCGAAGTGAAACTGCGGTCAAATGGAATGAAGATCAGTGCACGCAGCTTCGCAACGAATCCCAAACCCGGCTCGCCTGGGACGCTGGAGACATAGAAAAGATCAAGCGGCAGATCTTTTGGGTTCAGCGTTCCAAAAACCGACTTCAGTTGTGCGCTTCTGGAGGTGGTCTGCGCCTGCAGTGCGCACAAGGCGTCGATGGCGGAGTAGCGATCAGCCGGGGCGTCGATGAAGTGTTGTGCCATCCGAAGCGCCGCGCTCTCCCGCTTGATGAAGCTCTTCTTGTCATCGACAGGCAGGCTCAGTTCAGCCTCTATTTCCTCGGGCGTAGACGCCAAGATCCATGCTTGCACGTGTTCTTCGGACAGGGCGACGTTTTCCGGGTCCTTCTGAGACCAGCGCTTGTTGACCCACTCGGCAGCTTTTTCAAAACGCTTCTTCAACTGCCCCTGCGCTAGGCTCCGCGCGTGCTCGCCCAAAGCATGATCGGCCAGAAGGTCTAGCTGGACGCACGCCAGACCTGCTTCACCAAACTTCTCATTGGCGATATCGCAGTCGGCGGTGATGACGATCGCCAACGTTATATGTCCGTCCCCACGTACGCGCTTTAATACGTCGCCTTGCCGCACAGGCAGACCGGCATCGACATGCTCGCAATCTTGCATGCCCCCCCCCTATTTTGTTGTTACATCCTGCGTTTATATCCTACGGGGCCTCGACGCTCACCCAACTCATGTAGAACTGAGCCTTAGAGTCCAACGGAAGTCATTACAAAGCGGAAACTAAGCGAACCTCGACAAAGCAGACGCTGACCTGCGACCGCTCCTGGCCCATTTCAGACGTTTCACCATCAAATTTCAACGACAGCTAGCGCCCATCCCAGTCTTTTCCACCGCATCCTACGCGACTAACTACCCGCAGAGTTTGGGGTTATGGCTCGCGCCGATTTCTGGGCATTTGACAGCTGAAGCACGGGCCATAGTCCCGAACTCTGCAGCGATTGCCACAGAGCCGTCCCCCGCTGTCAGCGCACTACGCGCTACTTCGCAGCTGCAGAACCCGCAACGGCCTCCACCACCGGCTGCCCCAGGTTGCGCAGCACGTCGCGCACCATCTGCGCCCGGTCCTTGGTCTCCGGCAGTTCACGCTCGATGCGCAGCTTCTCGTTACCGGCCAGCTTGATGTGCTTGTTCTTCTGGATCATCTGGATGATCTTCATCGGGTCGATCGGCGGATTTTTCTGGAAGGTGATGGTGATCACCCCCGGTGCCGCGTCCACCTTGACCACGCCATAGGGCTTGGCCAGCACGCGCAGGCGGTGCACGTCGATCAGCGTTTGCGCCTGGGCCGGCAGCTTGCCGAAGCGGTCCACAATTTCTTCCAGCAGGGCGTCGACCTGGTCGGTGGTTTTTGCCGTGGCCAGCTTCTTGTAGAAGGACAGGCGCAGGTGCACGTCGCCGCAGTAGTCGTCGGGCAGCAGGGCCGGTGCGTGCAGGTTGATCTCGGTGGTGACGTTGAGCGGGCTGAGCAGGTCGGGTTCAATGCCCGCCTTAAGGCAGCGCACCGCTTCACCCAGCATCTCGTTGTAGAGCTGAAAGCCTACTTCCAGCATATTGCCGCTCTGGTTTTCGCCCAACACCTCGCCGGCACCGCGAATCTCCAGGTCGTGCATGGCCAGGTAAAAGCCGCTGCCCAGTTCTTCCATTTGCTGGATGGCGTCCAGGCGCTGCTGGGCCTGCTTGGTCAGGCCCTCGATGTCGGGCACCATGAGATAGGCGTAGGCCTGGTGGTGGCTGCGGCCGACCCGTCCGCGCAACTGGTGCAGCTGGGCCAGGCCGAATTTGTCGGCACGGCTCATGATGATGGTGTTGGCGCTGGGCACGTCAATGCCGGTCTCGATGATCGTCGAACAGAGCAAGAGGTTGTAGCGCTGGGCGATGAAGTCGCGCATCACCGCTTCCAGCTGGCGTTCGGGCATCTGGCCGTGGGCTACGGCGATACGGGCCTCGGGCAGCAATTCTTCGAGCTTGGCGCGGCGGTTTTCAATCGTCTCTACCTCGTTGTGCAGGAAGTAGACCTGGCCGCCGCGTTTCAACTCGCGCAGCACGGCTTCGCGGATCACGCCGTTGCCTTCGGTGCGGACAAAGGTCTTGATGGCCAGGCGGCGCTGTGGCGCGGTGGCAATCACGGAGAGGTCGCGCAGGCCTTCCAGCGCCATGCCCATGGTGCGGGGAATGGGCGTGGCGGTGAGGGTCAGCACGTCCACCTCGGCGCGCAGGGCCTTCATCTGCTCCTTGTGGCGCACGCCAAAGCGGTGCTCCTCGTCGATGATGAGCAGGCCCAGATTTTTAAAGTGGGTGTCCTGGCTCAGGAGCTTGTGCGTGCCCACCACGATGTCCACCGTGCCGTCCGCCAGCCCTTTGAGCGCCGTCGTGATTTCCTTGCCGCTGCGAAAGCGGCTCATTTCGGCGATTTTTACCGGCCACTTGGCAAAGCGGTCCACCAGGGTCTGGTAGTGCTGTTCGGCCAGCAGCGTGGTGGGCGCGAGGAAGGCCACCTGTTTGCCACCGGTGACGGCGATGAAGGCGGCGCGCAAGGCCACTTCGGTCTTGCCAAAGCCCACGTCGCCACAGACCAGCCGGTCCATCGGACGCGGGCTGATCATGTCCTGGATGACGGCGTGGATGGCGGCGCTCTGGTCGGGCGTCTCGTCAAAACCGAAATCGTTGGCAAAGGTCTCGTAGTCGCCGGGCGAGTAGCGGAAGGCATGGCCTTCGCGCGCGGCACGGCGGGCGTAGATATTGAGCAATTCGGCGGCTGAGTCGCGCACCTGTTCGGCGGCCCGGCGCTTGGCTTTTTCCCACTGGCCGCTGCCCAGCTTGTGCAGGGGCGCCTCGTCGGCGCTGACACCGGTGTAGCGGCTGATGAGCTGCAGCTGGCTGACCGGCACGTACAGCGTGGCCTTGTCTGCATATTCCAGGTGCAGGAATTCCTGCATCTCGGGCTCGCCGTTGGCCTGTACCTGCCCCAGGTCCAGGTGGATCAGGCCGCGGTAGCGGCCGATGCCGTGCTGCGAATGCACCACCGGGTCGCCCACGTTGAGCTCGCTCAGGTCCTTGATGAGGGCTTCTACATCGCTGACCTGCTCCTGCTTCTTGCGCCGGCGCGTGGTGGGGCCGGCGGCGAACAGCTCCGTCTCCGTGACCAGGTCCAGGCCGGCTTCCAGCCAGCTGAAGCCAGCCGTCAGGGCGCCGGTGGCAATGCCGAACTTTTCGGTGCTGGTCTGGAAGTCGAGCAGCGTGTCGAAGGCGGGTGGGTGGATGCCGCTGGCGCGCAGGAAGTCCAGCAGGCTTTCGCGGCGGCCATCGCTCTCGGCCAGCACCAGGATGCGCTGCTGCGTGTTGCGGGCGTGTGCCTTGAGGCGAGCTAGTGGGTCATCCGTGCCGCGCTCGGCGGCCAGGGGTGGCAGGGTTT
>JBAQKO010000153.1:0-5763 GCA_049301075.1 Rhodoferax sp.
GCCCAAGACCATGTACCCCAAGCTGCTGCAAGCCAAGCAGGCGGCGGACCTGCACAGCCCCGGCTTCAACCAGCGCCTGGTAGCCGAAGTGATGAAGGACGGCTTCCTGAATCGCCATGTGCCCACCATCCGCGCGCTCTACAAAACCCAGCGCGACGCCATGTTGCAAGCCCTGGCGCAGGACATGCCCGCCGGGGTGAGCTGGAACACGCCCGACGGGGGCATGTTCCTGTGGGCCCGGTTGCCCGAAGGCATGAACGCCGTTGACCTGCTGCCCCACGCCGTGGACAAAGGTGTGGCCTTCGTGCCCGGCGCAGCGTTCTACGCCGACCATGGGGACCCCCGCACCATGCGCCTGTCCTTTGTCACGCCCAGTGTGGAAGAAATCCGCCGCGGTGTGGCGGCGTTGGCCGCCACCATCCGCGAGCACCAGGGGAGTGCCTGATGCCGCGGCCCTTCAAGCAAGTCGACGTCTTCACCGCCCAACCGTACCGGGGCAACCCACTGGCCGTGGTGCTGGACGGCAGCGGCCTGGACAGCACCACCATGCAGCGCTTCGCCCTGTGGACCAACCTGTCGGAAACCACTTTCCTGCTGCCCCCCACCGATGCCGGCCGCCAGGGCGGCGCCGACTACCGCCTGCGCATCTTCACCCCGAGCGGTGAATTGCCCTTCGCCGGCCATCCGACACTGGGGAGTTGCCACGCCTGGCTGCAATCCGGCGGTCTGCCCCGTGGCACGCAGCACATCGTGCAGGAGTGCCAGGGCGGGCTGGTCGCCATTCGCCAGGAAGGGCAGCGGCTGGCCTTTGCCGCCCCGCCGCTCAAACGCAGCGCGCCCAGCCCCATGCTGCTGGCCAAGGTGGCGGCCGCGCTGGGGCTCAAAGCCCACCACATCGTGGCGGCCCAGGTGCTGGACAACGGTCCGGTCTGGCTGGGCCTGCTGCTCGACAGCGTGCAGACCGTGCTGCAACTCACGCCCGACCATCTGGAACTCAAGAATTTAGGGCAAAAAGTGGGTGTAGCCGCCGTAGAACCTGCGTCATCAGCTCCTGTTTTGATAGCACGCTCCAACCGGGAGGCGCGCGCCTTTGGCGATCACCCTGCGCCCGCCGAGCCGGACGCCCGGGAGCCGTCGGTGGAAGTGCGCGCCTTTGCGGCACCCGACGGCATTCTGGAAGACCCGGTGACCGGCAGCTTCAACGCCAGCCTGGCCCAGTGGCTGATCGCCGATGGCCACGCCCCCGAACGCTACCTGGCCAGCCAGGGCACCTGCCTGGGGCGCGAGGGCCGGGTCTGGATCGACCGCGACGCCAGTGGCCAGGTCTGGGTGGGCGGGGAATCGGTCACCTGCATCGACGGCCAAGTGACCCTGTGAGCCCCGGCCTGTCGCAGGCAGGACATGGGCGCAGCGGCGATGTGGCGTAGATTCCCCCCATGGGAAATCTCTATCTGGTACGCCACGGGCAGGCTTCTTTCGGAGCCGACGATTACGACAACCTGAGTGAACTCGGCCGGCGCCAGAGCGTGCGCCTGGGCGAATACTTCCGGCAGAAAGGGCTGGGCTTTGAAGCCGTCCTCACGGGCACCCTGAAGCGGCAGACCCAAACCTATGCCGGCATCTGCGAGGGCATGGGTGCCGACAGCGCATCCCCCCTCCCCACACCCCTGACCTGGGAGGGCCTCAACGAGTACAGCAGCGAAGCCGTCATTGCCGCCATCTGCCCGCATGCGCTGGAAAAACCCACCACCCCCGAGGGCTACAAGCAGCATTTCCGCATGCTGCGCGACGGGTTGGCCCAATGGATGAACGGCGTCATCAGTCCCCACGGCATGCCAACCTACGCGGAATTCGTGCACGGCGTCACCAGCGCGCTGAACCATATCCGCAAGCACCACACCGGTAATGTGCTCCTGGTCAGCAGCGGCGGCCCCATCTCCACGGCCGTCGGTCACATCCTGGGAACCGCGCCCGAAACCACGATCGAGCTCAACATGCGCATCCGCAACAGCGCCATCACCGAGTTCGCCTTCACCCCCAAGCGCCATGTGCTGATCACCTTCAACACGCTGCCGCACCTGGACAGCGCCGAGCACGCGCCCTGGATCACCTACGCCTGATGCGGCGAAGGGCGCCTCAGCGCCCGGCCAGCGTGCCCAACGGCAACTGGTGGACTTCGGTCAGCAAACGGGCCAGCGCCCGCCCTGCGGCATCCAGCACGGCGCGACCCTTGCCGGCAGTGGCTGCCGCAGCATTGCCCACAGCACCGGCCGGGTTGTAGTCCTGCATCTGCCAGCCCAGCTTGGCGCTCTTGCCGTCACCCAAAATGGCAAAACGCCGGGCCCGGTCTTCGGAGGTCGAGGCGAAATTTTGCGCCTGCGCCATATCCACCTGATCGGGTGCCAGCGCCAGCATCATGGACGTTTCGATGTCCCCCGCGTGGATACCAAAGCGGTGCTCGTGCGCGCTGAACAGCGCATTCACATCCTCCCCCTGGGGCCCCTGCAGCGGCAGACCAAACCAGTTGACGCTGTACACCAGCATCCCCAAGCGCGCGCGCAGGTCACGCGCCACGATGTCCATCACCCCCACCTGACCGCCGTGGGCGTTGAGCAGCACCAGTTTCTGCACGCCGCTGGCCGCCACACTCTCGCCGATATCGGTCCACAGCCGGATGGTGGTTTCGGCTTTCAGTGTCAGCGTGCCGGGAAACCGCGCGTGTTCCGGACTCAGGCCCACCGCCTGGGTGGGCAGGAACAGGGCCGGCACATCGGCGTCCAGGTGCGCCAGCGCGGCCGTTACCACGCCATCCACCAGGGCGGTATCCACCCGCAGGGGCAGGTGCGGGCCATGCTGCTCCGTGGCAGCCACGGGTAGCACGGCAATGGTCGATCCAAGGGAACCTTGGGCCTGGCACTGCGCGAAATCGTGCGTGCTCCAGTCGGCCCAGTATCGGGATGGGTTGCTCATGGCGCTATCTTAGAGCCTAGACCGCCCCCCGCCCGTATCATTCCGGTATGTCCACCGCACGCCCCCGCAATGCCACCGGCGACTCCTTCTTCGCCTGGGAGGGGGACACCCTGGTTGTCAACATCCTGGGCAAGCCCTCCGCCAGCAAGGACGCCATCGGAAAGCCCAAGGGCACCCAGCTCAAGATCAGCGTGACTGCAGCCCCCAAGGGCGGTAAGGCGACCGACCATATGGTGCGCTTCCTGGCTCCTCTTTTCGGCGTGGCGGTGGCCGACATCACGGTGGTGTTCGGCCAGGAAAACGTCAACAAACAGCTGCGCATCAAGGCCCCCAAGAAATTGCCCCCGGTTTTCCTGCAGGGCGCAGCCCCGACTCCGGACGCCTCCTGAGCCGGCTTCCCCAAGCGTCTGTAGGGGCTTGCGTTTTCGCAACTTGCCATAACCGTTCCAGTACCTATACTGAGGCCATCCCTTTACCGAATGGTCTTGCGTAACCCCAGTGGAACGTGGGCAGGGTTGCCGTTCATTGTGAAGTCCCCGTTTTTTAAGGAGTGCCTCATGAAACGTATTGTGTTGATCGCTGCCTCGGCCATGCTGGCCACCCCCCTGGCTTTTGCGCAGGCCAAGAATTTTGAAGGCTTCAGTCTGGCTCTGATTGCCGATTCGTCCCGATCGACGGCGGAAGTGGTCGGAACGGCTTCGGACAGCAGCACGGCCGGCGGGGCGGGTCTGGAGGCGCAGTACAGCATTCCCATGGGCAACCAGTTTGTGCTGGGCCTGGGTGTCAACTACCGAGCCGGCAGCCGCAGCGCCGGGACCGTGGGAACCACCGCGTTCAGCATCAAGGATGCCGCCGCGTTTGACATCGTGCCGGGCTTTGCCGTGTCCGACTCCCTCCTGGTGTATGGCAAGGTTTCCGGCCTGTCCGCCAGCGCAATCGGCAACACAGGCGGAACGGAAAGCTCCGAATCGATCAGCGGCTACGGCTACGGCTTGGGCCTGCGCTCGTTCATCGACAAGAACATGTTTTTCCAGGTGGGCTATGACGCCAACACCTACGACAACAAAACCAAGGCGGGCGTCACCTACAAAAACAGTTCCAACGTGTTTTCACTGGGATTCGGCTACAAGTTCTGACCGTTCCCCCCCAGCAAAAATGCCCACTTCGGTGGGCATTTTTTTTGGGTTCTGCGTGGCTCAGAACGAATAGCTGATACCGAAGCCCAGTACGGGCATGTTCTTGAACTTGTCCGCTGCGTCCTGCACTTTGGCAGTTTGCGCGTCAATATCCGCCTGCGTCACGCCGACCCCCGTAGCCGTCAGGGTGACCTTCGGTTTCTGGAACATCACACCCAGATCAAAATTGAAACCAAAACCCTTGGCGTCCTTGGGGCGTGTGGCATAGCCCAGCCCCAGGTAGGGGCTGACGGCGTCACTCATCTTGATTTCAGCGCTCACCGTGGCGGGTTTGTTGTTGACATTGCCCGTGCCGGCGATGGTGATCTTGTTGTTGTTGAACACCAGGCCGCCGCTCAGGTGGAAACCGCCGTTGCTGGGGTACCAGTCACCCACGAGCTGGGCCGAGCTCAGGTTCAGATCGATGGTCAGCGCCGAACCGGCGCCAAAGTCGCCCACATCCCCGCTGAAAGATTGCTTGTAGGCATTGAGTTGTCCCCGCAGCGCCCAGTCTGCGCTTACCGAGGCGCCATAGCCAATGCCGACGCCGTTGGAGCCGATCTGGGTGTACACCGTACCCGCTTCGCCGGCCAGTGCGGCTACGGGCAAGGCGCTCAACAGCAGGGCGAGGGAGGTCATTTTCTTGGACAGCTTCATGCAGTGCTTTCGATTCATGGCAAGAGGGTTGGAGACAAGGTCGGTCAGCCAGAGGCTGCCAGCCACCTTTATACCTGCAGGCCCGGCACGCTCCGGAACCGGCGCGCCACAAAAAGGCGACCCAGATCAGTGCAATGCCACAATGCGGCGTCGGCCGTTGTTCAATGGCAACGGAACTTTTACGCAGGCCCCGGGCTCCCAATTGGCAATGACCTCCCTGATCACCCCCCCCCAACCCACCCCGCGCTGGGGGAAACGGACGCTTGGCACACTGCGCCATGCGCTGCTGCTCGTGGCGGCCTGCGCCGCATGGAGCGGCGTCAGCGCCCAGCTCCCGCTGGCGCGCCCATCTTCCGCCCCGTCAACCGGGGCCACCGTACAAACTGAGCAGGTGCGCGCTGAGCTGCTGGCCCATGCACCGGACGGGGTGGGCCCCGGCAAGCCCCTGTGGCTGGGGCTGCAACTGAACCACCAACCGCATTGGCACACCTACTGGAAAAACCCGGGCGACTCCGGCCTGCCCACCACCCTGCAATGGACGCTGCCGGCCGGCGTCACCGCGGGGGACATCGACTGGCCCACGCCCCAGCGCATCCCCATTGGCAACCTGGCCAACTTTGGCTATGAAGGCTCGGTGCTGCTGCCCGTGCCACTCACAGTGACCCAGGCCTTCCAGCCGCCGGCATCGGGCGAGCTGGAGGTCCGGCTGACCGCCTCCTGGCTGGTCTGCCGCCTGGAGTGCATTCCACAGGAAGGCACGTTTGTGCTGCGCGTGCCCGTGCGGGGCTCCACGGCGGCCCATGGGAGCGACTTCGATACCGCGCGCCAGTCCCGGCCGCAACCTTTGACGGGCTCGGCCCGGGCCACCGTGGCCGGCAACGCACTGAGCATCTCCGTTTCCGGCCTGCCAGCGGCCTGGCAAGGCCGGGCCCTGCAGGTCTTTCCCGAGCCCATCAACGTG
>JBAQKO010000154.1:0-8133 GCA_049301075.1 Rhodoferax sp.
GGACTTGCTGGGTGCCCACCCGGACCTGCCGCCGGGCAGCCTGGAGCTGGAGGTACTGGAAACCAGTGCCATGGAGGACATCGGGCAGGTGTCGCAAGTCATGCGCACCTGCCACGCCATGGGGGTGGGCTTTGCGCTGGACGATTTCGGCACCGGGTACTCCTCGCTGACGTACCTGAAAAATCTGCCGGCTGAAGTGCTCAAGATTGACCAGAGCTTTGTGCGCGACATGTTGCGCTACCCAGATGACCTGGCGATCGTCCAAAGCGTCATTGATCTGGCCCGGGCGTTTGGCCGTTCCGTGATTGCCGAGGGGGTCGAAACGGCGGCACATGGGCAGCGTTTGCAGGCAATGGGCTGCCATCTGGCGCAGGGTTATGGCATTGCCCGGCCGATGCCGGCGCAGGATTTCCCCGAATGGGCGGCGCGCTGGCGTACCCAGGCAACCTGGACAGCGTGAGGGGTATCCGGCCGGTCGTCTGGCCGAATTTTGGGGATGAAAAACGACCCCGGACACCGTGTCTATTGCGCAGGCAGCTATCAATTGTGTAGTAAAAATTTTCGAGTGGCCGACGGGGGTTTTCCCCCACCATGGCGGACACCGTGGCTGAGAAAACACATAACACAAACTCGGGTTTCGAAAGGCGCCGCCGGCAGGGCAAAATGCTGCCTGGTGATCTATTCGGTCAAGACAAGAATTAATGCAATGGCTGTTGGGGGGCGTGTGCCCCCTTGGCGCTTATCTGAGGAATCCGCAACATGAAACGTGACCAATTTTCCCGTCCACAGGACCTGATGGACATCCAGCCCATCAGCCACGACGTGCTGACCGAGAAGTACCTCAAACCCGGCGAATCCAGCATTGATGACCTGTACCGCCGCGTGGCCGGGGCGCTGGCTTCGGTCGAGGCGGAGGCGGATCGCGCCAAGTACGAAGCGATCTTTCTGGAAAACCTGTATGCCGGTGCCATTGGTGCCGGGCGCATCATGAGCGCCGCCGGAACGGCTATCCAGGCGACGCTGATCAACTGCTTTGTGCAACCGGTGGGTGACTGCATCCAGGGCGTGGACGACGAAGGCTACCCCGGCATCTACGAAGCCTTGCGCGAGGCTGCGGAAACCATGCGCCGCGGTGGCGGCGTGGGCTACGACTTCTCCCGCATCCGCCCGCGCGGCGCAGCCGTCAAGGGCACGGCGTCCATGGCCTCGGGCCCCTGCAGCTACATCAATGTTTTCGACCAGTCCTGCTCCACGGTGGAGAGCGCCGGCGCGCGTCGCGGCGCGCAGATGGGCGTGCTGCGCATCGATCACCCCGATGTGCAGGAATTCATCACGGCCAAGCGCACACCGGGACGCTGGAATAACTTCAACGTGTCCGTGGGGGTGTCTGACGCTTTCATGCAGGCGCTGGCGGATGACCAGACCTGGGAGCTGGTGCATGCCGCCAAGCCGGGCGCCACACTGATGGCCAAGGGCGCGTTCCAGCGCGCCGATGGCATGTGGGTCTACCAGACCCTGGCAGCACGGGACCTGTGGGACATCGTGATGCATTCCACCTACGATTTCGCCGAGCCCGGCATCCTGTTCCTGGACCACATCAACGAAGACAACAACCTGCGTTACTGCGAGTCGATTTCTGCCACCAACCCCTGTGGCGAGCAGCCGCTGCCACCGTATGGCTGCTGCGATCTGGGCCCCATCATCCTGCCGCGTTTCGTGCGCAACCCCTTCGGTTTTGCGGGAACCCCGACCTTCGATTTTGAAGCCTTCGAGAAAACGGTCGCCACCCAGGTGCGGGCGCTGGACAACGTGCTGGATGTGACGTTCTGGCCGCTGGAGCAGCAGCGTGCCGAATCGGCCGCCAAGCGCCGGATTGGCGTGGGCTTCACCGGCATGGGCAATGTGCTGGCCATGCTGTGCCTGCGCTATGACGCCGCCGAGGGCCGTGAAATGGCCGCCCGCATTGCCGTATCCATGCGGGACGCCGCCTACACCGCCTCGGTCGCCCTGGCGCGTGAAAAAGGGAAATTCCCCAAATTCGACGCCGACGGCTACTTGGCTCCTGGCACCTTTGCCAGCCGCCTGCCGACCGCCCTGCAGCAGGCCATCCGCAAGCACGGCATCCGCAACAGCCACCTGCTGTCGATCGCGCCCACCGGCACGGTCAGCCTAGCCTTTGCCGACAACGCTTCCAACGGGATTGAGCCGGCGTTCTCCTGGATGTACAAGCGCAAGAAGCGCGAGGCCGACGGCAGCTCCAGCGAGTACTCGGTGGAAGACCACGCCTGGCGCCTGTACCGCGAGCTGGGCGGCGATGTCAACAACCTGCCCGACTACTTTATCTCGGCACTCGACATGTCCGCGTCCAGCCACATCGGCATGATGGAGGCGGTGCAACCCTTTGTGGACACCGCCATTTCCAAGACGGTCAATGTGCCGGCCGACTACGCCTACGAAGACTTCAAGGGTCTGTACCAACAGGCCTGGCGTGCCCGCCTCAAGGGGCTGGCCACCTACCGGCCCAATGCCATCCTGGGTTCCGTGCTGTCGGTGGATACGCCTGTGGCTGCGGCCCCCGCTTCTGTGGCGGCGCCGGTCATTGACCCCATGCGCACGGTGATCGAGAGCCGCCCCAAGGGCGCACTCTCGGCCGTGGCAGAAAAGGTGGAGTACTGGACGCACGAAGGCCACAAGACGTTGTACCTGCTGGTGTCGTTCCTGCCGGTTCCGGCGGCCGGCGGCGTCGGCACGGTCGACCGGGCCATCGAGTTCTTCATGCCCGTGGGGCAAAGCGGCGAGTCCCAGCAATGGATGACGTCAAGCATGCGCCTGCTATCGCTGGCCGCACGCGGCGGCTTCCTGGAGCGCGCACTCAGCGACATGCGCAAGGTGGCCTGGGACCGCGGTCCGGTCCGCCTGGGAACGCACCAGAAGGAAGACGGAACCCGCGTGCCCATGTGGCACGACTCGGAAGTGGCTGCGGTGGCCTATGCCATCCAGAACATCCTGGCCCAGCGTGCTGCCGGCACGCGGGAGTCGGGCAGTGTGGTGGCGCCCACGCTGACGCAGGAAAGCATTCCGGCTACCGCGGGCGGCCCTCCCATCATGGCAGGCAAGAAGTGCAGTGAATGCGGCGCCCATGCAGTGATCCGCAAGGACGGTTGTGACTATTGCACCCAGTGCGGGCATTTGGGAAGCTGTGGATGACCCAGCGCCCCGTCATCCCGTTGCGGGTGACCAAAGGCAAACCTTCTGCTGAGGCGCTGGCAGCGCAGGACCGCCGCTGGCGTGCACGCTACCTGCTGCTGGCGCCCCACCGGCTGGCATTTTTTTTGGCCATGGTGGTGCTGGTCTTCTCTGGGGCCTGGTGGGCGCTGGTGCAGCTCGACCGCGCGAGCGCGGTAGTCGCCTTGCCCTACGTCCTGTCGCCGACGCTGGTTCACGCGGCGGTCATGACATTCGGCTTCATTCCACTTTTCTTTTCGGGGTTCCTGTTTACCGCTGGCCCCAAGTGGCTGGGCGTGCGGGCACCGGAGGCCAGCCAGCTGCGCGCGCCGCTGCTCCTGCAGACGGCCGGTTGGCTGTTGTGGGTCAGCGGGGCGCATGCGCACCTGCTGCTGGCGCTGGGCGGGCTGGTGCTGGCCTGGAGCGGCCTGGTGCGCGTGACGTGGCTGTTCTGGCATCTCATCGGGATCAGCACGGCGGAAGACCGCCTGCATGCCCGCACCATCGGCGTGGCGTGCCTGATCGGTTGCCTGAGCCTGGCCGGCGTGGCAGTCAGCCTCTGGCTGGACGCTTCCGCGGTGGCCCTGGCCTGTGTTCTCACCGGTTTGTGGGGTTTCGTGGTGGTGGTGTATGTGTCGGTGGCCCACCGCATGCTGCCCTTCTTCACCTCCAGCGCCATGCCGTTCATCACCGCGTGGCGTCCCTTTTGGGCCCTGGGGTTGATGCTGATCACCGCCGGTCTGGAGGTTCTGGCCGTCTGGGTCGATATGGCCAGCCCGTTACCGGCGCCGTTGGCCGGCGCCTGGCTGCTGGCGCGTGGCGTGCTGGAGTTGTTCTCGGGTGGTGTGCTGCTGTGGCTGGCCGTGGTCTGGGGGCTGATGCAAAGCCTCAAGAACCGCTTGCTGGCCATGTTGCATATCGGGTTCCTGTGGCTCGGCCTGGCCATGGTCCTGGGCGGAGCGGCGCAGCTGCTGAGCTGGCTGCAGGGCGCTCCGGTGCTGTTCTTGGGGGCGCTGCATGCGCTCACCATGGGCTGTCTGGCCTCGCTGATGCTGGCCATGGTTACGCGGGTGTCCTGCGGTCACAGTGGCCGCCCGCTGGTGGCCGATAACACCGTCTGGGTGCTGTTCTGGATGCTGCAGATCGCCACGCTGCTGCGCATTGCCGCGGCGGCGCAAGGGGGGCTGGTCAGCGGTCTGTTGCTGGTCGCTGCGCTGTTGTGGACCGCCACCATGGCGGTGTGGGGTGTGCGCATGGCCGGCTGGTACGGGCGCTTGCGGGCCGACGGACGCCCGGGTTGATGGAGGTGGCGTGATGTCTGGCAACGATCTGGCCCTCATGGCAGCCGAACTCATGCAGTCGCGCCAAACCATTTTGCCCAAGCGCCTGGTTGCGCCCGGGCCGGAGGGGGACCACCTGCGTGCCATTCTGGACGCGGCGGGTTCCGCGCCCGACCACGGGCAGTTGCTGCCCTGGCGTTTCATTCGGGTGCCGCAGGAGGCGCGCGCACGCCTAGCGGAAGTCTTCGGTGCCGCTCTGCTGGAGCGCGATGCCGATGCCACCCCCGAGCAGGTGGCGCAGGCGCAGGAAAAAGCCTACCGCTCCCCGCTGCTCCTGCTCGTTGTGGTGGATGGCCAGCGGGGCGACCCCGAGATCGATTTGCATGAACGCCTGGTCTCCGCCGGCTGTGCCGTGCAAAACATGCTGCTCATGGCCACGGCGCTGGGTTATGGCTCGGCGCTGACCAGTGGCAAGGCCCTGAAAGCAGCCGGCTTCCGCGCGCTGTTCGGTCTGACGGAAGGCGAACATGCCCTGTGTTTCATCAGCGTGGGGACCGTGTTGTCGCGCAAGAGCCGACGCCAGCGGCCGGTGGCAACGGACTACGTGAGCACCCTGGACGCCAAAGGGTTATGACGGCCGGGTTCTAATTCTGTTTTTGGCGTGTGGATAGCGCCTGTTTTTTTCATCTGGATACACCATGGACATTTCAAGTTTTGACGACCTGCTGCAAGCCGCCCGCTACCAGCCGCTGCCCCAGCGTTTGCTGTTTGTGTTTGCCGGCGTAGAGCTGCCCGACGACGCCACGCCCGAGCAGCGCGCCCGCTTTGAGGCCGGCGAGGGCGGCGCGTTGGTGCCCATGATGTGCGTGGACAAGAGCCCACAGGAACTCGACTCGTTTGACGTCCTGGTGCAGGAGGCCAACCAGTTTGGCCAGCCGTGGGGCATGGTGTTTGCCGCCGCCGTTTCCGGTTCGCCCGGCGAACCGCCGACCAGCGCCGAAGCCGAAAAGGCGCTGGAGCGCATGGTGGAGTCCATCAAGCAGGGCGACATCGGCGCCTACATTCCGTTTGACCGGCGCGGGCAGCCCGTCAATATCGGCTGATATGGGCATGGGCGCAATGCCCCGCGCAGGAAGTGGAGTGGTGCTACCCGGCCACCACACGCCGGCGGTCGGTCTGGAGTCTCCCTTCGAAATGCTGGAAGCCTGCCATGAGCGGGTGCAGCGCACGCTGTCCCTGATGGCGCGCCTGCAGCAACACCTGCTGGACAAGGGACAGGACGATAACGCCCGTCAGGCGGCGCGTGACGTCATGCGCTACTTTGACCTGGCCGCGCCGCTGCACCACCAGGATGAGGAGCTGCACGTGTTTCCGCCCCTGCTGGCTGGCACGGATGCGGGCTTGCGCAGTTTGGTGCAGGGGCTCATGGCGGATCACCGGAACATGGAGGCCGCCTGGCAGCCGGCGCGCGCCGTGTTGCAGCAGGTGGCCGAGGGCGCCGCAAGCGACTGGGTGCCCCTGACAGGCGGCCAGACCGATGCCTTGAACCACTTTGCCGCGCTCTACGCGCAGCACATCCAGAACGAGGAGGGCCTGGTCTACCCGGCCGTGCAAACCCTGCTGTCGCCGCAGGCCGTGCAGGCCATGAGCGCCGACATGATGCAGCGCCGGGGTGTGGTTCAGCGGCCCTGACCGCTCACCGGCTCAGTCCTGCCGGGCGAGCTCGGGCAGCACGCCCAGCAGGATGTCGCAAGCGCCGGCAACGGCCTGGTGCATGGCGCGCGCACTGCGCGGCGTGGCGGCAACCCCACCGAACCGCATGGCGCAGTACGCGTCCACGGCGTAACCCAACCAGCGTCTGGCCAGCGGCGCCATGTCTGCCGCGCCGCTCCAGTGCTCGCGCACCGACTGGCCGGCACCGCGGCGGTGGCCGTGCAGGTGCAGACACCACTTCAGGGCCTGTGCGGAGCACCGCATGGACCGTTCCGGAAAGCGGGAGGTCAGGACCTGCGCACACCCCAGAACCAGCGCCAGACCCATGCGGTAGCGCCGCCGCCACAGCAGGTAGGCGCCCAGCAGTATCGCCATCAGCAGCAGCCAGTTCACCCGCACCGTCCACGACGACGTGGCTTCCGACTCCAGCATGTCGCCGGACGCTTGCGCGTGCCCCGTCAGGGCCTGCAGGAGGGATTGGGCACCGTCGAGCAGCCGCTCCATCAGGCTGCGCTGCCACTGGGGAATGAAGCGGTCCTGCATGGCCTCTCGCATGCTCTGCAGCATGTTTTCCCAGCGTTGGGCCAGTCCTTCGGACGGCGTGGCGCCGGCATTACCCGGTCCCTGTCCGGTTGTCCGCCCGGACGATTCTCCCGCGCTCTGGCCCAAGCCGCCTCCCCCGTCGCCGGCGGGTTGCTGGAACAGCCCGGGCGTGTCCGTGCCCGGGGGCAGAAAACCAAAACCCAGAATGGCGGGGCGGGGGGCAAAGAAGAACAGCAGCATGGCCAGCAGCAGGGACAGGCCAATGAACCCCAGTGCCATGAACGCCTTGGTCCAGCGGGAAATGGGTGTTCCCACGGCATGCTCCCAGGCCAGTGCGAGCCCGCCGCACAGCCATGCCGGCCCCAGATAGAACCACAGGGTCCAGTCCGCATTGCCGTGCGTGCCCACCATGAAGCTCACGACAAAGATCACCGTCAGCGTGAGGTAGAAGTCGCGGCGCGTCCTGAGGATGGCCGCACGGGCGCCCAGGACGATCATCAACGTCAGGCAGGCCCAGCGCAGCAGGTTGAACATGACAAAACCGGGGAACAGGGCCAGCACCAAACCCAGCCACCCCAGCACCTTCCACTGGGTTTGGCCGGCGGGGCCGGGTGTGCGGGCATGCAGGGTGTTCACGCCAAACCCCAGCAAGGCCCATAGCAGCCACAGCGTTCCCTCCACGCCAAAATAACCGTAACGCCGGTCCAGGTAGGAAAACCCCCAGCCGACAAACAGGTAGCTCAGGCCTGTTAGCGCCACCACGGCGCGGCTATTGAGCGGCGTGTCTGCCGGGGCTTGTGCCAAGGTGCCGGGGACCGTATTCATGGTGCCTCCAGAAAGGTGGCAACGCCGGCGCGTGCCAGGGCTGCCTGCAAGGCGTGTGCCTGGGCCCGTTCCTGTGGCACGGCCTTACGCCCCACGGCAATGCACACCACCAGCGGGCAGGCTTTCGCCACAAGAGGCGACAGCGCCTGGAGGAGCGCTTCGACGGGGCAACTGGCGTGGACCACCACCGCAATTTGCTCGCCCGCGGCGGCATCATCGGCCAGTTGCGCCACCATCTGGAACACGGTGCGATTGGCAGGTCTGGCGTCGGCCAGTGCGCGCCGAATGGCGGTGGCCTCGCGCAGCGGGGACGCATGGTCGGGCAGGTAGGCCAGCAGTTGCACGCCATGGGCCTGTGCGGCATCACACACGCCCACTGCCAGGCGAATGGCCTGCTCGGCCGCACTGTCGGCATCGCCCAGTGCGGTCGCGTCGGGAAGGTCGACCGCCAGGCGCAGGCGCATGGAGCCGCTTTGCTGGAAATGCTGGATCACCAGTTCACCGGTGCGCGCCGATGCCCGCCAGCTCACCCGGCCGACCGGTTCAC
>JBAQKO010000155.1:0-3562 GCA_049301075.1 Rhodoferax sp.
GCACAGCAGCACCATGTCGCAGCCCGCGTTCAGCGCCACCACCGCCGCCTCGGTGTAGCTGACCGGCTGGCCGTCGATCCGGCGCGCGCCGGCCATGGACAGGTCGTCGCTGAAAATGGCGCCGCCAAAGCCCAGCTGAACGCGCAAGATGTCGTTGAGCCAGATGTCGGAGAACCCCGCCGGACGGGCGTCCACCTTGGGATAGATCACGTGCGCGGGCATCACGCTGTTCATGGCGGTATTGAGCCAGCGGTAGGGTGCCGCATCGTCGGCCAGGATGGTTTTCAGGCTGCGCGTGTCCACCGGAATGTCGGTGTGGGAGTCCGCCTTGACGAAACCGTGGCCCGGGAAGTGCTTGCCGCAGTTGGCCATGCCGCTTTGCAGCAGGCCGTGCATCAGGCTCTTGGCCAACAGGCTCACCACGCGCGGGTCGCGGGCAAAGGCGCGGTCGCCGATCACACCGCTCTCGCCATGGTCCAGATCCAGCACCGGGGTAAAGCTCAGGTCCACGCCACAGGCACGCAGCTCGGCGCCCAGCACATAGCCGCACGCCGTGGCGGCGTTGGTGGCATCCAGCGGGCCAGCTTTCTTGCTGGCGGTGGTGGCGCTGGGCGGCGCCATCCACATCTCGCCCAGGGCGCGCATGGGCGGCAGGTGGGTAAAGCCGTCGGTCTTGAAGCGCTGCACCCGCCCGCCTTCATGGTCCACGCAGATCAACAGGTCCGAGCGCAGCTTCTTGATGTCGTGGCACAGCGCTGTGAGCTGGGCGCGATCCTGCCAGTTGCGGGCAAACAAGATCAGTCCGCCCACCAGCGGGTGCTGGAGGCGCTTGCGGTCTGCCTTGGACAGGGTCAAGCCGGCAATATCGATGATGAGGGGGGCGTGAAAGGTCATGGCAGGATACGGAAAAGTGGGAAGACACACATCCGGAGGTCGGACGTACAAGCCTTGGATATGCTACATATTTAATAGCTGCTTGCGCATATTTTACGGGGGCTTATGCCCGATTTCACTTCGAAATTCGACCACGCAAAAGCTGGCGGCGTAGTCGGTCTCGTCGGTCACGCTCATATGCACCTGCAGCTGGCGTGCCTCAAACCACTCTTTCAGCGCACCGTGCAACACCACGTAGGGTTGCCCGGCCTGGGGGTGGCCCATGGGCTGGTTGACGATCTCGCACGACTTCCATGTCATGGGCATGTGCAGGCCCAGGCCAATGGCTTTGCTGAACGCCTCCTTGGCGGAAAAACGGGTCGCCAGGTAACGCACGCCCCGCTCGGGCCAGCGCGCGCTACGGGTCTTCCAGACGGCGAACTCCGCATCACTCAGCACCTTGGCGGCAAAGCGGTCGCCGTGGCGCTCCAGGCTCGCCCGCATGCGGCGCACGTCGCAGATGTCGGTGCCGATGCCGTAAATCACGCCCGCGGCTCCAGACAGCGCAGGTAAGCCTGCACCGTGGCGGCATAACCCAGCTCCAGCGCATCGGAGATCAGCGCGTGACCAATGGAGACCTCTTGCACCCCGGGGACCTGCTGCACAAAGGCAGCCAGGTTGTCGCGGTTCAGATCATGGCCGGCG
This sequence comes from Rhodoferax sp., assembly GCA_049301075.1. Taxonomy (GTDB): domain Bacteria; phylum Pseudomonadota; class Gammaproteobacteria; order Burkholderiales; family Burkholderiaceae_C; genus Allorhodoferax. Next base: position 1,579 of record JBAQKO010000155.1, read on the forward strand.
TTGATACCCAGACCGACCTTGAGCGCGGCACGGGCGGCCTGGGCAAAACGCTCCAGCTGCACGGCCTGCTGGGGCGTACCCCAGGCGGCGGCGTAGGGCTCGGTGTACAACTCCACACGGTCCGCACCGACGTCTTTGGCAGCCTGCATGGCGGCCGGGTCAGCGTCCATGAACAGGCTGACACGCAGACCCCAGGCCTTGGCGTGCGCAATGAGCGGGCGCAGGCGGTTGGCATCAAAGGGGAAGTTCCAGCCATGGTCGCTGGTGAACTGGCCCTCACTGTCGGGCACAAACGTCACCTGGTGCACCGGCAATTTGCGGTCCAGCAGGCCTCGCACACAGTCCATCAGGTTGTGAAAGGGGTTGCCCTCGATGTTGTATTCGCGGTCGGGCCAGGCTTTGAGCAACTCGGCCAGATCCACCACATCGTCCGCCCGGATGTGGCGCGCATCCGGGCGCGGGTGCACGGTGATGCCGGCGGCCCCGGCCTGCAGGCACAGCGTGGCGGCGCGGGTGACGCTGGGTATGCCCAGGTGGCGGGTGTTGCGCACCAGGGCCACTTTATTGAGGTTGACGGAAAGAGAAGTTGTCATGTTTTGCCACACTGCCGCCCGGGCTCGGGGGTCCACCTATAAGGCCTGTATATCGATCATCATCTGCCGCGTGCGCAGGGTTTTGACACCGCAATGGTAGTGCAACAGCGTGCGCAGCTGGGGTTTGAGTTCGCTCATCACGGCCGCGCAGGCGCGCAGCGTGGTGGTAAAGGGCGCGCTGTCTTCCAGCGCCGCCTGCAAGGTGGTCCATTGCGCGCCACTGAGGCTGGCGCGGTCATCGGCATTGGCCTGGCGCAGGCCGCCCTCGGGCACCAGGGTGTAGTGCGCGTCGGCATCCAGTGCCCCTAGCGTCATGGTTTGCAGGTCGAGCTGCGGCAGCAGGCCAATTTCGCGCAGCAGCAGCAACTCGTATGTGCGCAGCGCCGCCTGCAGCGCCTCGTCGTGCTCGCTGGCCAGCACACGCACCACATTGGCATAGACGTCAAACAGCACCGGGTGCGGATCGTCGCGTGCCAGCAGGGTCAGCAGCAGTTCATTGAGGTAGTAGCCCGACAAGAGCGCGTCGCCCGTGGGCATGACGTGGCCGCCCTGCCATTCCGCGCTCTTGAGGGTGCGGATTTCGGCGTCTCCACCAAACGCCACGTGCAACATCTGCAGGGGCAGCAGCACCGGCCGAAAGCTGGAACTGGGCCGCTTGGCGCCCTTGGCCACCAGGGCAATGCGGCCGTAGTGGCGGGTGAAGACTTCCAGGATCAGGCTGGACTCGCTCCAGTCGTAGCGGTGCAGCACATACGCGGGCTCGTCAGAGATGCGTTTGGTGGCCACGCCGTGACATCACTCGTAGCCGAATGAGCGAACGCGCGCTTCGTCGTCGGCCCAGCCGGAACGCACTTTCACCCACAGCTCCAGGAACACCTTGGCATCGGCCAGCCTTTCCAGCTCGACCCGGGTTTCCATGCCGATGCGCTTGATGCGCTCGCCCTTGTCACCAATGACCATGGCCTTGTGCTGATCGCGCTCCACCACGATGGTTGCGGCAATGCGCAGCAGGCGCTTTTGACCCTTCTTCTGCGGGGGCTCTTCCTCGAACTTGTCGATGACCACCGTGGAGGTGTAGGGCAGCTCATCACCCGTCAGACGAAACAGTTTCTCGCGCACCAGCTCGCTGGCCAGGAACTTCTCGCTGCGGTCCGTGAGCTCGTCTTCCGAATACCACCAGGCCTGCTGGGGCAGGTATTTCTCGCAAATGCCCAACAGGCGGTCCACGTCTTTCGCATTCTTGGCCGACATGGGCACGAACTCGGCGAAGGCATGCTTCTCCTGCATGGCCTGCAGCCAGGGGGCAATGTCGCCCCGGCGGTGCACGTTGTCGAGCTTGTTGGCCACCAGCAGGGTGGGAATGTTCTTGCCCAAAAGTGCCAGCACACGGG
>JBAQKO010000156.1:0-9951 GCA_049301075.1 Rhodoferax sp.
GGTCAACACAGGTGCCGTAGCACCCCAGTTTGATCTTGGTCTGACCACAAAGCGCACCCGTGGATGGCCTGCCAGCGTCCGTACACGACGCACCAGTTGGGCCGGACGAAACATGCGATCACGGCTGCGGTAGCGCGGCGCAAAATCCACAACCTCAATGCCGGCGCCTTGCGCGTCGAACATTCTGGTGCGCACAATAGCGGTACCAGCTTCGTACTGCTGGGTACTTTGCACCATGCCTTCCAATTCAACGGACATGCAACCGTCGGGGCCGATACCATTGACCGAATCCAACAGTGCATGGAACACCGGATCGGCGTCTGGTCTGGGAAGGCAGCACCAGACTATCCGGGCTTGTGCGTCAATCAAGGCATTGACGGTGCAATTGCCGATCAGGGCCAATGCCAAACTGGCTTGCCGACTTACTTCTGCCATTTGCCACCTCCGTCCATATGAATACACCACTTGCGCTTAACGTCATGTACATTTGTATAAATTCATTTTGACAGTATTTCTCAATTCAGACATAAAGATTGAGCACCCACTATGATGAATACATTGCGGCTGCAGTTTCGCTTTCTGATCCCGCTCATTTTTGTACTGGTTGCAGCAGCCTACTTGGCCTTGCCGTTACTGGACAGTGTGACATTGCGCTGGTTTTCGCGGGATTTGACATTGCGCGGCGCTTTCATCACCAATACCCTGGCTGAATCGCTGGATATTGGAACGAATAAAGACAGTGCGGCACGCCAAATGGCGTTGTTCAATCGGGCAGTGCAAGACGAACGATTGGTGGCCCTGGGACTATGCAGTCTCGAAGGAAAATTGTTGCAGCGCACCGCAGCCTATCCACCTGACTTGCTGTGTTCCAGAGCCAATGCGCTGGCAAACCAAGCTTTACCCAAACTATCTCTAGCTGGAGGTACGGTGCACGTTGGAGTGCATCCGGTCATGGTGGATGGCAATCACATTGCCGATATGGTGCTGCTGCACGATCTCAGCTTTGTTGAGCGCAGGAGCCAGGATACGCAAAAGTACCTGATTGCATTCATTGCAGCATTGGGCATCATCATTGCTGTTATTACCATGGTTGTCGCCCAGCTAAGTTGGCGAGGGTGGGTTTCCGGAGCGCGAGCTCTGCTGCGTGGAGAGGGGCTTCTGACACCCATCCAGAGCAGTCGGAGTGAATTGGCACCTCTTGCCGCAGATTTCCGGGATCGATTGCGCGATCTGGAGGATGCTTACAGGCGCTCCCTGGATCGTGATGATCACTGGAACCCCGATCGACTGCGAGCCCTTCTGCGCTCCCAGTTGCGGGGTGACGAGTTAATCGTGGTTTCCAACCGCGAACCCTATATTCACGAAAAAACCAGCAGCGGGATTATCTGTAAACGCCCTGCCAGCGGTTTGGTGACGGCGGTTGAGCCTGTGATGCGCGCTTGCTCCGGAACGTGGATCGCGCATGGGGGAGGAAGTGCCGATCGAGACACTGTGAACAAGCATGACCGGGTTATGGTGCCGCCGGGCCATGACGAATACACCCTGCGGCGTATATGGTTGACCAAAGAGGAAGAGCAAGGCTATTACTACGGCTTTGCCAACGAAGGGCTGTGGCCACTATGCCACGTAGCCCATGTGCGCCCCGTATTCCGGGAGTCAGATTGGGAAACCTATCGTCGCGTCAACGAGCGATTTGCGGATGCGGTTGTTGCAGAAGCACGTAGTGAGGATCCTGTGGTTCTGGTACAGGACTACCATTTTGCTTTGCTACCCGCTCTGATTCGCAAGCGCCTGCCACGCGCCACGATTTTGACCTTTTGGCACATTCCATGGCCAAATCCGGAGTCCTTCAGCATTTGCCCTTGGCGCACAGAGCTTCTGGAGGGGTTGTTGGGTAGCACTATCGTGGGCTTTCACACACGCTATCACTGCAAAAACTTCCTTGAGACCGTGGATCGCAACCTGGAGGCGCGCATCGAGCATGAACATTCCACGGTGACCATAAACAAGCAATCAACACTAATCGAGGACTACCCGATCTCGATCGCTTGGCCTGATGATGCCGAGCGTTTGGAATGGCCCTCCGTGACGCAATGCCGCATCGCCGTCCGGGAAAGATTGGGACTTGGTGCTGAACACAAACTGGCTGTTGGTGTTGATCGGTTTGATTACACCAAGGGCATACTGGAACGCATTCACGCGGTGGAGCGCATGCTTGAAAAATATCCGCAATGGGTTGGCCGTTTTAGCCTGGTACAAGTGGCGGCACCCTCCCGTAGCGATCTGGATGAATACAAGGCTTTCCAGCTACGCATCCACCAGATCACAGACCGAGTCAATGCACGTTTCGGGAAACCGGGCTATCAGCCGGTGTATCTACTGGCAGAACACCACGAACATGCGGCGCTCAACGAGCTGTACCGATCTGGCGACGTATGTGTAGTAACCAGTTTGCACGACGGCATGAACCTGGTTTCCAAAGAGTTCATTGCCGCCCGCGACGATGGAATGGGTGTTCTGATTCTGAGCCGGTTTGCGGGGGCCGCTGCAGAGTTAAAGGAAGCACTGATCGTGAATCCATACCACGTTGAAGAAGGTGCTGACGCGCTGTACAAAGCCATTACCATGCCTGCCGCGGAGCAGCGAGAACGCATGTCCAATCTGCGAATGACGGTGCGTGACTTTAACGTCTACCGTTGGGCGGGACGCATGCTGTCCGATGCCGCACGCTGGCGCTTGCGTGAGCGAATTGATGCACGCATGCAGCGTTCTCCAGAAAACTGATGTGAAGGAAATGCGCTATTTTTTCAGTCCGGAAGGAAAACTGGCCATTGCGCGGCTGATGCAGCACCGGGCATTGCTGGCGTTTGATTTTGATGGCACCTTGGCTCCCATTGTTGCCAACCCTGAAGACGCACGTGTACCTTTGCCGGTAGCGAAATGCTTGGCCATTTTGTCTGCGCGGCACCCAATCGCCATCATTACAGGGAGAAAATTGTCAGATGTCAAAAGCCGTCTGGGTTTCGAGCCCACGTATGCGGTTGGCAACCATGGGGCAGAAGGTTTGGATTGGGAGCTAAAAGGGACAGCACTGCAAGTACTGCGAGATCGGCTGAATCTGCAGGCCAGCAGTCTGCGTGAAGCAGGCATCCGGGTGGAAGACAAGGGGCTATCCTTTGCGCTGCACTTTCGTACCGCAAAGAATCGGGAAGAAGCCCGGCGAGCCCTCAATAACTTGACCGCAGATCTGCCGTCCGGTTTATCTGCCTTTGACGGAAAGTGCGTTCTCAACATTGTGCTCAGCACGGCACCAGACAAAGGGCAGGCAGCATTAGAGCTATTAAAAATAAGCGGCTGTGAATCTCTACTATTCGTCGGCGACGATGCCAATGACGAAGCCGTTTTCAGATGCGCCAAAGCGGACTGGCTCACTGTTCGCATCGGCCAATCCAAAGATGTCAGCTGTGCAATGTTCTTTCTCAATAGCCATTCTGAAATGGTTGAGTTTTTGACCTGTATCCAGCGAGCTTGAATCCGCCCCCCAGAAATCAGAACATTTCAGGATCAAAGCAACCTGAACACCAAAGCCACCACAGGGGTGGAGTAGTTTGCCAAAAACCGCCGCGTAGATCCGGTGTACCCGACAAAGTAATTGCGGTCTGTAGAAGCCAGTGGTCTTCAGTAATTTTTGAGAATTTGATTGCAATAAATATTTGTGCAAATACAATCGCGATGTGCTGACTATTCAGCACAATTTTCGACTTTAGTGAGTTTAGGAGCCCTTCGGGGCTCCTTTTTTTTGGGGTATTCGGGTTAGCTGCAAGTCAGCTAGCGACGGATACAAAGGGGCACTGATGAGTCTGGCCAGTCCACTGGCAAGTAAGGCACTGGCCATCAAACTAAGCACCAGGGTATGGCCGTCAACCATTTCCATTACGATGATGAAGGCTGTGAGCGGCGCCTGGGTGACCGCTGCCAGAAATGCAGCCATCCCCAGAGCGATCAACGTGGGCGGATTTGCATAAGCGGTCCATTGCGCAATATCTGCCCCAAATGCACCGCCTATGGCCAAAGAAGGCGCAAAGATTCCTCCAGGGACGCCTGACCACGTGGTGAGCCAGGTAGCAACAAATTTGAGAAGCACATATATCGAGTCGGTGTCCCCTAAGTTCTCAAGGGATGCTTTCGTATGGGCATATCCGCTACCAAAGGTGGCCCCCGCACTGATAACGCCAATCAACGCAATCGCTAATCCGCAACCGGCTGCAAACCTGATGGGACGAGCCCTGCGCTGGGCACTAAACCAGTCCAACGAACTCCCTGCCAAGGACACTACTAGCAGTCTGGAGAACAGGCCTCCCAACAATCCGCATCCGACGGATACCAGTACGCCAGGTGCCAAGACATTCCAACCAAACCCCGTTACGCGGATCAGGCCAAAATAGCTGGAATTCCCGTATACCGAGACACCCATCAGACCCGCCAGCACGATAGCCGCCATGGTGAGACCATGATTGCGATGTTCAGGCTTGCGGGTAAGTTCCTCAATCGCAAACATCACACCACCCAGCGGCGTGTTGAATGTCGCAGCGATTCCAGCCGCACCACCAGCGACAAGCAGGCTTAGCTCACTGATTTGAGATCGCCTGGGTAGCCAGCGCCGTGCTTCGTGCATGATGCCTGCCGCAATTTGAACTGAAGGCCCCTCTCGCCCCAGAGAAAGGCCTGCCAACAGGCCCCAGGAGGTTAGTGCCATTTTGGAGAGGCTTAGCCGCAATGAGACGAATATGCTCCGTACATGTCCATGAACCAAGGAGTCTTGTGCCGCCATCACTTGAGGAATACCGGAACCTGCTGCGCCTGGTGCGAAACGCCGCGTTGCCCAAACAATCGCAGCCGCACTCAGAGGTGTCCAAAGCAGAGGGCTCCACCAAAACTGCCCTTGAACGAAGAAAAAGGCCGCCAGTGCATGATCCGTTAGCCAAGTAAATGCAACGATCGACCAGCCAGCCAGGGCGGCAAAGGCAATGAACAGGGCTCGCCCCCTCCACAGATGCACATCGTACAACTCATCTTTTAATGCAGAGTAAATGTGGGGATGCTGTCGCATGGTTTGTCAAAGAATGAGGTGTGAAATTCTTAATTTTACATTGACACAAATATAGTTTAATGCTCACAAAAAACACGACCAGAATCACACCGCCCCTGTCCGACTAATACGTGCATAGAGAAGGTAGGGAAAGGAGAGTTCAACGTATCATTGATGCAACGCCTTCACTCATCATGTCGATGAAAACTTCAAATTCCTCCACTATCCATGCCGAGAATGCGGCACAGGCATTGCGACGTTTCCGCGTTGTCTTTAACGCGGTGCGAACGCATTTCCGTCTAATGGAAAAAGAAGCCGGACTGGGTGGCGCACAAATTTGGGCATTGAGCCTTATTCGGGACAACCCCAAAATAGGTGTGAATGACATAGCAGTCAATATGGACATCCATCAGTCCACGGCCAGCAACTTGATCAAAGTGCTGCTTAAGAAGGAGCTGATAACTTTGGCTAAATCGACTGCTGACAAACGAGCTGTTGAGTTGAAGATTACCGCAGAAGGCAGGAAGGTTCTGAAAAAAATTCCTGGCCCATTTCAGGGAGTGCTACCTAAGGCGTTGGCACAGCTTGACGCGCAAACCCTGGTCCGACTAAATGCCGATTTAGAGAAACTGGCACGCGTACTTCAGGCCGATGAAGATGCAGGTGGGATTCCACTGGCACAGCTTTAGAAAGGTTACCACTGCTCGATTTGCACTCGCGATGGGGCATTGCATACGCAAACAGCGTCCGCTTCGCACCATGCCGACGTGCCGATGGCCAACGCCAATTTGGACTTTCCGTTACTGGCCATTGGCGAATACCCGCAACTGGCCCATTGCAGCCCTACACGAACCCCCAATCCATCTCCGTTAGCAGTCATTTGCTGCTGACAAAGACCAAGTTCACTTGATCTTGATGACCACCTTGCCCTTGGCGCGGCCTGCCTCGACGTAGGCCAGGGCTTCGTTGGTGGATTCGAAGGGGAAAACCTTGTCGATGACGGGACGGATGGCGCCTCCTTCTATGAGGCGGGTGATTGCCTGCAACTGGGCACCGTTCGCTCTCATGAAAAGAAAGGAATAGTCCAGGCCGAGGCTGCGTGCCCTTCGCCTGACGCCCGAACTAAGCAAGCGCATGACCAACTTCACGAACCCCGGTGCGGCGATCTCCTTGCCAAACTCGGGGTCTGGCGGCCCGGAGATGGAGATGAGTTTTCCGCCGCCCTTGAGCACCCGGAGGGACTTGTCCAGCGTCTTGCCATCCTGGCTGTTCAGTACCGCGTCGTAGTCGTGCAAGACCGCTTCAAAGTTCTGGGTCTTGTAGTCGACGACCACATCGGCACCCAGTCCCTTCACGAGCGCGACATTGGTTGTGCTTGTTGTCGTGGCGACGCTGGCCCCCAGATGCTTGGCCAACTGTATGGCGAAGGTACCCACGCCGCCGGAGCCAGCCTGAATGAAGACTTGTTGCCCTTTCTTCAGCTGGGCCTTTTCAACCAGTGCCTGCCAGGCCGTCAGGCCCACCAGGGGGATGGACGCGGCTTCCTCCATCGTGAGGTTTTTGGGTTTGCGCGCAAGCGACACCTCCTTGACAGGAACGAATTCGGCGAACGTGCCGATGCGAAAGTCATCGACGCGCGCATAGACCTCATCTCCCACTTTGAAGTTCCGTACTCGCGGTCCCGTCTTGGCCACTACGCCCGCGACGTCGTGCCCCAGAATGACCGGCAGACGATAGGGCAGGATGAGTTTGAACTCTCCGCTCCGGATCTTGGCGTCCAGCAGGTTCACGCCAGCCGCATGGACCTCCACCAGGACTTCGTCATCGCGCAGTTCCGGCGTTGGCATGTCTGTCAACCGCAACGCGCCCTTCTTTGCATAGCGTTCTAAAACAAATGCTTTCATGGTGTTTTCACGGCGTGTGTCACGTCGAGCCTCAAATCTTTGCGAATCCCGGCATCCACCATGCCAGCAGGTGCGAATCTACGCAATAGCCGCAGGCGGCTTGCGAGCCCGCCGGCGGGGTGCAAACTGCCGGCTTTAATTTGCGTGGTCAGCAAGGCTTGACCGATCTGCGGACTTGCCAAACCGACCCAGCCCCACCTCCGTCAAACCTTCAGCACGGCGCAACAGGAACAGCACATCCATTCCCATGCGCTGTGCCATGGCCGGACCTTCGTCGGGGCCTGCCACCAGCAAGGCGGTAGCCCAGGCGTCCGCGTGCATGCAGGTACGCGCCAGCACGGTGACTGATGCCACGGCGTTGTTAACCGGCGCGCAGCGGCGCGCGTCCATGGTGTGCGCGAGGCGCGCATCGCCCACTTCCAGATAGCGTCGGTAGTCACCCGAGGTGGCCACGGCCAGATCTGCCAACTCGATGACCGCGTGCACCGCGCGGCGCCCTGCCTCTGGGCGTTCGAGCGCCACAGCCCAGGGCACGCCGCTGGCCTGACCACCCACGGCGCGGAGCTCGCCATCGAGCGCTGCCAGCGCATGCCGCACGCCGTGCCGTTGCAGCACATTGGTCATGCGGTCCACCGCGTATCCCTTCGCAATGCCGCACAGGTCGAGTTGCAAGATCGCATGCTTGCGGGCGCGACCTGAGGGCCTGTCCAGCTCCAGGCATCCGTGCGCAGCGAGAGGCGTGGACTGGCGCGCGGCGCGGATCGCTTGCGCGTCGGGTGCATCGCGCACAGCACCAAACCCCCACGCATCAACCAGCGCCCCAACGCACGGATCGAATGCACCCGCGCTCAGGCGCTGGACATCGAGCGCACAGTCCAGTACCTCCAGTATTTCAGCGGGCAAGTCCACCCAATCGCCCACGGGCGCGCGGTTCAAGCGCACGAGGTCGCTGTTTGGTTTCCAGGGTGACATCTGCGCGTCTACCTGCTCCACCGCAGCGGCGAGGTCCTGGCGCAAGGCCGCCAAGTCCACGGTGCTGTCGGCGTCGACACTGGCGGACCAGCGTGTGCCCATGGTCGGTCCGTGCAGGGTGGTGCGCTTGCAGGGCATCGCGGGCTCAGAAGACATCTTCGGCATAACGCTCCTTTGCTTTCAGCTCCGATACGCTCAATTGCAGCGGCGCCAGCACCATGTCCAACGTTTCGGCCACGCCCTGCGCCATGGCGCGGCTGCCGCAAACGCGTACGATGGCGCCCTGTTCCACCAGGCCGCGCACGCGTTCGGCGTCTCGGTGCAGGGCATCCTGCACATAGCCGCCGCCGTCGGGCACGCGCGAGAAAACCGTCTGCAGTGTCGCCAGGCGCCCCTCAATGAGCCAGCGCTGAATTTCGGGGCCAAAGTAAAAATCCCGCGCCGGGTCGCGCCCTCCAAAGTACAGGTGCATCGGGCGCTGTCTGCTGTTGCGGCGGATGAAACCGGCCAGCGGCGCCACGCCTGTGCCCGCCCCAATCAGCAGCACAGGCCGCCGCGATCGCGGCAGTGCGAAGCCGGGATTGGACCGGATAAAGGCGCTGATGCTGTCCCCCATCTGCAGGCCCAGCAAGTGCGTGGAGCACAGGCCGCCGGGCATCTGGCGCACGCAGATTTCCACAAAACCGTCTTCCCAGCCCGACGCCAGTGAGTAGTAGCGCGGTACAGCCGAACCCGGCGGCACGATGCCCACGAGATCGCCGGCTGCAAACCGCGCTAGACCGTGCCCGCGCAGGCGTGCACCTGGACCCTGTGCAGGCCACGCAAAGCGCAGGATTGCCGTAGCTTGCCCGGTTACGCCGGAATAGTCCTGGCGCGCTATGAGCGTGAGCGTTGTAGTGGGTGGCACGCGCGGTACATGCTCCAGCACCAGGGGTTCGCCCAGCGCCTGTGCCAGGGCAACGCCCCAGCGCGCGAACTGCTGACCCGATTGCTGGTGAATGCACTCGAGCGGCAGCACCGCGGGCCAGCCCTGTGCGCGCAACGTCTGATCCAGCGCCACGGCAAAGGCGCAGAAGGCCGGGAACTGCCGGTCGCCAAAGCCCAGCACCGTTACCGGCACAGCGCTGGCATTGAGCTCGGCGATGTGCTCCAGGGCGTGGCTGGCGTGCGCCGGGGCCTGGCCTTCGCCGTAGGTTGCGGCAAGCACAAACACCTGCCGCGTGGCGGGCGTGGTTCGAAAGTTCTCCAGCGCGCTGGTGTGAACGCGGTGTCCGCTTCGGCTCAGCGCGTCTTGCAGCGTTTGGGCAAAACCCCAGGTACTTCCGCCTTCGCTGGCAACGAAGATGAGCACGTCGGCCTGTGCCAGCGGGGTGTTGCCCGTGATGTGTGGTGCCTGGCGGCGTGCTTGCCACCAGATGACAAGGCCCGACAGCCAGAACAGCAGCACGCTGGCACCCACGAGCCCGAGTATCACGGCCCAGGGCCAAGCCGCTTCTCCCGTGTGCAGCACCACGGCCAGGTCGTAAACGCGCTGCGCAAGGGTTGCATCCTGCCACGCCAGCATCTGGCCGGAGTACCGGTCGATCCAGCCTTGACCCTGGGCGGTGGTGACCTTCCAGGTATCTTCTGGGTCGGTGGTGCCGGGAAAAGTCAGCTTGCGCAAATCCTGCACGGCCAGGCTTTGCAGCTTGGCAAGCTGCGCACCGGGAAAATCAGGCTTGCCGGTGGCCACCGAGAGCACCTCGGGCTCGGTCCTGGTGTCCAGTGCCACGAGGCCCAGGGTCGATGCGCTCATGGTCAGCGCCGTGAGCGATGTCAGGAACAGGACTGCGAGCACCACACGGCCCGCGACCACATGGATGCGTTGCGCCAGCGAGCCACGCACCCGCGCCGCCAGCCGCTGCCAGCCGCCCATGCGCCGCAGCAGCAGCACCAGCGCAGAAACGCACACCAGGCCCATGGCCAGCGCAATGCCCGCTGCGCCCC
>JBAQKO010000157.1:0-1551 GCA_049301075.1 Rhodoferax sp.
TGCTCGGCCACGGCCCTGGTGGGGGCGTTTTGCGCCGTGCAACCCGACGCTTGGCGTGCCACCACGGCGGCCATGGCTTACCTGGGCGTGGTGGGCGAAGTGGCGGCCGAACAGGCCCAGGCACGGGGGCAGGGCGTGGGCAGCATGGCGGTGGGCCTGCTCGACGCCTTGCAGTTGCTGGACCAGGCCACGTTCGAACAGCGCCTCAAACTCGAAGTGGCCAGCTGGTAGCCACGTGAGCCGACTCAACCCCGAGGTCCTGCGCCTGTACCTGGTTACCGACCAGTCGCTGACGCGTGGCCGCCCGCTGGCCGACGTGGTTGCGGCCGCGGTACAGGGCGGCGTCACGTGCGTGCAGCTGCGGGAGAAGCATCTGGACACCCGCGCGTTCCTGGCGCAGGCGGTGATGCTCAAGGCCTTGCTGGCACCGCACGGCGTGCCCCTGATCATCAATGACCGCATCGACATCGCACTGGCCTGTGGCGCCGAAGGCGTGCATCTGGGCCAAAGCGACATGCCGGTGCACGCTGCGCGCCAGCTGCTGCCCGCGCATGTGTTTATCGGCTGGTCCGTCGAGTCCATGGACGACGTGCGGGACAGCGCCACACTGCCGCTGGATTACCTGGGCGTGAGTCCGGTTTTTGCCACGCCCACCAAAACCGACACCAAGACGGCTTGGGGCCTGGACGGCCTGGCGCAGGTGCGAGCGGCCACGGCGTTGCCCCTGGTGGCCATCGGTGGCATCCATGCCGGCAATGCCCAGGCGGTGTTGCGTGCTGGGGCCGACAGCCTGGCGGTGGTCAGTGCCCTGTGCGCGGCCGACGATCCCCATGCGGCTGCTGCCGACCTGCGTGCTGCGTGCGACCAGATGCCTCCTTTTACGGGAAAAGAAACATGACGCAATCCATTCCTGGCGGTGCGTACCGCTATGCGTACCCCCGCGTGCTGTCGATCGCTGGCTCCGACAGCGGGGGCGGTGCCGGCATCCAGGCCGACCTGAAAACCATCGCCGCGCTGGGTTGCTATGGCATGACCGCCATCACCGCGCTTACGGCGCAAAACACGCTGGGCGTGCGCTCCATCCACGGCGTGCCGCCGCAGATGCTGCGCGACCAGATCGATGCCGTGGTGGAGGACATCGGCCTGGACGCCGTCAAGATCGGCATGCTGCATGCGCCCGACATCGTGCAAACCGTGGCCGATGCCATCGACCGCCATGCGCTCCAGACCGTGGTGCTGGACCCGGTCATGGTGGCCACCAGTGGCGCCGTGCTCATCGACAACCCGGCCATTGCCGTGCTGGTACGCGAACTGTTTCCCCGTGCCACCGTGGTGACGCCGAATCTGGACGAAGCCGCGCTGCTGGTGGGTCGGCCACTGGCCAGCGAGCGCGACATGGAAGTTGCTGCGCAGGAACTGCTGGCCATGGGCGCCCGGGCTGTGCTGCTCAAGGGCGGCCATCGGGCGGGCGCCGAGGTCAGCGACCTGTTGTTGACGTCATCGGGGGCCTCGCACTGGATGCGCGCACCTCGCATTCCCACCCCCAACACC
>JBAQKO010000158.1:0-4052 GCA_049301075.1 Rhodoferax sp.
GTACTACGGCCAGACGGGGATCGCTTACTTCAACTCCTCAGGCTACGCGGTGGCGGACTACATCGTGAAAGATTGCCTGCTGCACGCCGCCAACTCAACGGCATCAAACTCAAGCGATATGTCGCCACAGTCCGACAGCTGCCAGGTTCTCTACATAAACAAGAACAACGACCCCACCTCGCAAGCGGTCAACACCAGGCGGGGTTGGGTTGACCGGGAAAACGCCATCAAAAATCGTGGCTCTTCCTCGGTGGCCTTAACTCCAATCTCGATTGGTGCAGCCCTCACTAGAAGCTCATCCATCTTCTGTGCGGCCGGCAAGACCATTCGGGTCGTTGGCTATGTGCGGATGAATGCCGCGTTCCGGAATGGCGGTGACTTCACGGCGCCGACCGTGACCTTATCCGGCCTCGGGGCTGTTCCGGTGACGTTCTCCGTCGATGGGGCGGCGGATACCTGGCACAAGTTTGATCTGACCATCACCAGTGCAGTGGCGTACGACGGCAGCTTCCTGCTGACGTATTCCGCCACGCCGAAGACAGTTATTACCGGCTCAGTCTATTTCGACGGCGTGCCCGACTCCCCCTTCGTGACCAAGGTCCGCCACTTTGGGTTTCTGTTCGATGAGGCCGTGCCCACCCGCACGGTTAACCCCGTTGTCCAGGTCAGCGAAGCCGTGGCCGCGGCGTACACCGGGGTGACTGTCGATGCGATGGCCCCGAAAATCGCCGTAGGCGCTGGCACCGTCGACACCTGGCGCAAGCTCTACGACTGGTATCAGGCCTGGGCCTGCGCCAACGTCGACAAGGATGCGCTGCTGACCAGCGGGGACGGGATCAACTTCAGTCTGCCGCTGACCTGCAAGCTGGAGTGGGGTGGCATGCCCGCTGCTGGCACGTTGTCAGGTGGCTGGCTACAACTGGCTGCACCTGGTGTTCACAGCTACAGCCTGTCGGGCTCCAAGATCGACTTCATGGCGGCCGGCACCTACAACATGAGCGGCACCCAGTTCAGCGGCACGCTTGAGCTGGTCAACTCGTCGGGCGGCGCAGTGGTTGTGCAGGCGCCGGTCGGCGTCAGCTACACCAATACCGGGCCTAACATCACGGTCGAGCTGCCTTCCTTGGATGTGGTGGTGAGCGCGCCTGCGCTGATTTCGGGCTCGCGCGTTCAGCTGTACAACCTGACCGACGACGTGGAAGTGCTCAATGCTGAGCTTGTATCGGCGGGCATGACCTACACCGCGCCGTTCACCAGTAACAAGATCGTGCGCCTGCGCGCGGACCACGCCAGCAAGCTGCCACTGGAAACCGTGGGCGTGCTTACCGCTTCCGGCCTGACCTTCCTTGATGTGCAGGCCGAGGATGATGTTTACCTCGGCAACGGCATCGATGGCGGATCGGTGAGTGAGTTCGCCCCGGACGGCGCCAACATCCAGGTGGATATCAACGACCCGGATGGGGTGACCAACATCCAGCGGCTGTACGCCTGGCTGCAGTGGTACATGACGACAGAAGAGGGCGTGCGGTCGACGTTCTTTGGTGCGGTCAGTGCCATCGATAGCGCCAACTATGTGATCAATCAGACCAAGGCCGATATCAAGCTGGACAACGTGGCTGCCTTTCCTGTGCGGGTGGTCGGCGGTTACCTGTCGCGCCGCGACGGCTCAACCGTCATCGCGCCGTTGTCGCACTCGATCCAGATGGACCCCGGCAAGGCCTACGCGATCGAGACGGGTGTCAGCGGGCTGACGGCGGACGAGGGCAACAAGCTCAACCAGATCAGCCTGCTGGCCTTGGAAACCACTGCGCAGTCGGCAGTAACCGCTGCAGCGGCGGCGGCCGTCCAGGCCGCAGAGGCAGCGGACAACACGACCACACTGCTTGGCCAGTCCGCGCCAACGGCGGCGGCCGTGGCGGCGGCTGTATGGTCCGATGCCAAGGCCGGCACCCTGGCGCTGGAGGTCACCACGCAAGAAGCTCTGGCGGCCGCCGAGCTGGCCGCGAGTCGCGGCGCTGACCTGCTGGCCCAGCCGGCTCCGACAGTGGAGGCAATCACGGATGGTGTCTGGTCTGCTGTCGATGCCTTGGCCCTTGAGGCGACGGCAGACGCTGCAATGCAGGCGGCTGAACTTGCTGCCAGCCGCACGGCCGAGCTGCTGACGCGGCCGGCGCTCACTGCTGATGCCGTCGCAGAAGGGGTGTGGGCCGCTACGGCTGACACCCATGACGCCGCAGGCTCCATGGGGGCGGTGATCAACTCAGTCAGTGACCTGGCTCTGGAAAGCACCGCCCAGGCTGCGGTCAACAATGCAGCCCTGGCCGCCGCGCTCAGCGCGTAACCCCACCCGAAGAACCATGCCCGCCCTGTGCGGGCTTTTTATTGCCTGGAGAAAAGTATGGATCTGCAAGGAATTCGTCGCTCGGCAATTGCTCCAGCGCTTGCGCTGCTGCCTGCGAAAATGTCAGGCCCGGCTGCTGAGGTGATGCTGCTGGCCATCGGCCTGCAGGAAAGCCGCTTTGAGCACCGGCGGCAGATCGGCGGGCCAGCCCGTGGGTTCTGGCAGTTCGAGGCTGGTGGTGGCATTCGCGGTGTGCTTAATCATGCGCTCAGCCGGCAGCCTGCTCAGGTTATCTGCCGGCAGCGCGATACGCCGGCCAGCGTGTCGGCGGTCTACTCGGCCATTGAGCGTGACGACATCTTGGCTGCGGTGTTTGCGCGCCTACTGCTGTGGACTGACCCTAAGTCGCTCCCGGCCATTGGTGACGCAGCAGCCGCTTGGGATTTGTACCTGCGTACCTGGCGCCCAGGAAAGCCGCATCCTGATACCTGGCCGGCGCTGTATGCGCAGGCAGTCAAGGCCGTGACCGGCAAGGTGCCGGCATGAGCAGCTTCACCGCCTTCACCGCGCCGCTCGATGTGCGCTATGACGGCGCCGCCAGCAGGGCGCTGGGCGCCGATCACTGGCGGGTGACGCAACCTTTCCGGTTTTACGTTGGCAGCGAAGCCAGTGGCGAGTGGGTCAATGTGCCGGCTGGCTACCTCACGGACGGTGCCTCGGTGCCGCAGGTGCTGTGGTCGCTGATCCCGCCCTGGGGTGCATACGGCCAGGCAGCAGTGGTGCATGACCTGCTCTGCGAATACCTGGCCACCACCAAGGATGGCGTGCCGCAAAAGATCACCCGCGCGCGCTGCGACGAGATACTGCTGGAAGCCATGGTGGCGTTGGGTGTTCCGGCGGTAAAGCGCTGCACGATCTACCGGGCCGTGGCCCTGTACCGGCGGGTGTCCGGTGTGGATGCCCCAACCAACACCGCGCAGAAGCGGGCGCTGGAGGCGGCTTGGTTGCCGACCTGAAGTAATCACGCAACAAAAAAGGGAGCGGCCAGCCGGGTGCGTCAACACCCAGCCAGCCGCCAAACAAGCAGACCGATCCTGCAAGCCCAGCCAAGGCTCCCCACTCCGTGCACGAAGCGGGTGGGAGGCTATACCTGTTTATCCATACAGTAAAGGCTTGCAAATATGACTAATCCGATAATCCCTTGGATGGGCGGCAAGCGCCGCCTGGCCGACCGTCTTATCCCGCTGTTCCCACCGCATGAATGCTACGTCGAGGTGTTCGCGGGTGGCGCCGCGTTGTTCTTTCTCAGGCCGCAGGCGGCGCCCGTCGAGGTGCTGAACGATATCAATGGCGACCTGGTGTCGCTGTACCGCGTGGTGCAGAACCACGTCGAGGAGTTCGTGCGGCAGTTCAAGTGGGCGCTTTCCAGCCGGCAGATTTTCGAATGGCAGAAGATCACGCGCCCGGAAACCCTGACCGACATCCAGCGCGCGGCCCGGTTCTTCTACCTGCAGCACCATGCCTTCGGTGGCAAGGTCAGCGGGCAAACCTTCGGTACCGCCACGACTGGCCCAGCCATCAACCTGATGCGGATCGAGGAGAACCTATCCGCCGCGTGGCAGCGCCTGGCCGGTGCCTATGTGGAGAACCTGTCCTGGCTCGATTGCGCCGAGCGTTACGACCGCGCCCACACCTTCCACTACATGGACCC
>JBAQKO010000159.1:0-4481 GCA_049301075.1 Rhodoferax sp.
GCCCCGTGGTGCTCGAAAGCGAACCCGTGAGCATGAGCCGCGAGACCACGTTTGACCGCGACCTGCACGCCGTGCGCGACAAGGCCGAACTCGGTGCGGTGTTCACCCGCCTGTGCGAGCAGGTGGCGGCCGACCTGCAGCGCCAGGGCTACATGGGCAAGACCATCGGCATCAAGCTGCGCTACGACGACTTCCAGAGCGTGACGCGCGATCTGACGGTGGACCAGTACACGGCCGATGCCAAAACCATTCGCCGCGTGGCGGGTCAGTGCCTCAAACGCGCGCCGCTGCAGAAAAAACTGCGGCTGCTGGGCGTGCGGGTCGGCGCCCTGCTGAGCGTCGGCGAAGCCCTCCATTTGCAACAAAATCAGCGCCCAGGCCCTGTGAAATCTGCGCAGACAGCTATCAATTTGGAAGCAAACGACCCGCTGACCGGGCAACTCTTCTAGCGGGCGCCCGGGTCCCCCGCACGCACCGATTTTTTTTGCGCTGCGCCTTGAAATTTGCTTACTCCGAACTTACAGTTCAACCCCCACTACCGGAGGTTGCCATGGTCCCACGGCTCATGCAGGCGGTTCCCTTGTCCGAGCTTCACCGCATCCGACGATGGCACGTGGAGCATGCGCAGGACCATCCGCTGGAATACCAGCTGTGGGACGCCGTTCTGACGTCCTGGCTCATGGGATGGGTTGGCTGGCTGCCCACCTGGGCACTGGACGCCTGGTGGGCCGCCGTGCCCTGCGTGCTGGGCATGCTCGCGCCCGGCCTGTACGTGGGCTGGCGGGCCCGCGCCCATGTCCGCCATCGGCTGCGCTGCGACTGGCTGGACGTTCCTTAGGTGACTGGCAGGCCCAGCGGCCTGCATTACAGTCATGCCCATGAATACACCGACCACACCCCTCACCTGCTTTTCCCTCACCACGGAAAACCACGTTGCCCATCTGGTTCTCAATAAGCCGGAGGCGATGAATACCATGCACCCGACCTTCTGGCGCGAGTTGGATGCGGTGCTGACGCAGTTGCACCAGGAAGGCGCGGCCCGCGCCCTGGTCATCAGCAGCACGGGCAAGCATTTCAGCGCCGGCATGGCGCTGGAAACCTTTGCCGGCGCCATCCAGATGGACGACCAGAGTCCCGAAGGCCGCGCGGCCGTGTTTGACCTGCTGACCGACATGCAGGCGACGTTCACCAAACTGGAGACGCTGCGCATGCCCGTCATTGCGGCCATCCAGGGCGGCTGCATTGGCGGCGCGGTGGACATGGTCAGCGCCTGCTGCATCCGCTACGCCACCCCACAAACCTTCTTCTGCATCCAGGAAATCAATATCGGCATGGTGGCGGACGTGGGCACGCTGCAACGCCTGCCCAAGCTCATCCCCCTGGCGGTGGTGAAGGAACTGGCCTACACCGGCCGGCGCATGCCCGCCGAGCAGGCCCTGCAATACGGCCTGGTCAACGCCGTGTTCGACACCGAGGAAGCCATGCTGCAAGCCGCCCTGCAGTGCGCACGCGAGATTGCCTCCAAACCCCCGATTGCCATCTGGGGCACCAAGCAGGCCCTGCACTACGCCCGCGACCACACGGTGGACGACGCGCTCAAGCAGATGGGCTGGCTGCAAGGCGCCATCTGGAGCAACCGCCACGTCATGGAAGCCGTCATGGCCATGAAAGCCAAGCGCCCCGGCGATTTCCCGGCGCTGTCGCCCCTGCAGTCGTTCAAGGACATCGGCGCCTGAAGCCCGGTCGGCAACACCCGCCGCCGCGCGCTACTGCCGCGCGGTGCGGATGTTGGCCGGCAGACGCTGCGGGTGGCTGGTGCGAAACGGGTTGATGTCCAGCCCGCCGCGGCGCGTGTAGCGCGCGTACACCGCCAGTTTCAGCGGCTTGCAGCGCGTCCAGATGTCCATGAAGATGCGCTCCACGCACTGCTCGTGGAACTCGTTGTGGTTGCGAAAGCTCACCAGGTACTGCAGCAGGCCACCCTGCTCAATCTGGTCGCCGGTGTAGCTGATCTGCACGCTGCCCCAATCGGGCTGGCCGGTGACCAGGCAATTGCTCTTGAGCAGGTTGCTGGTCAGCACTTCGGACACGGGCGCCTCGTTCGGTGTGGTGGTGAGCAGCTCGGGCGCCGGCGTGTAGCGGGTGCATTCAATGTCCAGCCGGTCCAGGTTCAGGCCGTCGAGCTCATGGATGGGTTCGCGGTCGAACTGCTCGGGGCCCACCAGCGTGACGCCGATGGTCGCCACCCGGGCCGGATCGGCCACGCCACGCCACACGGCCTCGGTGATGTCGGTCCGCAGGCGCTCGCGCACGGCGTTGGCGTCGGCAAACGGCGTGTTGTTGAAGCTGTTGAGGTAGAGCTTGAACGACTTGCTCTCCACAATGTTGACAGACTCGCAGGGCACGGTGAAATGCGCCAGCGCCACCTGCGGCTTGCCGCGCAGGTTGAGCCAGCTCAGCTCGAAGGCCGTCCACATGTCGGCACCGAAAAACGGCGCGCTGCCGTCGATTCCGATCTCGGCACGCTTGCCGGCCCGGGGAATGGGAAACAGCAGCGACGCGTCGTAGTGGTCGATATAGGCCGAGGTCTTGCCAAGCTGGGATTGTTCAGGTGAGTTCATAGGGGTCGCGCCGGGGCGGGTTGCCCAGCGGCCTGTAAATGGGGAATCAGCGCAGCGAGCATCTGCGCCACGGGTTCTGGGGGCAGGTCATGGCCCATGCCCTCAATGCCCACCAGCTGCGCACCGGCAATGCGCCGCGCCGTGTCTTCGCCATGGGCATAGGGCACCAGCGGGTCGGCCCGGCCATGCAGCACCAGCGTGGGGCTGCTGATGCGCGCCAGCTGCGCCGCGCGGGTGACATCCGACAGGATGGCCAGCATCTGGCGCGCTGTGCCCGCCGGATGGAAGCTGCGCTGCACACCTTCCAGGATGCGCGCGCGCAGTTCCGGCTCGGGCGTGGGGTAGGCGGGGCTGCCAATGGCCCGGAACAATTGCACGAAATGGTCCACCACCGCCTGCGGCTGCCGGCTGGCCGGGCGGCGCAGCAAGGCCCGCACCACCTCGCGGCGGGCCTGGGGCAGGCCCTTGGCGCCGCTGCTGCTCATGATGCTGGTCAGGCTCAGGGTGCGCTGGGGCGCCGCAATGGCCACGCGCTGGGCCACCATGCCGCCCATGCTGGCCCCCACCACGTGCGCACGCGCCACGCCCAGGGCATCCAGCACCCCCAGGGCATCGGCCGCCATGTCGGTCAGCGTGTAGGGTGCCCGGGGCACCAGCCCCAGTTTGTATTGGAGTCCGGCCCACAGCAGATTGGGCGTGCCCAGGTGGTCAAACGTCTGGCTCAGGCCCGCATCGCGGTTGTCCATGCGAATGACGCGAAAGCCGGCATCCACCAGCGCCTGCACCAGTTCGGGCGGCCAGGCCACGAGCTGCATGCCCAGGCCCATGATGAGCAGGACTACGGGGCGGCTGGCGGCGCCCGCGTCCGGCGCCTGGGCCGCAGCCGAGTCTTCCACTTCGATGTCGATGCCGTTTGCTCTGATCTTCATAGCTATCTGCGCAGACTGTACGCCAGCTACAGGCCTTTTTGACTCTGATTGTTGCGGCGGAACACGTAACGGTCCGGGGACGACAGGGACAGGTTCCACGCATACCCCTCCAGGTCAAACGCCCGCAGGTCTTCGGGTTTGACCACCTGGTGGGTGGCGGCAAAACGGGCCATCAGCCCGCGCGCGCGCTTGGCCATGAAGCTGATGATCCGGTACTGGCCGCTCTTGAACTCCTCGAACACGCACTCCACCACCCGCGCCTTGAGCGCGCCGGTATCGACCGCCTTGAAATACTCCTGTGATGCTAGGTTGATGACCACCGGACTGATGTCCGCCTGCAGGCGGGTGTTGAGGTAATCGGAAATCTGCGTGCCCCAGTAGGTGTACAGGTTGCGCCCCTGCGGGTTGGCCAGGCGGGTGCCCATCTCCAGCCGGTAGGGTTGCATCAGGTCCATGGGGCGCAGCACGCCGTACAGGCCACTGAGGATGCACACATGGTCCTGCGTCCAGGCCAGATCCTGCGGGTTCAGGGTACGGGCGTCCAGCCCCTCGTACACATCGCCGTTGAAGGCCAGCAGCGCCTGGCGGGCGTTCTTTTCCGTGGCCTTGGGCGACCACGCCTGGTAGCGCGCCACGTTGAGCGCAGCCAGCTTGTCGCTCAGCGACATGAGGGAGGCAATCTGCTGCGGCGACTGCGTGCGCAGCAGTTCAATCAGGGCCTGCGACTGTTTGACGAACAGCGGCGGCGTATGGGGAAGCGGCCCCAGCGGGGTTTCGTAGTCGAGCGACTTGGCAGGCGAGAGAAGAAAGAGCATGGCGCATTATCCTGAAAGCCTGCCCCATAATCCCAACGCCATGCCCATACCCACACACTCCACCCCTTCCGCCACCCCCGCCGCGCCCCGCGCCGTGGTGCAGCTGCACTTTGACC
>JBAQKO010000160.1:0-3249 GCA_049301075.1 Rhodoferax sp.
ATATTGCACCGATTCAAGCGCCAGACATGAAAAAACCGCCTCGGGCCACACAAGCCCTGGCGGTTTTCTGCCTACTGGAAACCAGGACACGCCGCATGGGCGTGCCCGGACTCCGTTTACTTACATATGGTCGATCATGACCTGTCCGAAGCCGGAGCAGCTGACCTGGGTTGCACCGTCCATCAGGCGGGCAAAATCGTAGGTCACTTTCTTGCTGTTGATGGACTTCTTCATGGAGCTGATGATCAGGTCCGCAGCCTCGATCCAGCCCATGTGACGCAGCATCATTTCAGCGGACAGGATCTCGGAGCCCGGATTGACATAGTCCTTGCCGGCGTACTTCGGTGCGGTGCCGTGGGTCGCTTCAAAGCAGGCCACCGAATCCGACAGATTGGCACCGGGAGCAATGCCAATACCACCCACCTGGGCTGCCAGCGCGTCGGACACATAGTCGCCGTTGAGGTTCAGTGTGGCAATGACGCTGTACTCGGCGGGACGCAACAGGATTTGCTGCAGGAACGCATCCGCGATGCTGTCCTTGACCACGATGTCCTTGCCCGTCTTGGGGTTCTTGAACTTGCACCATGGGCCGCCGTCGATCAGCTCGGCGCCAAATTCCTTTTGTGCCAGGCCGTAGGACCAGTCACGGAAGCCACCTTCGGTGTACTTCATGATGTTGCCCTTGTGGACAATGGTCACGCTGGGCTTGTCGTTGTCGATGGCGTACTGGATCGCCTTGCGCACCAGGCGCTCGGTGCCTTCGCGCGAAACCGGCTTGATGCCAATGCCCGAGGTGTTGGGGAAACGGATTTTCTTCACCCCCATCTCGTCGATCAGGAACTTGATCAGCTTCTTGGCCTTGTCGCTTTCGGCTTCGAACTCGATACCGGCGTAGATGTCTTCCGAGTTTTCACGGAAGATCACCATGTTGGTCTTGTGGGGCTCTTTCACCGGGCTGGGGACGCCATCAAAATACTGGATGGGGCGCAGACACACGTACAGATCCAGCTCCTGGCGCAGCGCCACGTTCAGGGAGCGGATACCACCACCCACGGGGGTTGTCAGCGGTCCCTTGATAGACACCACGTACTCGCGCAGGGCCTGCAGGGTTTCTTCGGGCAGCCAGACGTCCGGGCCGTACACCTTGGTGGATTTCTCACCCGCATAAACTTCCATCCAGTGGATTTTCCGCTTGCCGGCATAGGCCTTGGCGACTGCGGCATCCACCACCTTCAACATCACAGGAGTAATGTCCAGACCGGTGCCATCCCCTTCGATAAAGGGAATGATCGGCTGGTCGGGCACGTTCAACGACATGTCGGCGTTGACCGTGATTTTTTTGCCTTCGGTGGGAACTTTGATGTGCTGGTACATGGGAAAAAGGTCTCCGTAGATTTTGGGGATCGGAACTACCTGAGAAAGGCTGCTTGTGGCAGTCGCTTCTGAAAGTGGCCAAATTTTAGCCTCAAAAAATTACTCGATTCTGTCAACCGGCCGAATTCCGGGGCCGTTGTGGAAGTGTCTTCCCGAATGTGGAAGCATGGTCCTCGGGTAAAACCTCTTTTTTTAGGAACCTCAAATGAACAAACTTCTCGCTGCATTGGTTGCTGGTCTTATTTCCGTTGGCGCATTCGCACAAGCCGCAGCGCCTGCTGCTCCTGCGACACCCGCAGCACCTGCAACCCAGGCTACGCCTGCAGCAGCCCCTGCTGCCGCCAAGGAAGTGAAAAAAGAGAAAGCCGCTGCCCCCAAGGCCAAGGCCAAGAAGTCCAGCCGCAAAGCCAAGAAAGCCGCCAAGAAGCAATAATCTTCTACGGTGACTGCCAAATGCCCGCGAAAGCGGGCATTTTTCGTTGTTCAGTCACAATTACTGCATGAAAAATATTTTCCCAACCTTGCTGGCAGGACTGGCCCTCTGGTGCACGGGCGCTGCAGCCCAGGGTGTGCCGCAGACCCAGTTACAACGCATCACCCTGTCGGCCGGCATCCACCAAATCGACACCCAACTGGCGCTCACGCCCGAGCAGCAAGGCATCGGGCTGATGTTCCGCAAGGAAATGCCCCAGCACGAAGGCATGCTGTTTGTCTTCCCGAACCCGAGCCGGCAGTGTTTCTGGATGAAAAACACGGTCCTGCCGTTAACCGCCGCCTTCGTTGCTGACGATGGAACCATTGTCAACCTGGAAGACATGAAGCCACAAACCACCGACTCCCACTGTTCGGCCAGGCCCGTGCGCTATGTACTGGAAATGAACCAGGGCTGGTTTGCCAAGAAGGGACTGAAAGCCGGGGCCAAGCTGTCCGGCCAGCCGTTCTCTGCGGCAAAGTAGGTGCCTTCCAGGGCCCGCCCAATAAAAAAGCCGACCCAGGGTCGGCTTTTTAATGGGTGAGTGCCCGTTTTCAGGCGAAATTGGCTTCGGCAAAACCCCAGTTCACCAGCTTGTCGAGGTAGGTTTCCACGAACTTCTGGCGCAGGTTGCGGTAATCAATGTAGTACGCGTGCTCCCAGACATCGACCGTCAGCAGGGCCTTGTCGGCCGTGGTCAGCGGTGTACCGGCAGCGCCCGTGTTGACGATGTCTACCGAGCCGTCCGCCTTCTTCACCAGCCAGGTCCAGCCGGAACCGAAGTTGCCCACCGCCGACTTGACGAAGGCTTCCTTGAACGCAGCGTAGCTGCCCCACTTGGCCGTGATCGCGGCAGCCAGTGCACCACTGGGCTCCCCGCCACCGTTGGGCTTCATGCAGTTCCAGAAAAAGGTGTGGTTCCAGATCTGGGCCGCGTTGTTGTAGATGCCACCGGTCGATTTCTTGATGATCTCTTCCAGCGTCAAGCTTTCAAACTCAGTTCCCTTTTGCAGGTTGTTGAGGTTGACCACATAGGCGTTGTGGTGCTTGCCATGGTGGAACTCCAGGGTCTCTTTGGAATAGGCGGGCGCCAATGCGTCGATGGCATAGGGCAGTGCGGGCAGGGTATGTTCCATGGAATCCTCTCTGTTGCAGGGCTAATAAAGGGTTGATTGTAGAAACTAATTTGACGCTTTGTTGACCACGGTCAAACCAACCGTACCGTCCGCAAGGGTAGCGCGTACGCTCTGGCCGACATGGGCTTGCGAAACGCTGACCAGCGCCGGCCCGTCCTCCAGCGTCAGCCAGGCGTAGCCCCGCTTCAACACGAGCGATGGGTCCAGCAGCCCCAGGCGCAACTCGGCGCGTGCCGCCCGCTCGCGCTGGCGCTGCAGCGCCCGCCC
>JBAQKO010000161.1:0-2144 GCA_049301075.1 Rhodoferax sp.
CGGTAGTCCGGATGGGCGTCCAGCACGCGGGCCAGGGATTCGGCATCCTGCACCGGCGCCAGAGGCACGGCGGTGGCAACCGGCGGTGCCACCTTGCGCGTAGCCCGTTTCTTGGGCGGGACGGATACCGTGGGAAGCTCCGCCACAAAGGCAAAGTCGAGCTGGTTGTTGTTCAATGGTCCACCTTGGGGAACGGAAAAATGCGAATGCGAAAACTGCCATTATCATCGTCCACACACGCCCTTTCCCTTCAACCCACCCGTATTTATGGCCACGACATCCACCCCCGCTGCTGCACCCAAACCGGTTCTTCCCCTCAAGGGCGTGCGCGTCCTCAGCCTGGCGTTGAACCTGCCCGGCCCGGCGGCGCTGATGCGCTGCGTGCAAATGGGCGCCACCTGCGTCAAGCTGGAGCCACCGGCCCACCCCAGCGCGCCCAAGGGCACTTCAGGCGATCCCATGGGCCTGTACAACCGCGCGGCCTACGATGTGCTGCACAAGGGGGTCCGCGTGGCCACGGCCGATCTCAAGTCGGAAAAAGGCCAGAAGGCCCTGCACCGCGAGCTGGCCAAGACCGACGTGCTGCTCACATCCTTTCGGCCATCGGCCCTGAGCAAGCTGGGCCTGGAATGGAAGACGCTGCACAAGCTGTACCCGAGCCTGTCGCTGGTGGCCATTGTGGGCGCGCCGGGCGCGCGGGCCGAGGAACCCGGCCATGACCTGACCTACCTGGCAGAAAACGACCTGATTGGCAGCCTGAACCTGCCCCCCACGCTGTACGCCGACATGGGCGGCTCACTCATGGCTTCCGAGGCCGTGCTCAAGGCCCGCCTGCACCAGTTGCAAAAGGGCAAGGGCGTGCGTCTGGAGATTGCCCTGTCGGACGCGGCGGGCTACCTGGCCCTGCCCCGCAGCTGGGGCCTGACCAAGCCGGGTTCCGCCGTGGGCGGTGCCCATGCCGGCTACCGGGTCTACCCCTGCAAGGACGGCCGCGTGGCCGTGGCGGCGCTGGAGCCGCACTTCGCGGCATCGCTGGCGCTGGCGGTGGGGTTGAAGAACTCGCACATCATGGCCATGTTCGCCCCCGAGACCCACCAGGCCGTTGCCGCCTTCCTGCTCACGCAGACGCGCAAGCAACTGGACCAGCTGGCGGCCGAAAAAGACATTCCGCTGCATACGCTGGCCTGAGCGCACCGCGCAGGTGCTAAAAAACCCGCTCGACCCGATAACCCCGCCGCGCCAGCAGGGCGGGAAGGCCGATGGCGCCGGTCATGTGCATGGCGCCCACCGCCACAAAGAGCTTCTGGCCCTGGGTGTGCAGTTGGTCGATGCGTTTGGCCAAACCCGGGTTGCGGTCGTCCAGCAGGCGGCGCATCAGCTTCTTGTCCAGCGGCGTGTCGGCGCACTGGCACCACTGGGTGTAGCGCTCCAGTTCCGCCAGCTCACCGTTTTCCCACACCCGGGCCGACTTGAGCAACACGGTGTGCACGCGATCGGAATCCAGGTCGTCCAGACCTTCCCGCACCACGGTTTCGGCCTCGGCGGCATCGTGCGCAAGCAACGTCTTCAGCTGCAGGGCCACCGTTTCCAGTGACACCACGGAGCGCCCGCTGCCATGCACCAGAAGAGACAGCAGGATTTCCGAACCATAGCCGGGTTCCAGCCCGTCGCGCCGCCCGACCAGCGTGGACAGCGTGTAGACCAGCATCTCCGGCGCTGCCTGGTTGACGGTGTCCGTTGGCAGGCACTGCACCTGCAGCGCCTGGAGCAGGCGGCTGCGCAGTGCGGCGGGTAACGGGTGCGCCTTGGCACGGGCCATGCCGGCTGCCATTTCGCGCTGCACGGACTCATCCAGCGGATCGAGTTCCAGCGCCAGGGTGTCGGTTTCCTGCAAAGCCCGCTGGACCATGGGCCCGGGCGCCATCCACTCGGCCCGGCCCACGTGCAGCGTGCCGTACAGGTAAGAGGTGTGACCGCCTTTGGTGACCCGCCACAGCAGACCGCGATCCCGTGCCTGCGCCGCTGCGGCCTGGAACAGCTCAGCGCTCAACGGTTGGGCAGCAGGGGGGCATGGCGGCGCGTCTTGCGCCGCGCCCACCCGGGTAACGAGTAGCAGCAGGCAGGCAACGCCAAGGGACCAAAGA
>JBAQKO010000162.1:0-17228 GCA_049301075.1 Rhodoferax sp.
GTGTGGCAGAGGGGTGATCCTCGACAAGGATTCGGTAGTTATGTCACAAGCGTAATAAGACATCAGCCTATCTATGGGCCACAAGGGCTGGAGCGCTATGAAGACCAAGAGCAGGGGCTGCAACCGGTGTGTTTTCAGGCTTGGGTAGGGACGAGTCATACCTTGATTCTTAGACTGCATAAGCGAGATGTCGCTACTTGGAAGGCGCTGTGGTCCGAGTACAACCCGTCTGGAAAATGGTCGCAGCAGCAAATTGGTAGTAATTCTTGGTGGCTTTTGGAAAACGACGCGAGAGATTTACAGTCCACTGGTATTGGGTGGTGGTTCAAGAGCTACTTGACGCCCATTGGCGACACAGGTTACTCAATAGGTATTCAACTCGGCGCAAATCAAAATTCATTGCGCAATCCTCAGGCGCATGCAGAAATGCAAGTCCTGTTTCGCCACTTGGTTGAATCCGTCAAGATTGAACCTCTTACGCCAGCCATTGAAGCAGAGCTCGCGCAACTCAAAGTACAAGCCGAAGAAATTGTTCGTCAAGACTGCATCGAAATGGCCAAGCGGACCAAACCCGGGTTTTGGTGTCAGAAGTACCTCGGCCACTAAAGTTGGATGCAAATGCGTTGCGCGCTTCAGTCTAGACACCCAGCGTCACGCAAACGCGACGGGGAGACGGCCTCTATGAGCAGCAGCTCATCCACGAACAGATGCCTGTCAATCCATTGAAAGTCAAGCCATGAGAAGGTGCCCATTAATTACCATGATCGCGACTATGTGTCTCATGGTCTCGGCTTGTGTTTCCAAACCATTTCAGCCACCACCACCTACTCATCTCTCATTTGAGAAAGAGGGCGTCAGCAATATCGACGTCAAAGTAGCGTTGGGTGAGTGTGGGTTCCCCAATGTCATATCTGGGCGAAACCCTGACGACTCTCTAGCCAAGTTGGATGCAAGAGAGTTTTGTATGCTTGAAAAGGGTTTTCGGAGAGTGGACAAATATCATGGGGCTTGTTTTTCTGAGCCTTACAAAAATACGCAAGTTTGTCAGCGATTGAAATAGTGTACGGAGCCATGAATTTGGAACGGTAGTTTTCAAGCACGACCTAGTAGGTTCTGCGGGGCAACTTTGCTGATCGCAAAATAAACATGACGGGCTGTGTTTAACAACGGCATCATGAATACCGAGGCTGAAGCCTTGGCCAACGCGGCCAAGCAGAGCAGTAATCAGGCCAACGCCCAAGGTGACAATCTCAAGTTTCTTAACGTCGGAAATTAGTGGTTTGTCATGAAGCTGGACTTGTGAACTATTACTGACGCGGATGTGATGTCCTCCCGAGTTTCCATACGTGCCGAAAGCGACGTGTCAATGGCTCAAATATTTTCACCAAGCAACCGCTTGCTGTAAATAGAAAATTTTGGTATGGTCGGGGCATGAAACCCGATGCAGCGCAACCCGATACCGAACCCACGGCCAAACGCCCACGCGGGCGTCCCCGAAAAACGGTGGATGAACGCGATGACGGCAACCGCCGCCAGGCGTTGCTGACGGCGGCGGCGCACCTGTTTCGCCGCAAGGGTTTTGACGCCACCACCACGCGTGATATCGCCGCGGCGGCGGATATGCAAAGCGGTTCCCCCTTCTACCACTTCAAGAGCAAGGATGCGCTCCTGTACGCCGTGATGGAGGAGGGCATGCACTCGGCCCTGGCCCGCCAGCGCGCCGCCATGCAACTGCCCGGCCACGCCCGGCTGACACCGGCCCAGCAGCTGCGCATGCTGGTGGCGGCGCACTTTGAGGTGCTGCTGGGGCCGGGCAGCGATTTCGTGCCGGTGATGCTGTATGAGTCGCGTTCGCTGCAGCCGCGCCAGCGCAAGTCGCTGGCCAAGCTGATTGCCGAATACGAATCCCTGTGGATGCCGGTGCTCAACGACCTGCACGCCAGCGGCCAGCTGCGCGCGCCGGTGCGATTGGCACGCCTGCTGATCCTGGGGGCGCTGAACTGGTCGGTGCAATGGTTTGATCCCAAAAAAGGCGCGTCGCTGCAAGACCTGACCGACGCCGCCATGGCTTTGTTTTTAAAGGAGTCCTGATGCAATACGGTTCTGTTTTTGCCCCCAATCTGTTTGCGGGCAAGGTGGTGGTGGTGACGGGGGGCGGCTCGGGCATCGGGCGCTGTACCGCCCATGAGCTGGCCGCGCTGGGGGCGCATGCGGTGCTGATCGGGCGCAAGGCCGACAAACTGCAAACCGTGGTGGACGAAATTGTTCAGGACGGCGGGGCCGCCAGCTTCCATGTGTGTGATATCCGCCAGGAGGAGACCGTGCGCGAGGTGGTGGCGCGTATCGTGGCGCAACACGGGCGCATCGATGGCCTGGTGAACAACGCCGGCGGTCAGTACATGACGCCGCTGGAAGCCATTAGCGCCAAGGGCTGGGAAGCGGTGGTCAACACCAACCTGACCGGTGGTTTCCTGATGGCCCGGGAGTGCTTTACGCAAAGCATGACCAAGCACGGCGGCGCCATCGTCAACATCGTGGCCGATATGTGGGGCTCCATGCCGGGCATGGGGCACAGCGGCGCGGCCCGCGCGGGCATGGTCAACTTTACCGAAACGGCTGCCGTCGAATGGGCCGCGCGCGGGGTGCGGGTGAATGCCATTGCACCGGGCTATATCGCCTCCAGTGGCATGGACAAGTACCCGGTGGAGATGCGCCCCATGATTCGCGAAATGGCCAAAACCATTCCGCTGGGTCGCTTTGGTACCGAGGCGGAGGCTTCCGCCGGCATCGTGTTTTTGCTCAGCCCGGCTGCCAACTTCATCAGCGGCAGCACCTTGCGCATGGATGGCGCGCGGCCCCAGGCGCGCATGGGCTGGCCCATGCGGGTGCCGGACGAAAAAATTGCCGCGCGCGATGCCATCAAACCGTTCAACGGTTTTCACCGCGCCCAAACACCCGAAATTTTTTCCTGAGGCCGGGCGCACGCCCTGACCCTATCCCCCGTCAATGCATCGTTGAAAGACACACATGGAAGATAACGAGATCAGCGCAGACGACATCGCCGTCATGGTCGATGCCGCCCAGCGGTTTGTGCAAACCGAGGTCGCTCCGCATCTGGAGTCCTGGGAAGAGGCGGGCATGTTTCCGCGTGCCTTGTACCAGCGCGCCGCCGAGATGGGGTGGCTGGCCATGGGTTTCCCTGAGGAGCTGGGTGGCACGCCAACCCCCTGGAAGCTGCGCAACGCGCTGACCACGGCGTTGGCCCGCGCGGGTGGCAGCGGCGGTTTGATGGCCAGTCTGTTCAGCCACAACATTGGCCTGCCGCCGGTGATGCGCCACGGCTCGCCCGCGCTGCAGCGCGAGGTGATTCCCGATGTGCTGGCGGGCAAGAAAATCGCGGCCCTGGCCATCACCGAGCCGGGCGGCGGCACCGATGTGTCGGCCCTCAAGACCACTGCGCGCCGCGAAGGCGACGAGTATGTGGTCAATGGCGAAAAGATTTTCATCACCTCGGGCACCCGTGCCGACTGGTACACCGTGGCGGTGCGCACCGACCTTCAGAACAAGGGCCCCATGGGCATCTCCATGCTGGTGGTACCCGGCGACGTGCTGGGTCTGGAGCGCACCCCGCTGAAGAAGATGGGCTGGCTGTGCTCGGATACGGCACAGCTGCGGTTTGACAATGTGCGGGTACCGGCACGCTACCTGGTGGGCAATGAAGGCGAGGGATTCAAGATGATCCTCACCAACTTCAATGGCGAGCGTCTGGGCATGTCTGCATTGGCACTGGGATTTTCCGAGGCCTGCTACGACGAAGCCCTGAGCTGGGCCCAGCAGCGCAAGACCTTTGGCTCGGCCATCATCGACCACCAGGTCATCCGCCACAAGCTGATGGACATGAAGATGCGCATCGAGTCCACCCGGGCATGGCTCAACGCCGTGGCGGCGCGTGCCGATGCCGGTGACCGGGGCGACAAGGCCGCCAAGGGCGCGGAATGGGTGGCGCAGGTGTGCCTGCTGAAGAACCACGCCACGCAGACCATGCAGTTCTGCGCCGACCAGGGCGTGCAGATTCTGGGCGGCATGGGCTTCATGCGCGGCACCAAGTGCGAGCGCATCTATCGCGAGGTCAAGGTCATGACCATTGGTGGCGGCACGGAGGAAATCATGAAAGAGTTGGCCTCCCGCCAGCTCGGTCTGTAAGATCGCGGCATGGCCCATTCCAAATCCAGCGCCCCTGCGGCGCCCATCGTCTTTGAACCCGAGTTTGTCCAGAACCTGGCGCGCATCTTTGAAGAGTCCATCGTCTTCAACACCGTGTTGGGCCTGAAGATTGACTCCATCCTGCCGGAGCGGGTGGTGGCCCACATTGCCATGAAGCCCGAGCTGGTGGGGCATTACAGCTTCAACCGGCTGCACGGCGGGGTTATCAGCGCGGGGCTGGACGCCATGGGCGGGCTGGCGGTCATGGCCGCCATCGGCGCCCGCCATATGGATGAGGCGCCCCTGCAGCGCCTGCACCGCTTCTCCAAGCTGGGCACCATTGATCTGCGGATCGACTACCTGCGCCCCGGCATTGGGGAGCGCTTTGAGTTGCGGGCCGAGGTGATGCGCCTGGGCTCGCGTGTGGCGTCCACCCGCATGGAGTTTCTGGGCGCGGACGGCAAGCTGCTGTCGACCGGGTCGGGCGCCTACATCGTCTCCTGATCTGCTATTGATTGCATAGCTGTCTGCGCAGTATTTATGCGCTTCGGCGACCTATTTGGCATAAAAAAAGCCACCGCGAGGTGGCTTTTTTCGTTGTGGGGTTGGCCTACTTCTTGGCGGCGGCCTTGCCGGCGGGGGCCTTCACATCGTCGCCAAAATACTCGGAGACCGGCTTCCACTTGCCGTCCTGGATCTGTGACAGCCGTGCGGCGTCGCTGCCCAGGTGGCGGGTGGGCGAGAACGACTGCGCCGGGCTGCCGAAGATGTCGGCGGGGACGGACAGCGTGTCCATGGCCTTGATGAAGCTCTCGGTCGTCAGGTTCTTGCCTGCCTTGGTAGCGGCGTTGGCAAAGTTGGTGACGATTTGGTAGCCGTACACCGAGAACACGGCGGGGTCTTCATTGAACTTGGTCTTGTACTTGTTGGCCCAGAAGCGGATGGGTTGCGACGCGTCGTCCGTATAGGGGTTTTGCGAGGTCATGGCGGCGTAGAAGCCATCCATCGCCTTGCCGCCCAGCTTGTGGATCAGGTCGGTGTAGGCCGCGCTGGAGCCCAAGAATACGGGGTTGTAGCCCATCTTGCGGGCGGTGCCGATGGCGCCGATGGTTTCACGGATGATGGTCCCCAGCACCACCATGTCGCAACCGCTGGCCTGCAGCTTCTGCATCTGCGACGAGAAGTCGGTTGCGCCGCGCTTGTAGGACGTCTTTTCCGCGTAGGCCATGTTGACGGTCTTCAGCCCGGCCTCGCCGCCCTTGAGCACTTCCAGCCCGAAGTCGTCGTCCTGGTACAGGGTGCAGACCTTCTTGAGGCCTTTTTCCTTCACCAGCTTGGGCACCGCGGTGCGAATCTGGTCGTAGTAGGCGCCGGCAAACGAGTACTTGAGCTTGTGGAAGGGTTCGTACATTTCACGTGCCGCCGACAGTGGCATGAAATTGATGACGTTCTTCTCGAACTGCACCGGCATGGCGGCCATGTTGTGTGCTGTGCCGATGTGGCCGACCATCATGAAGATCTTGTCCTGGTTGACCAGCTTCTGCGCGGCCAGCACGGCTTTCTTGGGGTCGTAACCCGAGTCTTCCACCAGCAAACGGATTTTGCGGCCGTTGATGCCGCCCTGCTCGTTGAGCTCGTCGACTGCCAGCATCATGCCGTTGCGGGCCTGTTTGCCGTAGCCTGCCAGAGGGCCGGACAAGTCCTGAATGGACCCCAGGAGGATTTCATCCTTGCTGACGCCTTGCTGGGCACTGGCCAGGGTGGCCGTCAGTGCCAGCGCGGCGAGGGTGATCGCGGTGTGCAGTTTCATCGTCCGTCTCCTTTTAAAAATAATCGCAAGGACCGGTGGGGTCCTTGCCCGGTGTGCTCCGTATGGTGCCGCAAAGGCGCGGTTTTGTCATGTCCGGCGGGTTGGGGCCGTTCAGTAGGTGTAGTCCATCACCACCGCCCAGCGGCCGTCCTTGATTTGCGACAGGCGGGATTCATCACTGCCCAGGCGGCGGGTGGGCGTGAATTTCAGGGGCGGGCTGCCAAAGATGTCGGCCGGAATCCGGATGGTTTCCATGGCACGGATGAACTTGCTGGTGGTGGGGCGGTCGCCCGTATCGCGCATGGCCTTGGCAAAGATGTTGATGGTGTTGTAGCCAAACACCGACATGTTGGAGGGGTCCTCGTTGAACTTGGTCTTGTACTTGTTGGCCCACAGGCGCGCCGCCGGGGTGCCCGAGTCCACATAGGGAATCTGCGCCGTCATGGTGGCGTACAAGCCTTCCACAACCTTGCCGCCCAGCTTGGGGATCAGTTCGGAATAGGCTGCGCTGCTGGCCAGGAAGACTGGGTTGAAGCCGGATTTGCGCGACTCGCCAATGACGCCCACGGTCTCGCGGATGATGGTGCCCAGCACCACCAGTTCGCACCCCGCCGCCCGCATTTTTGCGACCTGCGAGGAGAAGTCGGTGGCGCCGCGCTTGAAGGTGGTCTTCTCCGTCAGGGCCATGCGCTGGTTTTTCAGGCTGTCTTCGGTGCCATTCAATACCTCCACGCCGAACTCGTCATCCTGGGTGATGGTGCAGACCTTGGTGGCGCCGGTTTGCCGCACCAGTTTGGGCAGCGATGTGCGGATTTGCTCGTAGTAGGTCGAGTTGATGGCGAACTTGAGCCGGTGGAACGGTTCGTACATCTCGCGTGCCGCAGTCAGGGGGAAGAAGTTGATCACTTCCTTCTCAAACTGGATGGGCATGGCGGCCATGTTCTGTGCCGTGCCGATGTGGCCGACCATCATGAAGATCTTGTCCTGGTTGACCAGCTTCTGCGCGGCCAGAATGGCCTTCTTGGGGTCGTAGCCCGCGTCTTCCACCAGCAGCTTGATCTTGCGGCCCTGGATGCCGCCCTGCTCGTTGACTTCCTCAATGGCCATTTGCATGCCGTTGCGAGCCTGCTTGCCGTAACCGGCCAGCGGGCCGGACAGGTCCTGGATGGTGCCCAGCAGAATTTCGTTCTTGCTGATGCCCTGTTGTTGGGCCGAAGCCAGGGTGGCGCTGGTGGCCAGGATGGCCAGTGCGATAAGGTGCTTGGGTTGCATAGTGTCGGTGAACTTTCTTGTTACAGGTACATCGCTTCGATTTGCGCGGCGTACTTTTTTTCTACCAGCTTGCGTTTGAGCTTCATGGTGGGAGTCAGCTCTTCATCTTCCGCTGTCAGCTGGTTCTCCAGCAGGAAGAATTTCTTGATCTGTTCGACGCGGGCGAACTTCTTGTTGACGCGGTCCAGCTCGCCCTGGATGAGCGCCTGCACCTCGGGCGCACGCGTCAGGCTGGCGTAGTTGCTGAAGGGCACATCGGCATCCTGGGCAAATTTCTCCACGTTCTCCTGGTCGATCATGATGATGACCGTCAGGTAGGCGCGCTTGTCGCCGATGACCACCGCGTCGGTGATGTAGGGCGAGAACTTCAGGTCGTTTTCCAGCTCGCTGGGGGTGATGTTCTTGCCACCGGCCGTGATGATGATGTCCTTCATGCGGTCGGTGA
The DNA here is from genome assembly GCA_049301075.1 of Rhodoferax sp. Taxonomy (GTDB): domain Bacteria; phylum Pseudomonadota; class Gammaproteobacteria; order Burkholderiales; family Burkholderiaceae_C; genus Allorhodoferax. Next base: position 7,731 of record JBAQKO010000162.1, read on the forward strand.
TGCGGTAGTAGCCGTCGGCGTCCACCACGCCCACGTCGCCGGTGTGCAGCCAGCCCTGGGCGTCCAGGGCCTCGGCGGTTTTTTCCGGCAGGTTCAGGTAGCCGGCAAACACGTTCTTGCCGCGCACCAGCAGCTCGCCCGTGGCGGGGTCCAGCCGGACTTCGTTGAAGCCGGCCGCCGGGCCAATGGAGCCGGGTTTGATCTTGTCCGCGGGCACGCCGGTGGAGGCGCCGCAGGTCTCGGTCATGCCCCACACCTCCAGCATCGGCACGCCCAGCGCCAGGTACCAGCGCACCAGGTCGGGTGAAATGGGGGCCGCACCGGTGACCAGAAAGCGGGCGCGGTGGATGCCGATGAGCTTGCGCACATTGTTCAGCACCAGCCACTGCGCCAGCTGGAACTGGAGCTTGAGCCAACTGCTCACCGGCTGCCCGGCCAGCACGCGGTCGGCGATGGTGGTTCCCACGCCAATGCCCCACGCGTAGGCCGCCTGCTGGATGAAGCCGGCTTCCTTCAGCGCGATCATCACGCCGGAGTAAAACTTCTCCCACACCCGGGGCACCGCCGTGAAAACGGTGGGGGCAATCTCGCGCACGTTCTCGGGAATGGTTTCGGGGTTCTCCACGAAGTTGAGCATGGCGCCGGTGTACAGGGCAAAGTACTCGCCCCCCATGCGCTCGGCAATGTGGCACAGCGGCAAGAAGCACATGCGTTCGTCGCGGTCGTCCTGCGCCACCAGCGTGTTGAAGCCCCGCACGGTGTAGACCAGCCCGCTGTGCAGGTGCATGGCCCCCTTGGGCTTGCCGGTGGTGCCCGAGGTGTAGACCAGAATGGCCAGGTCTTCGGGCCGGCAGGCGTCCACGCGCTGCTGCAGTTCCTGGGGGTGCTCCGCCAGGTAGGCCCGGCCCAGGGTGCGCAGGGCCGCCAGGCTCATGACGCCGGGCTCGTTGAGATCGCGCAGGCCTTCCATGTCGAACACCACGATCTGGCGCAGCCCGGGCAGGCGGTCGCGCACCTCCAGGGCCTTGTCGAGTTGCTCGTCGTCTTCCACGAACAGCACCGTGGTGCGCGAGTCTTCGCACAGGTACTGCACCTGCGCCGGGGCGTCGGTCGGGTAGATGCCGTTGGCCACGCCGCCGCAGGACAGCACGGCCAGGTCGGTCCAGACCCACTCGACCACGGTGTTGGCCAGAATGGAGGCGCACTCGCCCCGGGCAAAGCCCAGGCTCAGCAGGCCGCCGGCAATTTCGCGCACGGCGTCGGCGGTCTGGTTCCAGGTCCAGCTGCGCCACAGGCCCAGGTGTTTCTGGCGCATCCAGACCTTGGGGCCGCGCTGGGCAACGGCGTTCCAGAAAATGGCCGGAATGGTCTCGCCCGGCATCACGATGTCGTGGCAGGGCTGTATGTTGCTGGTGTCCCAGAGTCCGCTCATCTGTGTTATCTCCAGGTCTTTTTCTTCTTCCAGCGCCGCTCGCCGCGCACGCCGTGCTCCTTCATGCCGAGGTAGAACTCCTTGATGTCGTCCTTCTCGCGCAGGTGGGCGCAGGTGTCTTCCATGACGATGCGACCGTTCTCCAGCACATAGCCGTAGTCGGAGGCGTTGAGTGCCATGTTGGCGTTTTGCTCCACCAGCAGGATGGTGGTGCCGCGCTCGCGGTTGATGCGCACCACGATCTCGAAGATTTCCTTGGTGAGCTTGGGCGAGAGGCCCAGGCTGGGTTCGTCGAGCAGAATCAAATCGGGGTTGGCCATCAGGGCGCGGCTGATGGCGAGCATCTGCTGCTGGCCGCCCGAGAGCAGGCCGGCGTCCTGCGCCGAGCGCTCCTGCAGGATGGGGAAGTAGCCGTACACCGTTTCCATGTCCCGCGCCACGCCGTCGCGGTCGCTCCGGGTGTAGGCGCCCATCAGCAGGTTGTCGCGCACGGACAGCAGCGGAAACACCTCGCGCCCTTCCGGCACGTGGCTCAGGCCCTGCTGCACGATGAAGGCGGGGTCTTTCGCCGTGATGGCTTCGCCTTTGAACTCGATGGAACCCTTGCGCGGGTCGATGATGCCCGAGATGGTTTTCAGAATGGTGGTCTTGCCCGCGCCGTTGGAGCCCAGCACGGTGGCAATCTCGCCCCGGCGCACCTGCAGGCTGACGCCGCGGATGGCCTTGATGGGCCCGTACGCGCTTTCCACATTGAGCAGCTTGAGCACCGGTTGGTCGCTGATGGGTGGGGGCTGGATGCTCATGCGGCCTCCCGGGATGCTGTGGTTTCGCGCCGCAGCGACGACACGTCGTCGATGGACCCCAGATAGGCCTCCACCACGCCCGGGTCGGTTTGCACTTCGCGCGGCGTGCCCATGGCCAGCACGGCGCCCTGGTTCATGGCCACCACCCGGTCCGACACCTTGGACACCAGGGCCATGTCGTGCTCCACCATCAGCACGGTGATGCCCAGCTCGTTCTTGATGTCCTGGATCCAGAACGCCATGTCGTCGGTTTCCTCCACGTTCAGACCGGAGGAGGGTTCATCCAGCAGCAGCAGCCGCGGCTCGGTGCACAGCGCGCGGGCCATTTCCACCACCTTGCGCACGCCGTAGGGCAGGCCTGCGACCAGTGAGTCGCGGTAATGCTGCAGGTCCAGGAATTCGATGATTTCTTCGGCTTTTTCGCGTGCCAGCAGCTCGGTTTCGTGGGCCTTGGCGGTGAAGAACAGGTCTTGCCACAGGTGGGTCTTGCGGTGGGTGTGGCGACCGATCAGCAGGTTGTGCAATACGGAGGCATGTTCGAACAATTCGATGTTCTGGAACGTGCGCGCAATGCCCAGCGAAGCCACGGCCTGGGGCGGCTGTTCGGTGAGCTTGAGCAGGCCGTTGGGGCCCAGGTAGTCGATCTCGCCCGCAGTCGGTGTGTAGATGCGGCTGATCAGGTTGAAGACGGTGGTCTTGCCGGCGCCGTTGGGGCCGATCAGTGTGAACACCTCGCCCTGTTTGACGTCGAAGCTGACGTTGTTGACTGCCAGCACCCCGCCGAAGCGCACGCTCAGGTTCTTGGCAGAGAGAAGGGTGTCGGTCATCACTTCAGCCTGTCGGATTTTTGGAAGGATTTCTGCCGCTTGAACATGCCCTTGCGGTAGAACGGGAACATCTGCAGGTAGGTGCGGATCTTGAGCCAGCGCCCGTACAGGCCCATGGGTTCGAACAGCACGAAGGCAATCAGCACCAGCCCGTACACCAGGCCCTGCAGGCCGGGCGCCTGGCCAATGACAGCGGGCAGGAAGTCCTTCACCGAGGCAATGGCCTGGGGCATGGCGATCAGGAAGATGGCCCCCAAAAATGCCCCGTGCACCGAGCCGGCGCCGCCGATCACGATCATCAGCAACAGGTCGATGCTTTGGAGGATGTTGAACTGGTCCGGCGAGATGAATTGCAGGTTGTGCGCGTACAGCGCGCCGGCAATGCCGGCCAGCGCGGCCGACAAGGCAAACGACAGAGTCTTGTAGTAGGCCAGGTGAATGCCCATGCTCTGTGCCGAAATCTCGGAGTCGCGGATGGCGACAAAGGCTCGGCCCGTGGGCGAGCGCAGCAGGTTGAGAATGCCCAGCGTGGCCGCGACGGTAATGACCAGGCACAGGAAATAAAACTGCTCGCCACTCTCCAGCACCCAGCCAAAGAGGTTGGGTTTCAGGACCCGTATGCCGGCGTTGCCCCCGGTGACCGACTCCCAGCGCGCCAGCACTTCTTCCACAATGAAGCCGAACGACAGCGTGGCAATGCCCAGGTAAATGCCCTTGACGCGCAGCGCCGGCAAGCCCACCACCACGCCCACGGCGGCCGACAGCCCGGCTGCGCAGGCCAGCGCCAGCGGGAAGGGCAGGCCCATGTTGGTCAGCACGGTGTGCGTGTAGGCACCCACGCCCAGGAAGGCGGCGTGTCCCATGGAGAACAGGCCGGTAAAGCCGGCCAGCAGCATCAGGCCCAGGCCGGCCACGGAGTAAATCAGCACCAGGGTCAGTTGCGCCAGCCAGTATTCGGCAAACAGCCAGGGCGCGGCCAGCAGCAGCACCATGAGCAGGCTGTACCAGAAGACGTGCCCGCCGTGCTTGGCCAGGTTGATGTCCTGGCCGTAGTCGGTTTTGAAGATGAAACGCATCAGACTTTTTTCCTCAGCTTTTCGCCAAACAGCCCGTTGGGCTTGACCATCAGCATGACCAGCACCACGAGATAGGCCGCGGTGTCCTTGAAGCCGTCGGGCAGGTAGAAGCCCGAGAGCGACTCCACAATGCCGATCACCAGCCCGCCCACGATGGCGCCGGGCAGGCTGCCGAACCCACCGACCACGGCGGCCGGAAAGGCTTTCAGGCCAATGAAGCCCATGTTGGCGTGCACAAAGGTAATGGGCGCCAGCAGCAGGCCGGCAATGGCAGCCACCGCAGAGGCCAGGCCCCAGGCGATGCCGTTGAGGCGCTTGACCGGAATGCCCATGTAATAGGCGGCCAGCTGGTTCTGCGAGGCGGCCTGCATGGCAATGCCCAGCTTGCTGTAGCGGAACAGGGCGAACAGCAGCACGCACAGCACGGCGGTGGCGCCAATCACCACCATGTGCTCCACGTTGAGCACCAGGGCGCCGACATTCCAGATCTCGTCCTTGTAGGGCACGGGCAGGGCTTGCGTGTCGGTGCCGATGCCGGGAATGACCGTGATAAGGCCGCGTGCCACGTAGCCAATGCCAATGGTCAGCATCACCACGGAAAAGGCCGGCTGACCCAGAATGGGGCGGATCACCAAGCGCTCCAGCAGCACGCCAAAAACAGCCATACCCGCGATGGCGCAGACGACGGCGAGCCAGTACGGAAAGCCCAGCATGGTCATGCCCACCAGGCCCCCGAACGCGCCCAGCATCATCAGTTCGCCCTGGGCGAAGCTGACGGTTTCGGTTGCCTTGTAAATGAGCACGAAGCCCATGGCGATCAAGCCGTAGATGCAACCTTGTGCAATCCCGCTGATCACCAATTGAAGAACTAGCACAGTGGCTCCTGTTGTTATGGGGCAGCCTGTTTATAGCGGGGGCATCTCGAATGCTTGATAGGGTTGTCACTGATGATCAGGGTAGACACCAATGCTTTTGTCTCCTGCGGGACTATCTAATCGATTCCCATGAGCCCAGCCGTCAACACCACACAACACGGCGCGGTGACCGTGGTGACCCTGTCGCGCGCCGACGTGCGCAACGCCGTGGATGCCGACACGGCGCGTCAGCTGTATGACGCATTCATGGCCTTCGATGCCGATCCGCATGCGCGCGTGGCCGTGTTCCACGGCGCGCATGGCCATTTCTGCGCCGGTTGGGATTTGCAGGCCGGTGCCCGCCTGGCCGCGCAGGTGCAGGAAGAAGAAGACCCGTTTGCTGCCTTGCAGTTCTCGCCGGCAGATGCGGCGCCGCCGGGCCCCATGGGGCCTTCGCGCCTGCTGCTGTCCAAACCGGTCATTGCCGCCATCAGCGGCGCCGCCGTGGCTGGCGGCATGGAGCTGGCCCTGTGGTGCGACATGCGGGTGATGGAGACCGATGCCTACTTCGGCGTGTATTGCCGCCGCTTTGGCGTACCGCTCATTGACGGTGGCACGGTGCGTCTGCCGCGCCTGATCGGCATGGGCCACGCCATGGACCTGATCCTGACCGGGCGCAAGGTAGAGGCTGCCGAGGCCCTGCAGATGGGGCTGTGCAACCGCGTGGTGCCCACGGGCGAGGCGCTGCCCGCCGCCCTGGCGCTGGCCGAGCAACTGGCGGGCTTTCCGCAGCCCACCATGCTGGCCGACCGTGCCAGCGCCTATGCCCAGTGGGACCTGGACCTGCCGCACGCCCTGCACCAGGAGTGGCAACGCGGCAAGGCCTGCATTGCGCAGGGGCTGGAAGGGGCGGCGCGCTTCTCCGCTGGCGCGGGGCGGCACGGAAAATTCTGACGTTTTAGGCCTCTAGCCTGCGTAGAATATGCGCAGGTAGCTATAAATTTGGTAGCGCACCTGCCGTGCCAAAATCAACACCATGTCCACCTCCGCCAACGCGGCCAAGCCCTCCTCACGGCGTCGCCCGTCCCCCCTGTCTCTGGACGCCTGGAAGCAATTCGTTCATGTGGCGAAGCCCTACTGGCTGGAAGACCAGAAGAAGGTGGCGTGGACCCTGCTGGCCCTGCTGATTGCCCTGATGCTGGCCGAAACCCAGCTGGCGGTGATGCTCAACGACCAGAGCGGCGAGATGACCTCGGCATTGGCCGGCCGGGATGCGGACCGCTTCTGGGCGTCGGTGCGCACCTGCCTGGGCATTCTGGTGTTCGCGGTGCCGATTTACGCCTTCTACTACTACATGCGCGATGCCTTCGCCAACCAGTGGCGGCGCTGGCTCACCGGCCGCTTCCTCGACGGCTATCTGCGCAACCGCAAGTACTACGAGCTGGGCGCGGGCGGCGAGATCGACAACCCCGATCAGCGCATCAGCGAAGACATCAACACCTTCACCGGCCGCTCTATCCACTTCCTGCTGATCTTCCTGGGCTCGGTGATGCAGCTGGTGGCCTTCAGCGCCGTGCTGTGGTCGATATCGCATCTGCTGGTGGGTGTGCTGGCGGTGTATGCGCTGGTAGGCACGGTGGTGGCGCTGTACGTGTTCGGCGCGCCGCTGATCCAGCTGAACTTCTGGCAGCTGCGCCGCGAGGCCGACTTCCGCTTCGGCCTGATGCGCCTGCGCGAGAACGCTGAATCGATCGCCTTCTACCGCGGCGAGGCGCAGGAACGCGCCCAGATCGACAGCCAGTTCGGCAAGGTGTTCGCCAACTTTGCGCGGCTGATCCGCAAACAGCGCTCGCTCAACATGTTCCAGCGCGGCTTCAACCAGCTCACGCTGGTGATTCCCAGCGTGATCCTGGCCGATGGCGTGCTGTCGGGCGCGCTGGAGGTGGGCCGCGCCGTGCAGGCGGCCGGGGCGTTTGCCGCCGTGCTCGGTGCCGTGGCGCTGATCGTCGATAACTTCGAGAGCCTGAGCCGGTTCGTGGCGGGCATAGACCGTCTGCAGGCGCTGTCGCGGCTGGTGCTGGTGGACCCGGCGACCCAACCCGCGGCGGACGAACAACACCCGCAGATCCAGACCCAACTGGGCGAGCAGCTCGCGCTGGAGTCGCTCACGCTGTACACGCCGCAGTTCGAGCGCGTGTTGATCCGGGAGCTGACCCTGACGCTAAAGCCGGGGGACGGCCTGCTGATCACCGGTGACAGCGGCTGCGGCAAGAGCTCGCTGTTGCGGGCGATTGCCGGGTTGTGGCACTCCGGCACCGGCGTGGTCCACCATCCGCCGCTGGAGGAAGTTTTCTTCCTGCCGCAGCAGCCCTACATGCAGGTTGGCACGCTGCGCAGCCAGCTGATCTACCCCAGCGCGCAGTCCAACCTGAGTGACGAGCGGCTGCTGGAAATTTTGGCGGAGGTCCACATGGCGGAACTGATCGACCGCGTGGGCGGGCTCAACGCCGTGCATGACTGGGAAAAGCTGCTGTCGGTGGGCGAGCAGCAGCGCATTTCCTTCGGGCGCGTGCTGGTGCACCAGCCCCGCATCGCCATTCTGGATGAGGCCACCAGCGCGCTGGACGACGCCAATGAAAACGCCTTGTATGAGCGCCTGCGCCGCAGCGGCACCACCCTGGTCAGCATCGCCCACCGGGCCGGCGTGCTGCGCCACCACACCCATGTGCTGCGCTTGCTGGGCGAGGGGGCATGGGAACTGCACACCACGACCGGCGCCTAGCCCCATCAGCCCTTGGGAATTTCCCGCGGCTTGCCGTTGTCGTCAATGGCCACGTAGGTGAGCGTGGCCTCGGTCACCTTGATGTACTGGCCCTGCGCGGTGAAGCGCTCGGCGTAGACCTCGACCTTCACCGTGATGGAGGTGCGGCCAATGCGGCTGACCTTGGAGAAGAAGCTCAGGATGTCACCCACCCGCACCGGCTGCTTGAAGATGAACTCGTTCACCGCCACGGTGGCCATGCGCCCCTGGCTGTAGCGCGCGGGCAGCACGGAGCCCGCCAGGTCGACCTGCGCCATGACCCAGCCGCCGAAGATATCGCCGTTGGCATTGCAGTCGGCCGGCATGGGAATTACCTTGAGCACCAGTGCTTCGTCGGTGGGTAATTGAACACCTGCAGGGCTGGTATTGGTAGACATGGGCACAATCCTCCTGAAATAACTCCGAGAATTGTCGCCCATGCGCCCCGATGGTCACCACGCAACCGCACCCGCCCCGGTTTCAACCGTTGCCGCCACGCCACCCAAGTCCGACTGGGCCACCCTGCAACGCCTGTTTCCCTATCTGTGGATTTACAAGTGGCGCGTGCTGGCGGCGCTGGCCTTCATGGTGGGGGCCAAGCTGGCCAATGTGGGCGTGCCGCTGCTGCTCAAGAACCTGGTCGATGCCCTGGCGGTGAAGCCGGGCGACGCGGTGGCGGTTCTGGTGGTGCCGGCGGCGCTGCTGCTGGGCTATGGCGCCTTGCGCCTGTCCACCTCGCTGTTTACCGAGTTGCGTGAACTGGTGTTTGCCAAGGCCACCGAAGGGGCGGCGCGCAGCATCTCGCTGCAGGTGTTCCGCCATCTGCACGCCATGAGCCTGCGCTTTCACCTGGAGCGCCAGACCGGCGGAATGACGCGTGACATCGAACGCGGCACGCGCGGCGTGCATTCGCTCATCAGCTACTCGCTCTACAGCATCATTCCCACGTTGATTGAAGTCACGCTGGTGCTGACCCTGCTGGCGGTCAAGTTTGATGTCTGGTTTGCCTGGATCACCATCGTGGCGCTGGCGGTCTACATTGTCTTCACCATCACGGTCACCGAGTGGCGCACGCAGTTCCGCAAGAAGATGAACGAGCTCGACTCGTCGGCCCACAGCCGCGCCATCGACTCCCTGCTGAACTACGAAACCGTCAAGTACTTCAACAACGAAGAGTTCGAGGCCCAGCGCTACGACGACAACCTGGAGCGCTACCGACGCGCGGCCGTCAAGAGCCAGACCACGCTGTCCCTGCTCAATACCGGCCAGCAGCTCATCATCGCCGCGGCCCTGGTCACCATGCTGTGGCGCGCCACGCAGGGGGTGGTGGATGGCCGCATGACGCTGGGCGATCTGGTCATGGTCAACGCCTTCATGATCCAGCTCTACATTCCGCTGAATTTCCTGGGGGTCATCTACCGCGAGATCAAGCAAAGCCTGACCGACCTGGAAAAGATGTTCACCCTGATGGAGCGCGAGCGCGAGATTGCCGACTTGCCCGGCGCGTTGCCGCTGCAACTGGCCGGCACCCCCGCCGTGGTGTTTGACGACGTGAGCTTTGCCTACGACCCGTCGCGCCCCATCCTGCACCACATCCGGTTTGAAATTCCGGCGGGCAAGACGGTGGCCGTGGTGGGCCCCTCGGGCTCGGGCAAGTCCACCCTGGCGCGGCTGATGTTCCGCTTCTACGACGTGCAGCAAGGCCG
>JBAQKO010000163.1:0-14755 GCA_049301075.1 Rhodoferax sp.
GCATAGGTGACGTGGCCTTCGCACACGTTCAGGCCGTGGCGCAGATGCACACTGTCGCGCAGCGCAGCTTTCCAGCCGTGGTCGGCCAGCGCCACGGCGTGGCCGATGGTGGCGTTGTTCAGGGCAAAGGTCGACGTGCGGGCCACGCCGCCGGGCATGTTGGCCACGCAATAGTGCACCACGCCGTCGACCACAAACGTGGGCGCGGTATGGGTGGTGGCGTGCGACGTCTCGAAACAGCCGCCCTGGTCGATGGCCACGTCCACCACCACCGCACCCTTTTTCATGCGGGACACATGGGCGCGCGTGACCAGCTTGGGGGCCGCAGCACCCGGGACCAGCACACCACCGACCACCAGGTCGGCGTCGAGCACAGTGTCCTCGATGCTGGCGGCGGTGGAGTACACGGTGCTGATGCGGTTGCCAAACACCAGGTCCAGCTGGCGCAGGCGGTCCACATTCTTGTCCAGCACCGTCACCCGCGCGCCCAGGCCCACGGCCATCTGCAACGCATTGGTGCCCACCACACCCGCGCCGATGATGGCCACATGTGCTGGTGCCACGCCGGGCACGCCTCCCAGCAGCACCCCGCGCCCCCCATGGGCGATTTCCAGGTGCGTGGCACCGGCCTGGATGGCCATGCGCCCGGCTACCTCGCTCATGGGTGCCAGCAACGGCAGGCCGCCGCCCGGGCCGGTGATGGTTTCGTAGGCGATACACACCGCCCCGGACTGGATCAGCGCCCGAGTCTGCGCGGGGTCGGGCGCCAGGTGCAGGTAGGTGTAAAGAATTTGGCCGGGGCGCAGCAAGGCGTATTCCACGGGCTGCGGCTCCTTGACCTTGACCACCATGTCGGCCCGCTCGAACACCGAAGCAGCGGTATCCGCTACCACGGCGCCGGCGGCCAGGTATTGCCCGTCGTCCAGACCAATGGCCGCACCCGCATCCCGCTGGACCAGCACCTGGTGGCCATGGGCCACCAGTTCGCGGACGCTAGCCGGCGTCAGGCCCACGCGGTATTCATGGTCCTTGATTTCTTTCGGAACGCCGATGCGCATGGGTGACCTCCGGCAAGGGTTGGCTTAGAACCCCATTGTGCGCAATTGCCGCCCTTTGCGCCATCTGCGGCGCTTTACTCCAGCCCCAGTTCCTGGATCTTGCGCGTAATGGTGTTGCGGCCGATGCCCAGCTTGTGGGCCGCCTCAATGCGCCGGCCCTTGGTATGGGCCAGTGCCGCCAGGATCAGCCGCGACTCGAAGCGGCGGGTCAGGGCATCCCACACGTCGGTGTGCCCCGCGCCCAGCAAGGCCAGCGCCTCGGCTTCAATCTCCGCTTCCCAGCCCATCAGCGGCGCGCTGGGAACCGGCAAGCGCACGGGGACATCCAGCAGGTCGGGCTCGGCGCCCACCGGGCTGGCCAGCCCGGCACCGGCGACCGGCTGCGCAGGGACTGTGGGAGCGGCGTCCCGCGCGGCCTCCGAACGGGTCACCCCCACTTCGGGCGGCAGATCCTTGGGTTCGATCACCTGCGATGGCGCCATGACGGTGAGCCAATGGCAGATGTTCTCAAGCTGGCGCACGTTGCCCGGGAAGTTGAAGTTCTCCAGCCAGGCCAGTGCGGCTTCCGAGATGCGCTTGGGCTCCACCCCGAGCTGCCCGGCGCTTTGCTGCAGAAAATGCCGTGTCAGCATGGCCACGTCCTCACGGCGCTCCCGCAGGGCTGGCAAACGCAGACGGATGACGTTGAGGCGGTGAAACAGGTCTTCGCGAAACAGGCCGTCCTTGACGCGGCGCTCCAGATCCTGGTGCGTGGCCGCGATCACCCGCACGTTGGTCTTCACAGCACTGTGTCCGCCCACGCGATAGAAATGCCCGTCGGAGAGCACGCGCAGCAAGCGGGTCTGCAACTCGAACGGCATGTCGCCAATTTCGTCCAGGAACAAGGTGCCGCCGTCGGCCTGTTCGAAACGGCCGCGGCGCATGGTCTGCGCACCGGTAAAGGCGCCGCGCTCGTGGCCAAACAGCTCGCTTTCCAGCAGATCCTTCGGAATGGCCGCAGTGTTGATGGCCACAAAAGGACCGTTGGCACGGGGCGAGTGCTTGTGCAGGGCCCGCGCCACCAGTTCCTTGCCGGAACCGGATTCCCCGGTGATCATGACCGTGACGTTGCTCTGGCTCAGGCGGCCAATGGCCCGGAACACGTCCTGCATGGCGGGCGCCTGGCCCAGCATCTCGGGCGTTTCGCCCATGCGTTCCTCGCTCACCTCTTCGCGCTGGCTTTCCTCTACCGCGCGGTGGATCAGCTCCACCGCCTTGGGCAAATCGAAAGGCTTGGGCAGGTATTCGAAGGCGCCGCCCTGGAAGGCGCTCACGGCGCTGTCCAGGTCCGAAAACGCCGTCATGATGATGACGGGCAACCCGGGGTACTTGGCCTTCACCTTTTCCAGCAGATCCAGTCCCGAACCACCGGGCATGCGGATGTCGCTGACGAGAACCTGGGGGCCTTCGTCATCCGCCGCCGTGTTCAGCGCGGCCAGCACGTCCCGCGGGTTGGAAAAACTGCGTGTGGGAAGCTGCTCGCGCAACAGGGCCTTCTCCAGCACGAAGCGGATGGACTGGTCATCATCTACGATCCAAATCGGCTTCATGTTCTATCGGTCCCCTGGTTCTGGCAATTACGGAAGCGGAATCAATATCTTGAAATCCGTATGGCCCGGCACGCTGTCGACCTCGATCAACCCATGGTGCTGCTGGACAAAGGTTTGCGCCAATGTCAGCCCCAGGCCCGAACCGCCCTCCCTGCCCGACACCAGCGGATAGAAAATACGGTCCTTGATCGAATCCGGCACGCCGGGTCCATTGTCAATCACATGCAATTCCAGTGCCAACCGGTATCGCTGCTTGCCAAAAGTAACCTGCCGCGTCACGCGGGTGCGAAAAGTCAGGGTAGCGTCGCCCGCGACGATGCGCTCGGACAGCGCCTGGCAGGCGTTGTGGGCGATGTTGAGCACAGTCTGAATGAGCTGCTCGCGGTCACCACGGAACTCGGGGATGGAAATGTCATAGTCCCGCACCACGCGCAGGCCCTTGGGAAACTCGGCCAGGATGAGTGAGCGCACCCGCTCGCACACCTCGTGGATGTTGACATCCCCCACCAGGTGCGGGCGCCGGTGCGGCGCCAGCAAGCGGTCCACCAGGCTTTGCAGGCGGTCGGCTTCGTGGATGATGACCTGGGTGTATTCGGTCAGCTCGGGCGACTCCATCTCCATTTCCAGCAACTGGGCGGCGCCGCGGATGCCCCCCAGCGGGTTCTTGATCTCATGGGCCAGGTTGCGGATGAGCTCCTTGTTGGTCTGGGCCTGCTCGACCAGGCGTTCTTCCCGGTCCTGGCGGGTCTGCTGTTCCAGCGGCACCATTTCCACAATGATTTCGTCCAGCGACTCGGTACGCGTGACGATGACATGCACCGGCACGGCCTCCTGCCCCGCCCGCCGGAGCCAGGCGTCGTAACGCAGGGCGGCAAAGGCGTTGTCGCGCGCGCCCTCCAGCGCGTTCTGCAGCAGCAGCGGTTCGGTGAACACATCGGCAAAGGACGATCCGACAATCGTGCGCCGGGAGGTGCCCAGTGCGTCCTCCAGCGCCGCATTGGAGAACAGCACCGACGCATGGGTGTCCACCACGGCCACCAAGGTGGCCAGCAGGTCAAACGACTGGAAACGGGTGGAGGCGTCCAAGCCGCTTATTTCGCTGTCGATCCCGATACGCGGCCCAGTTCACGGCGGATGCCGGCAATGTCACTCTCATTGCGGCTGATGGCGGCCTTGATCTCGGCGATGCGGTCCAGGTATTTCTGGTTGTTGCGGTGCTCCGGTCCCAACTTTTCCGGCTCGCCGTTGTTGTATTCCTTGAGCAGTTCGGCCTGGCGGGCCTCGGCTTTCTTCAGCTCGGACTCCAGGATCAGGCGGGCATCCGAGTCCTTGGCACGCTGGTCACCCGCATCCACGCGCTGCCCGGGTTGGCTGGCTGCAGCCGTGCGTGCCGGACGCTGGCCCTGCACCACGGTGACATTGCCGCCGGACACGAGCTTGCAGTTCTTGGCCTGGGCTTCCGAAACGGTATTGGTGTACTCGTTGCCGCAACGGTAAATACGGTCCTGGGCCCAACTGCCCGTCGCCAGCAACAGGGTTGCCAAAGGAATCAAATAAATGGTTTTCATGCTGTGTCCATGCCTGCCCGTGCAGAGCCGATTGCCCAGTATGCGTCAAAAAAGTCCCAAAAACCCGGAACACCGCGCCCCCCACCCGCATTGGACGGGAATTGCAACATTAGGTTGCAAAAAAAAGGACGGCATGCGCCGTCCTTTTTTCGCCTGTTGGGCTGCCGTTGCCGGCAGCGCCCATTACAGGGAGAAGTACATGTCGTACTCGGCAGGGTGCACCGACATACGCATACGGGTTACTTCCGACATCTTCAGCTCAATGTAGGCATCCAGCATGGAGTCGGTGAACACGCCACCCTTGGTCAGGAACGCGCGGTCCTTGTCCAGGTGTTCCAGAGCCTGGTCCAGGCTGTGGCACACGGTCGGCACCAGCGCATCTTCCTCGGGGGGCAGATGGTACAGGTCCTTGGTGGCGGCTTCGCCGGGATGGATCTTGTTTTCCACGCCGTCCAGACCCGCCATCAGCAGGGCCGCAAAGCCCAGGTAGGGGTTCATCAGGGGATCGGGGAAGCGGGCTTCCACGCGACGGCCCTTGGGGTTGGCCACAAACGGAATGCGGATGGAAGCGGAACGGTTCTTGGCCGAGTAAGCCAGCTTCACCGGTGCTTCGAAGTGGGGCACCAGGCGCTTGTAGCTGTTGGTTCCGGGGTTGGTGATGGCGTTCAGGGCACGGGCGTGCTTGATGATGCCGCCAATGTAGTACAGCGCGAAGTCCGACAGACCGGCATAGCCGTCGCCAGCGAACAGGTTCTTGCCGTCTTTCCACACGGACTGGTGCACGTGCATGCCGGAACCGTTGTCACCGTGGTAGGGCTTGGGCATGAAGGTGGCGGTCTTGCCGTAGGCATTGGCCACGTTGTGGATCACGTACTTTTGCAGCATGGTCCAGTCAGCGCGCTCAACCAGCGTGCTGAAGCGGGTGCCGATTTCGTTCTGACCCGCGCCGGCCACTTCGTGGTGGAACACTTCGACCGGGATGCCCAGGGATTCGAGGATCAGGGACATCTCGGCGCGCATGTCTTGCGTGCTGTCAACGGGAGGAACGGGGAAGTAGCCGCCCTTGACGGTGGGACGGTGGCCACGGTTGCCGCCTTCGAGCTTGGCACCGGTGTTCCAGGGTGCTTCGTACTCTTCGATTTCGTAGAACGTGTTGTTGGGGTCCGTGCTCCAGCGCACACCGTCAAAAATGAAGAACTCGGGTTCAGGACCGAAGAAGGCGGTGTCACCGATACCGGAAGCCTTGAGGTAGGCTTCAGCGCGCTTGGCGATGGAGCGGGGATCGCGGTCGTAGGCCTTGCCGTCAGCGGGCTCCACCACATCACAGGTCATGATGATGGTGGTTTCTTCGAAGAAGGGGTCGATGTTGGCGGAGTTGGGATCGGGCATGAGCAACATGTCCGAAGCCTCAATACCCTTCCAGCCAGCGATGGACGAACCGTCAAACGCGTGGCCGGAAGTGAATTTGTCTTCGTCAAAATGCGAAACAGGCACGGTGGTGTGCTGCTGCTTGCCGCGGGTATCGGTGAAGCGGAAGTCAACAAACTTGACCTCGTTCTCTTTCACCATTTTCATCACGTCTGCGACGGTCTTGCCCATCAAATACTCCTGTTGCACGGTTGTTAAAAATGTTGCCCGGTCCACAATGCAGCTTTTGTGCCAACGGTCACCCGGTAGACAATTCAGGCAAAGCGCTCTATTTTGCCCTGAGATTGGTGGTTTTCCCGCCGCCGGGCATCAAAGATACGCCAGAGGCGCGCCGGAATGCACCAAAAATGCGCCATCGTGCATCGCACCGATTTGGTGCTTATTTACTTTCGCACCAATTCAGGGCCTAGCCGGGCCTGCAAGCCTTGCAGACCGGCCCGCAGGGCCGCGTACGCGGTAGCGACGGCCGCGGGTGAGCCTTTGACGCCCAATTCAATATGCCGCCCGTATTCGGGGTGGTCCACACTGGGCAGGCTGAACACCTTCACGGGGTGCTGGTGCTCAATGGCTTCCATGAGGGGCGTGAGTGCCGCTTCCATGGCGCCAAACACAATGACAGATTGTTCGCACCACGCGCCACGGTTAAACAGGTGGGCGTAGTGGGTGTCCAGCACCCACTCCACCATGGGCCAGGCCATGACGGGGAAGCCGGGCACGAAATACACGGCGCCACCGTCCACGCCGGTGCAGCTAAAACCGGGAATCTTGTTGAACGGATTGGGAATGGTCTGCGCCCCCACCGGAAACATGCCCATGTTGAGCCGGTGCTGGTTGTCGTCCCGGTCGGGCTCGTACGGCACGCCCTGCTCCCGGGCTACGTCCTGCATGCGCTCGCGGATCAGGGCTTCGGCTTGCGGGTTCAGGGTCAATTCACGCCCCAGCGCCCGGGCCGCGCACTGCCGGGTATGGTCGTCCGGCGTGGCGCCAATGCCACCAAAGGAAAACACCACGTCGCCGGAGGCAAAAGCCCTTTTCAGCGTGGCCGTGATGCGGTCCGGCGCGTCCCCTACGTAGTCGGCATAGCCCAGTTGCAGTCCGCGCGACGACAGCAATTCAATGGCCTTGGCCAGATGCTTGTCGGCCCGTTTGCCGGACAGGATTTCGTCGCCAATGATGATGAGTCCAAAGTTCATGGTTTACTCCGCCGACACGGCCGCGGCCAAAGGGGGGATGGTGCTTACCTCGGTGACCTCGACGAGCGCGCGCTCACGGCGCAAGTCCCGCAACGCCGCCAGGCAATAGTGCGCAAACCACAGCGAGGAAAAGGCAAACACCAGGGTGTAAATCCAGATGGCCAACGGCACCAGGATGACGAACGCGGCCGCAAAGAGGGCGCCGGATGCCCAGACCAGACTGGGCGCCGCACCCAGGTAACCGGTGAGCACGCCCATGCCCATCAGCTGGATGCGGTGGCGGCGAAAGAGCGTGTGGCGTTCTTCCTGCGTCGCGTGCTCGGCCAGCGCATCAAACGCCATGACCCGGTACGCCAGCCAACCCCAGATCAGGGGTGGCAGCACCAGCATCAGCGGCGGCACGAACCACAGGGGAATGGACACCACCGTGGCCAGCAGCGCCAACGCGGTCGAACCCAGCGACCACCCCAGGCTGCGCCAGAACGAGGCGCCATTGCACTTCTCCAGGCCGGGAAAACGGCGTCGCGCCACCAGCTGCACCAGGAACGGCGTCATCAACAGGGCCACCACCAGCAGGGACACCACGACGATCAGCGGCGTCACGGCAAAAATGACGATGAGAGGCGCCAGCACGGTCTTGAACCGCCCCAGCCCCATGCTGTCGAGCCAGGCCCAGCCGTTGTTGATGAACGTGGACGACTCCAGCAACTGGCGCACCCCATCCATGGCCGCGTCCCAGTAGAAGTAACCCAAGCCGACGGTCAACCCGGTCATCAGAAGCAGCGGGAGCAGTGACAAAGCCATCAGCCCCGGCCGCAGGCAGTAGGCCACCGCGCGCCAGAACGAATCAAAAAGCAGGTTCATGGCGCAAGCATAGCGCGGCGCCGTCGGCCCGGTGCCTCAGCCCGCCTTCTGGATGCTTTCCAGGTCCGCGGGGCTGAGCCAGCGCCACTGGCCGGGTGCCAGGTCCTCGGGCAGGTGCAGTCCGCCAATTTGCGAGCGGTGCAAGGCCTCCACCCGGTTGCCCACCGCCGCCACCATGCGCTTGACCTGGTGGTATTTGCCTTCCGTGAGCGTGAGCCGCAGGTGGTGTGCATCCACGGCCTCGCAGGCTGCGGCGCGCACGGGCTTGGGATCGTCATCGAGCACCACGCCATCCCGCAGTTTCTGCACCTGACGCTCGTCGAGCGGATGCTTCACGGTGACCTCGTACACCTTGGGTACATGGTGGCGCGGCGAACTCATGCGGTGAATGAACTTGCCGTCGTCGGTCAGCAGCAGCAGCCCGGTGGTGTCCTGGTCCAGCCGTCCGACCGCCTGCACGCCCTGGACGGCCGCCTTTTGCGGGCGCAGCCGCAAGGGTGACGGCAGCAAGGTGTAGATGCTGGGATAGGTCGACGGCTTTTGCGAGCACTCGGTGGCCGTGGGCTTGTTCAGCATCAGGTAGGCCTTCTCATGGTACGGCCAGTCCACGCCCTGGACGCGGAAACGCAAACCATCCGCTACGAATTCCATAGCAGCCTGCGCAATGGTTTCGGGCTCTACCGTGCTATTTTGTGCATAAACCTGCACCAAGCCCTGCTGAATCAGTCCGGCACACACGCGCCGTGTGCCAAAACCCTGTGAATAAAGAATGTCCTGTAGCTGCATGGCGCTATTGTCGCCGGTGTCGAAGGGGCGGCATCCCGGCCGCCGCCCTTCAGCCCATGGTCATCAGGCTGGCGTTGCCGCCGGCCGCTGCGGTGTTGACGCTGACGGCGCGCTCCAGCAGCAGACGCTCCAGCGGCACGGCGGTTTCGCCCGACGACAACCCATGGACACTCACAATGGCACCCGGGCGCTGCGCGATGCGGGTGCACAGCGCCGTCAGCTGCCGGGGGTTGCCGTGGTGCAGCACGGCGTCGAAGGCGACGGTCGGGGCGTACCAGTCCGTGGCCAGCACGATGGAGGTCTGGACGGCTTCCGGCAGGCGGTCGCGCAAGTCAGCCGCCTCGGCCGGCCAGATGGCACGGCTGCCCACCGCCAGCACGGCAGCCAGCTGAACCAGGCGGTCCGCCTCGTTATAGGCCAGGCAGAGCACGGCCTCGCGCGGCAACAAGCTGTAGGTGTTGGACTCGCCGGTCGGGCCACGCAGGGTGCAGATGGTGCCGGCACAGGCCTGCTCGGCATAGCGCTGGCACAGACCGGCCAGATCCTTGCGGGCGACGTCCAGCGCCCATTGCTGCAAGGCCTTGAGCGCGCCCTGCGGCTCGCGCTGGCCGCGAATGGCCTCGGCCGCTGCGGCGTCAGACAGGGCCACGGCGCGGCGCATCGCATCGTCCGGGCGGCGCGACAAGAGGCGGTACAGATACAGCGGGCCGCCCGCCTTGGGACCGGTGCCCGACAGGCCTTCGCCGCCAAAGGGCTGCACGCCCACCACGGCGCCCACCATGTTGCGGTTGACGTAGAGATTGCCCGCGTGACCGCTGGCAATGACCTGGGCAATGGTTTCGTCGATGCGGGTGTGCACGCCCATGGTCAGGCCATAGCCGGTGGCATTGATCTGCTCCACCATGGCGCCCAGATCGCGGCGCTGGAAACGCACCACGTGCAGCACGGGGCCGAAGATTTCGCGTTCGAGTTCCTGGATGCTCTCCAGCTCGATCAGGGTTGGCAGCACAAAGCTGCCCAGGCGGGTGGCGTTGCCCGGATCGCGGGCCAACTGGTGCACCGCGCGGCCCCGGGCCCGCATCGCCTCAATGTGGGCGTTGATGCCGTCACGGGCGCGGGCGTCAATCACCGGGCCGACATCCACCGCAAGCTGATCCGGCTGGCCGATGCGCAGTTCGCCCATTGCGCCCTTGATCATGGTGAGCATGCGCTCGGCAATGTCCTCCTGCACACACAGCACGCGCAACGCGGAGCAGCGTTGACCGGCGCTGTCAAAGGCCGAGCCCAGCACGTCAAGCACAACCTGCTCGATCAGCGCCGAGGAATCCACAATCATGCAATTCTGGCCGCCGGTTTCGGCAATCACCGGAATCGGGTGGCCTTCGGCATCCAGCCGGCCGGCCACATTGCCCTGCAGAATGCGCGCCACTTCGGTGGAACCGGTGAACAGCACGCCCTGGGTGCGTTCGTCCTGGACCAGGCGTGCGCCGATCACCGAGCCGCGCCCGGGGACCAGCTGCACCACGTCGCGCGGAATGCCGGCCTGCCACAGCAGGCGCACGGCCTGGGCGGCGATCAGGCTGGTCTGCTCAGCCGGCTTGGCCAGCACCGTATTGCCCGCGGCCAGTGCGGCTGCGACCTGACCGGTGAAAATGGCCAGCGGAAAATTCCAGGGGCTGATACAGACCACCGGGCCCAGCGGGCGGTGGGTGTCGGGTGCGAAGTCGGCACGCACCAGGGCGGCGTAGTAGCGCAGGAAGTCAATCGCCTCGCGCACTTCCGAAATGGCATTGCTGGCGGTCTTGCCGGCCTCGCGGACCAGCAGGCCCATCAGGGGCGCCATCTCGGCCTGCATCCCGTCAGCGGCGCGCTCCAGCAAAGCAGCCCGCTCAGCTGGCGCAACAGCAGCCCAGCGCGGCGCAGCGGCTACCGCCTGGGCCAGCGCCACATCGACATCGGACGCGTCGGCCTGCACCACCTCGCCAACCACATCGGCGTGGTTGGCCGGGTTGCGCACGGCACTGGCCACCGCGCCGGCGGGCAGCGCACGGTCCACACCCAGCATCGGCCCGGCCGTGAGCGGCTGGGCGACACCAGCCCGCATGGCCTTGCCCAGGTTGTCCAGCGTCATTTCGTTGGACAGGTCCAGGCCCAGGGAGTTGGCGCGCTGCGCACCGTACAATCCGGCCGGCACGGCGATGGCGGCGTGCGGCAGGCCGACCCGCCCTTCCTGGACACCCATGCGGTCGACGGTGGCGACCGGGTCTTCAATCAGTTCCTCGATCGAGATCGCGGCGTCGGCGATGCGGTTGACGAATGATGTATTGGCGCCGTTCTCCAGCAGGCGGCGCACCAGATAGGCGAGCAAGGTCTCGTGCGTGCCGACCGGCGCGTAGATGCGGCAGGGACGGTTCAGCTGGGCGGCCCCCACCACCTGTTCGTACAGTGGTTCACCCATGCCGTGCAGGCACTGGAATTCGTACTGGGTCGGGGTGTAGCGGTCAGGCCCGGCGATCTGGTAGATGGCCGCCAGACTGTGCGCGTTGTGCGTGGCGAACTGCGGGTAGACCGCGTCCGGGGCACCCAGCAGCTTCCGGGCGCAGGCCAGGTACGACAGATCGGTGTAGGACTTGCGGGTGTAGACGGGGTAGCCGTCCTGGCCGTCAAGCTGGGCGCGCTTGATCTCGCTGTCCCAGTAAGCGCCCTTGACCAGCCGGATCATCAACCGGTGGCCACTGCGGCGCGCGAGATCGATCACGTAGTCGATGACGAAGGGGCAGCGCTTCTGGTACGCCTGGATGACAAAGCCGATGCCGTTGAAACCCTTGAGTTCGGGCGCGAAGCACAGCTTCTCCAGCAAATCGAGCGACAGCTCCAGGCGGTCGGTTTCTTCCGCGTCCACGTTCAGGCCGATGTCGTACTGCCGGGCCAGCAGCGTCAACCGGAGCAGGATGGGATAGAGCTCTTCCATCACGCGGCCGTACTGTGCGCGGCTGTAGCGCGGGTGCAAGGCCGACAGCTTGATGGAAATGCCGGCGCCTTCATAGATGCCCTTGCCGGCCGCGGCCTTGCCGATGGCGTGGATGGCCGCCTCGTAAGAGGCCAGGTAGCGCTCGGCGTCCTCGGTGGTCAGTGCGGCTTCGCCCAGCATGTCGTAGGAATAGCGAAAGCCCTGGGCCTCCAGGCCCTTGGCGTGCTTGAGCGCCTCGCCGATGGTCTCGCCAGTGACGAACTGCTCGCCCATCATGCGCATGGCCATGTCAACGCCTTTGCGGATCAGCGGTTCGCCGCCCTTGCGGATCAGGCCACCCAGGGTGGCGCCCAGACCGCGCTCGCTGTGGGTGGCAACGAGTTTTCCGGTCAGCAGCAGCCCCCAGGATGCGGCATTGACGAACACCGAGGGGCTGTTGCCCAGGTGCGGAGACCAGTCGCCGTTGCTGATCTTGTCGCGGATCAGCGCGTCACGCGTGGCGCTGTCGGGAATGCGCAAAAGCGCCTCCGCCAGGCACATCAGCGCCACCCCTTCCTGGGAAGACAGCGCGTACTCCTGCAGCAGGCCCTGCACGATACCGGCACGCCCGCCCTCGCTCTTGCGCTCCCGCAACTGGGTGGCGATGCGCTGGGCCAGCGTCTGCGCGGCCTGCGCCTGTGCCTGGGGCAAACGGGCCTGCTCCAGCAGCGCTGCCACGGCGTCGGTCTCGGGCAGACGGTACGCAGCGGTGATCGCGGCACGCAGCGGCTCGCGCTGCAGGGGGCCTTCGACAAACGGGACAAAAACGTTGCTCATGGTCTATCTCAATAAGAAAGTGAATGGTGAAATGATGCCGAGATCCGCACAAAATTAAATATCTATTTATTCCGATATAACCGAATAAAATTCGGCCCATGAGCACAGACATGGACCAACTTGACCGCATCGACCTGCGCATACTGGATGTTTTGCAGCAAGACGGGCGCACCAGCAACCTCAAGCTGGCCGAAGCCGTGGCGCTGTCTCCCACGGCCGTGCTGGCGCGGGTGCAGCGCCTCACGCGCGAGGGCTTCATCCTGGGCTACGAGGCACGACTCAACCCGCTCAAGTTGGGGGCGGGCATGATGGTGTTTGTCGAAGTCTTGCTGGACCGCACCACGCCCAATGTGTTCGAGCAGTTCAAGGCGGCGGTGCAGGTGCGCCCCGAAATCATGGAATGCCACATGGTGGCGGGCGGCTTCGACTATCTGCTCAAGACCCGTGCCGCCGACATGAACGCCTACCGCACCTTTGCCGGATCGGTTCTGTGGCAGCTGCCCGGCGTACGTGAAACGCGCACCTACGCCGTCATGGAAGAAGTCAAGAACTCGACCCGCCTGATGTTGCTGCGCTGAGGACCGCGGGGCAACGTCAGTGCCCAGCCTCCAGGTAGGCCGCACGCACTTCCGGACTGGCCAGCAACTCGGCTCCGGTACCCGCCAGCACAACCTCGCCGTGCTGCAACACATAGCCCCGGTGGGCCACGCGCAAGGCGTGGTGGGCATTCTGCTCGACCAGCAGAATGGTCATGCCATGGTCGCGGTTGAGTTCGCGAATGATCTCGAACACGCGCCGGATGTAAATGGGCGCCAGCCCCAGCGAGGGCTCGTCGAGCATCAGCAGCTTGGGCCGCCCCATCAGGGCCCGGGCAATGGCCAGCATCTGCTGCTCACCACCCGACAGAGTTCCGGCACGCTGTTGCAGACGTTTCTCCAGAATGGGAAACATGGCGAACATGCGCTGGATGTCGGCGTCAAAGTTGACCGGATCGGCGAACGTGGCGCCGATCTGGATATTTTCCAGCACGGTCATGCGGGGGAAGATTCTGCGCCCCTCCGGTACGAGCGCGATGCCGCGGCGAGCGACTTCGTGCGGGCTCAATTTCGTGATGTCCTCGCCCTCGAAGACGATCCGGCCCGCACTGGCGCGCGGCGCGCCGAAGAGAGTCATCATCAGGGTGGATTTACCGGCGCCATTGGCGCCAATCAGCGTGACCACCTCACCCGTTTCCACTTCAACATTCATGCCCTTGAGGGCATGGATGTGGCCATAGTGGGTATGCACACCTTGTAGTTGCAGCATGCTCATGCGGCCACCTCTTCTGAATCGTCTTCACCCAAATAGGCCTTGATCACGTGCGGGTCGTTCTGAATCTGCACGGGCGTTCCCTCGGCAATCTTGCTTCCGTGGTTGAGCACCACGATGTGGTCCGACACCTTCATCACCACGCTCATGTCGTGCTCGATCAGCAGCACGGCGATGTTCTCGTCACGCGACAGGTTCAGTAGCAACTGGTTGAGCTCTGCAGATTCGCGGGGGTTCAGACCTGCCGCAGGCTCATCCAGGCACAGCAATACCGGATTGACACACAGCGCCCGTGCAATCTCGATGCGGCGCTGGGTACCGTAGGGCAAGCCGGCGGTCGGGGTATCGGCCAGGTCCAAGAGACCGAGCCGCTCCAGCCAGTTCATGGCGCGCTCCAGTGCTGCGGTTTCGGCGCGCCGATACGACGGCAGACCGAGCAGGCCGGCAATCGAAAACACCGATGCGCCCTGCAAGGTGTTGTGCTGCGCAACGATCAGGTTCTCCAGCACGGTCATCTTGGGAAACAGGCGGATGTTCTGGAAGGTGCGCACAACCTGGGCATCGCTCGCCACCTTGTGGCTGGCCAGCGACTCCAACCGCATCTCGCCGTTGACCGGGTGCTGCAGGCGCACGCTGCCCACAGTGGGCTTGTAGAACCCGGTAATGCAGTTGAACAGCGTGGTCTTGCCAGCACCATTGGGGCCGATGATCGACGTGATCTGCCTGCCGGGCGCATAAAAGGACAGGTCGTCGATGGCGGTCAGGCCACCGAAGCGCATGGTGAGGTTTTCGACATGAAGAATGTTGTTCATGTGGACTCCTTGGCACGGCGGGTGAAGGAGGCTGGTGCCTTCAGCGTGGGTTCCCGGTGGGACAGGAGGCCACCCGGCTTCCACACCATGATCAGGATCATGGCCGCACCAAAGATCAGCATGCGGTACTCCGCAAAGTCACGGCCGACTTCGGGAATCAGGACCAGCACCAACGCGGCCAGAACCACACCCAACTGGCTCCCCATGCCGCCGAGCACCACGATCGCCAGAATGATGGCCGACTCGGAAAACACGAACGATTCCGGCGAAATGAAACCTTGGCGTGCGGCAAAGAAAACACCGGCGAAACCGCCCAGCATCGCACCCAGCGCAAAGGCCGACAACTTGATGTTGGTCACATT